>JAGWSF010000054.1 GCA_028876385.1 Acidobacteriota bacterium | reverse complement strand
TTCGCCCATTGCGCAAGATTCCCCACTGCTGCCTCCCGTAGGAGTCTGGGCCGTGTCTCAGTCCCAGTGTGGCTGATCGTCCTCTCAGACCAGCTACCCGTCGGCGCCATGGTGGGCCGTTACCCCACCATCAAGCTGATAGGCCGCGAGGCCCTCCCGAAGCGGAATCCATTTCCTCATCAGCCCATGAGGGCCGGTGGGGGTATCCGGTATTAGCAGCGGTTTCCCGCTGTTATCCCAGTCTTCGGGGCAGGTTGCTCACGTGTTACTCACCCGTTCGCCACTAGGTCTTCTCCCCGAAGGGATGAACCTCGTTCGACTTGCATGTGTTAAGCACGCCGCCAGCGTTCGTCCTGAGCCAGGATCAAACTCTCCATCGAGACTTACAATCGGCGAACCGACTGAAATCTTGTTGTTGAGTGCTACGAGATCTGG
This sequence comes from Acidobacteriota bacterium, assembly GCA_028876385.1. Taxonomy (GTDB): domain Bacteria; phylum Actinomycetota; class Acidimicrobiia; order Acidimicrobiales; family Palsa-688; genus JAKCDU01. Next base: position 20,286 of record JAGWSF010000054.1, on the reverse strand, counting down.
CGATCTCATAGCTCTGGCATCGGACGGATTTGTTGTCCGTCTAATGCTTGAATTGGTTGACACCATGCACTTGGCCGAAGCCTCTGTGCAGGATGCCCGCACTAGCTTTTAACTTCCTCTGTTCCGTTTTCAAGGAGCACCGCTCGGGGCGCACACAACCATAAGGTCGGAGGTGCGCTTCCCTTGCTGATCCGACGCTGATACTCATCAGGCAGAGCCTGCTGGGCGTCACCGGCGGACGGTTGCCCTTCCCGGTCCTAGAGGACCGTTTGGGGCGGCTTCTCAAAGTATCCGCTCTGTCCGCTGCTGTCAAGTCGAAGTGTTCCGAACTTTTCGAGCGGCGGGCGGTTCTTGCGAAGCCAGATGAACCTAACACTACGTCGAGGTGAACGCCAGTCGGCCTGGAACGTCTGCGGGGGTGCGTGGCAACGGGGAGGTTCGGGTGGATCGATGCGACCGGAAGCCGGACGAGGTCGTCGGGCGGTGCCGCGGGGGGTGGGCGACGACCGAGCGAAGGCCGGACGAGGGCCGTGCGAGGGCCGGACGAGGGCCGGACGAGGTCGACGGGCGGTGCCGCTGGGGGTGGGCGACGACCGTGCGAAGGCCGGACGAGGGCCGGACGGGGTCGCCGGGCGGTGCCGCTGGGAGTGGGCGACGACCGTGCGAGGGCCGGACGAGGGAACGAGGGCGAATCTGCGAACGAAGGTGAATCTGCGACCGGGTTTGGACCGCAGACTCGCTCTCGTTCGTGGATTCACTTTGGTTCGTCGGTCCCTCGCAAGCGGGACCGCACCGCTCTCGGAGGTGACGGCTCCGGCCCGACCCCGAACGCTGCGTGTCAAGGGCCAACCCAGCGATCCTGATCACCAACGCCCACTTTCCGACTGCCCACTGCCTTTCTGGCCCGGCGCGGCCATACCCATGTGGCCGTGCTCCTCGGCCCCTCAGCCGGCCGTGGCGGTCAGTGGCGGTCCGATGCCAGCCGGCAGAGGGGAAGGCGGCGAGGAAGGCGGCGAGGTCAGGCCCGAACGATCACGGACAACGCTCCGACGAAGTCGGCTTCAGACACCGGATCCACCTGGACGGCCTGGCCGGCGTGGGGAGCTACGACCATCATGCCGCCGCCCAGGTAGATGGCCGTGTGGTCGACATATCCGGGATCGCCGGGGTCATAGGCCCAGAACAGCAGGTCCCCAGGTTGGGCGTCGGCCAAGGGTATGTGGTTGCCGGACAGATACTGCTCGTCGGCGACCCGGGGCAGGGATATGCCGACCTGGCGGTAGGACCACTGGACTAGCCCGGAGCAGTCGAAGGCCAGGGGACCGGACGCACCCCACTCGTAGGGAAGCCCGACTCGGGAGAGGGCAGCGGCGACAATCCTCTGGCGAGTGCTGCAGCCGACTTGGGTGCCCGCCGGGATGGCCGGCAACTGGTCGGGACGCAGGAGCTCCACGGCTCCATCGGGTAGAGCGGCGCGCAACTCGGACTCAAGAGTCGACCCGGCCACGCTCGGCGCCGAGATCACCACCGCAGAGTTCGGAGTGAGGCCCAGGTCCTGCGAGAAGTGTCGGTCGACGAGCATGTCGACGCCGGGTAAGCCGACAGCGGCGAACGCGCCCAGCCAGCCCCGAACCATCGAATCCCGTGACCCTGGGCCCGGGATCAGTTCTGTGGGTGCGCCCAGCGTGAGTGACCGATCTCTGGCCATTTCGTAGGAGGCGACGAGGGCGCCCCCAGCCAAGTAGCGCCAGAGCCGATCGGAGGTCGCACTGGCCGGTGGCGCGAAGTTCCGGAAGGCTCCGGGGTCCACGCCGAAAGCCACTACCGGCGCCCCGCTCTCGGTAACCGTCCCCGAGTCGGCGGTGACCAGATCGGAGATGCCGGGCAACTGCTCCAACCGCTGGCGCTGGCGCGCGCGGAGCGGGGCGTCGAGCATGACCACTGCGTCCGGCGAGTGAAGGGTCCCGGCGGGGGCCACATCGGGTAGGCGGCCTGAGCTCGGTTGGGGCAGCACGGCGTTGGCGGCCATTGCGGCTCGGGATCCGATGGAACCGGCCGCCGCACCCTCACCCCCAGCCGCACCCGCACCCCCAGCCGCCGCAGCTGCAGAGGCCGTCGCAGCTGCAGAGGCCGTCGCAGGGGCGGGCGGCCCTGACCGCAGGAGTGTCACTGCGACGATCTCGGTGGTCAGCATCACCACGATGGCGGTGCCCAGGATCCGGGACAACTTGCCGCCTCGCCCATCACCGACCCCCCGCCTCGGACCGCCCACCGTCCGGGGCCGACAGGTCGGGGGCGGGGCGTCGGGGTCGTCGTGGATCATGGCCAGGTGGGCCCGAGTCGCCCCACCTCGCCGTTACCCGTAGAGCCCGGATCGAGGTGGGACGCTTCGGTCTCAGTGAACTTCGCCGCGCCGGCTCCGGTCTCCTGCGCGCGACGGGTTCAGAGACACCCCGGGGTGTTCGGGGACGGTCCAGCGCCACTGTCGCTCGACGGCGGCGGATATCCCGATCCGACCCGACGATTGGGGGTGGCGCGGTGGCGGCGTGCCGTCCGAGGCCAGGAACCAGCGGCTCTCGGGACAGCACAAATCGAGGCCGTCGGCCGTCCCCTCGATGCCCATAGCCTGGGTGAGCCGGCCCGGACCCCGACACAGGTCGCGGTCGACCTGGCGCTTCTGGTTCCGCCAGCGAGCGGCGCGCATGAGGTCCAGCCCGGCGACGGGATCGAGGGCCCGCAGGAGCACCGCCGAGGCGGACCCGTCGACGCCGGTGACCACGTTGGCGCACCAGTGGACGCCGTAGCTGAAGTAGACGTAGAGGTGCCCCGCCGGTCCGAACATGACGGCATTGCGGGCCGTCCGGCCCCGGTAGGCGTGCGACGCCGGGTCGTGCTCGCCGTCGTAGGCCTCGACCTCGATTATTCGACCGGTCCGTCCGTCCTCGCCCACGAGCAGCTTGTTGAGGAGCCGCGGCGCCACGACCGGCGCCGGTCGGGCCAGGAGAGAACGGTCAAGCGGTACCAAGCCGGACCGCCGTGTCGGCCAGGACCGTAGCGAAGCGCTGCAGCTGGACGGCGACCGGACCGGGTCCGGCCCCACCCCTGGTGGTACGCCGGGTGACGGCCACCCCCGGCTCGAGCAGGGCCAGGGCCTCGGCTCCGAGCGCCGGGTGGGCCTCCACCAACTCGCCGAGGGGCACCCGCCGCTCGAGGGCGTCGCGTACCAGCCCGCCCACCACGGCGTGGGCCTCCCGGAAGGGCATACCCCCTTCGACGAGCCACTCGGCCAGGTCGACCGCAGCGGCGAACGGGGTGTCGGCGGCGGCCTGCATCCGGTCCAGGTTGAAAGTCGCCGTGGCGATCATGCCCGCCATCGCCGCTGCGCCCAGGGACATGTGGTCCAAGGCGTCGAAGAGCGGCTCCTTGTCCTCTTGGAGATCCCGGTTGTACGAGAGGGGCAGACCCTTCAGGGTGGCGAGAAATCCGGTCAGGTTGCCGATCAGCCGTCCGGCCCGGCCTCTCGCCAGCTCGGCGATGTCGGGATTCTTCTTCTGGGGCAGCATGGAGCTCCCCGTGGCGTAGGCGTCGTCGAGGGTGATGAAGCCGAACTCGTCGCTCGACCACAGCACTATCTCCTCACCCATCCGCGACAGGTGGATCCCGGCGAGGGTCAGGGCAAAAAGCGACTCGGCGACGAAGTCGCGGTCCGAGACGGCGTCGAGGGAGTTCTCGAAGCAGGTGGCGAAGCCGAGTTCACCCGCCGTGAGTCGCGGGTCGAGGGCCAGCGACGAGCCGGCCAGGGCGCCGGCCCCGAGGGGAGAAACGTCCAGCCGGGTGCGGGCATCCTCGAGGCGGTCGATGTCGCGCCCGAGGGCCCAGCCGTGGGCCAGCAGGTGATGGGCCAGAAGCACCGGCTGGGCCCTCTGGAGATGGGTGTAGCCCGGCAGGTAGGCGTCGCCGACCTGCTCAGCTCGGGTCAGCAGCACCCGCTGGAGGTCGAGCAGGCGGATGGCCACCGTCCGCAGTTCCCTCTTGGTGAACAGGCGGAGATCGGTGGCCACCTGGTCGTTGCGGCTCCGGCCGGTGTGCAGGCGGGCCCCCAGGGCGCCGGCCAGCTCGGTGACCCGTCTCTCGATTGCGGTGTGGATGTCCTCGTCGCCGGCTTTGAACACGAGCGAGCCGGTCGATATCTCGTCGGCCACCCGGTCCAGCGCGGCGCGCAGGATCTGGGCGTCGGCGTCATCGAGGATCCCGGCTGCGGTTAGCCCCTTGACGTGGGCCTTGGAACCGGCGATGTCGTCGGCGGCCAGGCGGGAGTCGTAGTCCAGGCTGACGGTGTAGGCGAGGAGCTCCTCAGCCGGCCCCCCGTCGCCGAAACGACCCTGCCAGAGGGTCATCGGGCCTCCCCCACCGCCTGGAGATGGCGGAGTGAACGCTCTGTCGACCGTCTGGGCACCGTAGAAGCTCCTCCAGGAGAAAAATGCATGTTCAGCGACTCACAACCCCGCCAGCGAGCTGAGCCGGTCGGCCAGGCCCGCTCCTCCCACCGTCTCGACGGCCACCACCAGGATGGTGTCATCACCGGCGACCGTTCCGAGTATCTCGGGGAGGCCGGCCCGGTCGAGGGCGGACGCTACTACGTGGGCCGAACCGGGCGGCGTACGGACGATCACCAGGTTGGCCGAGCAGGCCACCTCGACCACCCAGTCCCCGAGGACCCTCCGCAGGTGCTCCTCGGGGGCCACCCGGTCCTTCGGCAGGTCGGGCACGGCGTAGACCGATTCCCCGCCGGCCGCCCGCACCTTGACCGCACCGATCTCCTCCAGGTCGCGCGAGACGGTGGCCTGGGTGGCCTCCACCCCGGCCTCGGCGAGGATCTCCACGAGCTGCTGCTGGCTGCTCACCGCCGACTTCTCCAGGATCTGGACGATGCGGTGCTGGCGCGCGGCGCGCGAGAGCCTCATCGGGTCACGAGCCACTGGAAGACGGCCCGCGCTGCGTGCATGCGGTTCTCGGCCTGATCCCACACCACGCTGGCCGGACCGTCGATGACCGCGCCGTCGACCTCCATGCCCCGGTGGGCCGGTAGGCAGTGCAGGAAGACGGCACCCGGCGCGGCGCGGTCCATCAGCTCGGTGGTGACGGTGTAGCCGGCGAAGGCGTCCTCCTTGCTCCGGGCTTCCTGCTCCTGGCCCATCGACACCCAGACGTCGGTGTAGACCGCCTCGGCGCCCTCTACCGCCTCGTCGGGTCGGGACGTCTCGTAGACCTCCACGCCCTGGGCCCGCGCCGCGTCGACGGCCACGGGGTCGACCTCGTGACCGGCCGGGCAGGCCAGTCGCACCGACACACCGGCCAGCGCGGCGCCGATGACCAGGCTGCGGGCCACGTTGTTGCCGTCGCCGACCCAGGCGATGGTGTGCCCCTCGAGCTTGGACCAGCGCTGGCGTAGCGTGAGCAGGTCGGCCACGACCTGCGTGGGGTGGGCCAGATCGGACAGGAGGTTGACGATCGGCACCTCCCCCACCCCGGACATCTGCTCGAGGTGCCGGTGGTCGAAGACCCGGGCGCCGATCAGGGCGTGGTAGCGGGCCAGGACGCGCGTCACGTCCTCCACGGATTCGCGCACACCGAGGCCGATCTCTTCGCCCCGGATGCTCACGGGGTGACCCCCGAGCTGGACCACCGCCATCTCCGAGGCGTTACGGGTGCGATTGGAGGGCTTCTCGAAGATGAGGGCCACGCCCCTGCCGGCCAGGACCGGCTCGGCCCGCTCGGGGGAGCAGAGATCGAGGATGGTTTCGAGCTCGCCCGGGGTCAGATCGTCGAGATCGAGCAGGTGTCTGCGGTCGGAGCTCACGCCGTCACCTTGGCCAGGATCGACACCGCTTCATCTATCTCGTCATCTGTCACCAGGAGTGACGGAGCCAGGCGCAGGGCGGTCGGGGTCACGGCGTTCACCACCAGGCCGGCTTCGAGCGCGGCTGACGCCACCTCCCCGGCGGGACGGCCGGGCTCCAGCTCGGCGGCGACGAGCAGGCCGAGGCCCCGCACACCCACTACGCCCGGCACGCCCTCCAGGGCTCGGTTCAGTCGTTCTCCGGCGCGCCTGGCCCGGGCCGGGACGTCCTCGGCTTCCATGACGGCCAGCACGGCCCGGGCCGCGGCCGCAGCCAGTGGCTGTCCGCCGAAGGTCGTGGCGTGGTCACCGGGAACGAAGGCGTCGGCGACGTCGGAGCGGGCCCAGCAGGCGCCGATGGGGACACCGTTGCCGAGGGCCTTGGCCATGGTGACCACGTCGGGGCGCACCCCGTAGTGCTGAAAGGCGAACCACTCGCCGGTACGCCCGAGGCCGGTCTGCACCTCGTCGACCATCATCAGCACCCCCCGCTCGTCGCAGAGTTGCCGTACGGCGCGGAAGTAGTCGGCTCCGGCCGGCTGAACCCCACCTTCGCCCTGTACCGGTTCCAGCAGGACCGCGGCGACGGTGCCGTCGATGGCCCGGTCGAGGTCGTCGATGTCCTGCCAGGCGACGTGGCGGAAGCCCTCCGGGAGCGGTTGGAAGGCTTCGTGCTTGGCCGGTTGCCCCGTCGCGTGCAGGGTGGCGAGGGTCCGGCCGTGGAACGACCCGTAGGCGCTGACCACCACGTGGCGGCCCCGGCCACCCCACTTGCGGGCCAGTTTGATGGCCGCCTCGTTGGCCTCGGCGCCGCTGTTGCAGAAGAAGACCCGCCCCCCGCCGGCATCCACGAGGCGGTCCAGGGTCGTCGCCACTTCCCGCTGGGGCACCGTGGCGAACAGGTTGGACGTGTGCAGCAGGGTCGCCGCTTGGTCGCAGATGGCGGCGGCCACGTCGGGATGGGCGTGGCCGAGCGACGTCACCGCCAGTCCGGAGAGGAAGTCCAGGTAGCTGCGCCCCTGATCGTCCCAGAGCCGGCTGCCCGAGCCGCGCACGAAGGTGACCGGCTGGGGTGGATAGGTGTTCATGAGGTTCATGAGGGCACCACCATGGTTCCTACTCCTTCGTGGGTGAATATCTCGAGCAGGAGGGCGTGGGGGGCGCTCCCGTCGAGGACATGGGCGGAAGCGACGCCTCCGAGGACGGCTTCGATGCAGGACCGCACCTTGGGGATCATGCCGCCGTCGACGGCCCCCGACGCGATCATGGCGTCCAGGTCGGCGGTGGTGACCCGCGACAGGCGCGTGGCCGGGTCGTGGCGGTCGGTGCGGATGCCGTCCACGTCGGTGAGGTAAACCAGCTTGGCGGCTCCGACCGCGGCGGCGAGAGCGCCGGCGGCGGTATCGGCGTTGATGTTGTAGGACTGTCCGGACTCGTCGCTGCCGATGGTCGCCACGACCGGGATCAGGTCCTCGGCGATGAGGCGCAGCAGGAGGTCGGGGTTGACCGATGCCACGTCGCCGACGAAACCGAGATCGGGATGACGGGCCTCGGCGTTGAGGAGGCCGGCGTCCTCGCCGGACACGCCGACGGCCAGAGCTCCGTGGACGTTGATCGCACTGACGATGTCACGATTGACCTTGCCGACGAGGACCATCCGGGCGATGTCGAGGGTCTCTGCGTCGGTGACCCGGAGTCCGTCGATGAAACGGGGAACCTTGCCGAGCCGGCTCATCATCTCGCCGATCTGGGGTCCTCCGCCGTGGACCACGATGGGTCGCATCCCGACCGAGCGCATCATCACCACGTCGGTGGCGAAGGTAGCGAGGGGGTCGAGATCGGCGTCGGAGGCGGCCAGGGCGTTGCCCCCGTACTTGATGACGACGGTGAGTCCCCAGAACCGGCGGATGTAAGGGAGCGCCTCCACGAGGACGGCGGCCTTGTCGGCCGGCGAGTTGGCGGCCCCATCGGCGGCCCCATCGGCGGCCTCGTGGGCGGGGGGTCCGGCGGGCGGCCTCACGGGTACACCCCGACGACCGGGAGGCCCGCCGTCTCGGGTAGGCCGAGGGCGGCGTTGGCGCACTGGATGGCCTGGCCGGCGGCGCCTTTGGTGAGGTTGTCGAGGGCGCACATGGTGATGACCCAGCCGGTGCGCCGGTCGACGCGGGCCGTCAGGTGGGCGCTGTTGGAGCCGAGCGTGGCCTTGGTGGACGGCGGGCGGTCGCTGACCACGATGAACGGCTCCCCACGGTAGGCGTCGGCCAGGACCTCCAGCGGGTCGCGCCCATCGGTGGCACGGGCGTAGCAGGTGGCCAGGATGCCCCGGTTCATCGGGGCCAGGTGAGGGGTGAAGAGGATGGAGGCCCCGGTGGCCTGCTCCATTTCGGGTGTGTGGCGGTGGCGGAGCAGCCCGTAGGCGGTGAAGTCCTCGTCGACGGTGTTGAAGTGGGTGTTGGCCTTGGGCACCCGACCTGCTCCCGAGACCCCGCTGGCGGCGTCGACGATCACCCCTTGGGCCTCGACGACTCCTTGGCGGACCAGCGGGGCCAGGGCCAGCGAGGCGGCGGTGACGTAGCACCCGGCGGCCGCCACCAAGGTGGCGCCGGGCAGGTCGGCGCGGAACAGTTCGGGTAGACCGAACACCGCTTCGGCCAGCAGCTCCGGGTGCTGGTGGTCCTCGCCGTACCAGGCGGGATACAGCGCCGGGTCCTTCAGGCGGAAGTCGGCGGCCAGGTCGACCACCACCCCGGCCCGCTTGCGCAGCTCTGGTACGAGGCCCTGCGAGGCTCCGTGGGGCAAGGCCAGGAACACGAGGTCGAGCCCGTCGGCGGCCTCGGGTGCGGCGTCGGCGAAGACGGTGTCGGGGTAGGCCGCAGCCAGGCTCGGGTAGAGGTCGGCCACCCGGCCGCCGGCCTGCGTGTCGGCGGTGGCCAGCTTCAGGTCCATCTGCGGATGCCCGGCGAGCAGGCGCAGCAATTCTGCACCGCCGAACCCCGACGCTCCGAACACTCCCACGTTGAGCACCCAAACACTATACACACACCTGCATAAAGATGCGTCCACCGGTGGAGTTAACGGACAGCTCAGGCTCGCCGCACCTTCCGGTCAGGCCTCGGTGCCCCCCGGTCAGGCCCGCCCGCACCTTCCGGTCAGGCCCGCCCGCACCTTCCGGTCAGGCCTCGGTGCCCCCCGGTCAGGCCCGAAGCTCGGCGCCCACCGCCGACGCGGCGTCGATCAAAGATGCCCGGGCCGCTTGCAGCTCGGTGTCGGAGAGGGTGCGGTCCATGGCCCGGAAGCGGGCCCGCACGGCCAGGCTGCGCCGCCCCTCCCCCAGGCGCTCGCCGCGATAGACGTCGAAGAGGCTCAGATCCTCGAGCAGCTCCCCTCCTGCGGCGCGTACCGCCCCCAGGAGGGACCCCGCCGGAACCTCGTCGGACAACACGAAAGCCAGGTCGATGTCGGCGGCGGGATAGCGGCTGACGTCGGCGGCTTGCCCGGGTCGTCGGGGGGCGTCGAGCAGCTGGTCCATCCCGAGCCGCAGCCACCCGACCCGGCCGCTCAGGCCGTAGGCGTCGACGACGGCCGGATCGACCTCCCCCACCTCGCCGAGCCCGACCGGCCCCGCAGTGATCCGAGCGGCCCGCCCGGCGTGCAGCCCGGCCACGGTGACCGCCTCCAGGGAGGAGCCACTGATACGGAGGGCCTCGGCCAGCCATTGCCAGGTCCGCACCGCAGAGGTCACCGCCGCAGTGGGGGCCCCGCCCGGCGGCGGAAGGAGGACCACGGCCAGCTGCTCGGACTCGTCGGGCAGGATCGAATCTCCGGCCGGCGGGGCGAACACCCGGCCGATCTCGAACAGGGCCAGATCCTCGAGCTGGCGGTCGACGTTGAAGCGCAAGGCCTTGAGCAGGCCCGGGAGCAGGGACGTCCGGAGCAGGGACTCGGAGCGGTCGAGGGGGTTCTCCACCTCCACCGCGGCGGGATCGAGACCGGCCCGTTCGAGGTCCCCGGGGCCGAGGAAGGTGGTGGTCCACGCCTCGTCGAGTCCGGCGCCGGTGAGCAGCTGGCGGACCCGGCGGCGCTGCTTCTGGGGGGCGGTCAGACCCCCGGTGCGGCGGGCCGATCCGGCCGGCACGGTGCGGGGGATGCGGTGGTACCCCCACATCCGCGCGACCTCTTCGATCAGGTCGATCTCCCGGCTCACCTCGAGGCGCCACGACGGCACCGCCACGGTCAGGCCGTCGGGGCCGGCATCGGTCTGGAAGCCGAGGGGCCGAAGGAGGGACTCCAGTGTGGCCCCGTCGAGGTCGACGCCGAGGATCTGGTTGACCCGTCGGGTCCGCAGCGTGAGGCGGGGGGCAGCCGGCAGGGAGGCGTCGCAGACGTCGCTGGTCGGCCCCCGCCGGACGGCCTCGCCGCCGGGAGTGGCGGCGAGCAGGGCGCAGAAGCGCTCCACCGCCCGCAATGCCACGTTCGGATCGACGCCGCGCTCGAATCGGGTGCGGGCCTCGGAGCTCAGGCCCAGGCGCTTCCCGGTGGCGGCGATGGCGGACGGCTCGAACCAGGCGCATTCGAGCAGGACGTCGGTGGTAGAGGAGCTGATCTCGCTCGACGCCCCGCCCATGATGCCGCCCACCCCGACCGGGGATCCGGCGGCGTCGCAGATCACGCAGTCCCCCGACCCGAGGTCGCGCTGCTCGCCGTCGAGGGTTTCGAGCTTCTCACCCTCCCGGCCCCGGCGGACCAGGATGCCGCCGCCGCCCAGGCGGCGCAGGTCGTAGGCGTGGTTGGGTTGGCCGACGTCGAGCATCACGTAGTTGGACGTGTCGACGACCACGCTGATGGGTCGCATACCGGCGAGGGCCAGTCGGCGGGCCATCCAGGCCGGGGACGGCCCGCTCGGTACGGAGGTGATCAGGGTGCCGGTGAAGCGGGGGCACAGGTCGCCTGCTTCGACCGTTACCGGTGCCCCACCGACGGTCTCGACGACAGGCGGAGGGGGGGGCCCGTCGGGCCAGTGCCACTCCTCGCCGAGGGCGGCGGCCAGGTCCCGGGCCACTCCGGCCATGCAGAGGGCGTCAGGACGGTTGGGGGTCACGTCGAGGTCGAACACCACGTCGGGCTCGATGCCCAGGGCCTCGGTGAGCGGCGTCCCGGCGGGAGCCACATCGGGGGTGAGGATCAGCAGTCCGTCGGTGGCATCGGGCGGCTCGGGCAGCCCCAGTTCGCGGGCCGAGCAGAGCATCCCGTTGGAGACCTGGCCGCGCATCTTGCGTTTGGAGATGGTGAAGTCGCCGGGGAGAACCGCTCCCACCGGGGCCAGCGGGACCAGGTCACCGACGTGGAAGTTCCACGCTCCGCAGACGATCTGCAGGGGTCCGCCGTCGCCGGGGTCCACGTCGACCAACCGGATCCGGTCGGCGTCGGGGTGGGGCCGGATGTCGAGGACGCGGGCCACGACCACGTCGGCCAAGCCCTCCCCGACCCGCTCGACCCCGTCGACGACGAGACCCAGCTCGGACAGTACTTCGGTCAGCCGTTCGACAGTCGCGTCGAGAGGGGCGTAGTCGCGTAGCCAGGAAAGGGGGGCGCGCATGTGTCTGGTTCCTAGAACTGGGAGAGAAAACGAACGTCGTTGTCGAGCAGGGCCCGCATGTCCGACAGAGAGGCCCGTACCTGGGCCAGCCGGTCGATGCCGAAGCCGAAGGCGAACCCGCTGTACTCCTCGGGATCGATGCCCACCGCCCGGAACACGTTGGGGTCGACCATGCCACAGCCCCCCAACTCGATCCAGCCGGAGTTGCTGCAGGTGCGGCATCCGCCTCCGGCGCAGATGGGGCAGGTGACCTCGAACTCCGCCGATGGTTCGGTGAAGGGGAAGAAGGACGGGCGTAGCCGTGAGTGCATCCCCGGCCCGAAGAACGCCCCGGTGAACGCATCGATGACCCCCGCCAGGTCCCCGAAGGTGATGCCCCGGTCGACGACGAGACCCTCGATCTGGTGGAACACCGGAAGGTGACGGGCGTCGGGCGTGTCACGGCGGTAGCAGCGGCCGGGCATCACGGCGTAGATCGGCAGCTTCCCGGACTCCATCAGGTGCACCTGCACCGGGGAGGTGTGGGTCCGCAGCAGCACCTGCCCGGGCTGGCCGAGCCGCAGGTAGAGGGTGTCCCACATGCCCCGCGCCGGATGGTCGGGGGGCATGTTGAGAGCCTCGAAGTTGTACCAGTCGGTTTCGGCCTCGGGCCCTTCGGCCACGGTGAAGCCCATGGCGACGAAGGTGTCCTCCAGCTCGTCGCGGGTGGAGGTGACGAGGTGGGCGTGGCCCGCGCCCCGCCCCGACCAGGCGAGCGGGGGGCCGGCAGGGGCGGCGGCCAACTCGCTCAGGTCCATGCGCTCGGCGGCCAGCTGTTCCCGCCGGTGACGCTCGACGAGGACGGCACGGATCCGGGCCGCCTCCTCGGTGAGGGTGTCGCGGGTGGCCTTGATGGCCTCGCCTGCCTCCCGCCGCTGCTCGGGGGTGAGGTCACGGAGGTGGGTGTTGAGCGCGGCCAGAGCGGATTTCTTGCCGAGGACGTCGCGTTGGATGACCTCGAAGGACTCGAGGTCATCGGCTGAGGCCAGCCGGCCCAGACCGGCGTCGAGAAGGTTCCTGGCGGTGGTGGCGATGTCAGTCATAGTTGAGTTGGTCGAAGTCGATGAGGGGCAGGGTAAACCGGAACGTCGAGCCGTGTCCTGCTTTTGAATCGGCGGTCAGCTCGCCGCCGTGGGATTCGACCAGGCCCCGGCTTATCCACAGGCCGAGTCCGGAGCCGGTGGGCCGGCCCTCGGAGCGGCGGAAGAACCGGGTGAACACCTTGGGCAGGTCGGAGTCGGGGATCCCCTCGCCGCGGTCGGAGACGGCCACCGAAACGGTGTCCACCCCGACGGTGCCGGAGACGACCATCCCCTTGGGCGAGGCGTACTTGCACGCGTTCTCGACCAGGTTGGTGAGAACCTGCTCCACTTTGTCCGGGTCGGCGTAGACCTGGGGGAACGGACCGGGGAAGTCCACGGCGGCGTCCAGCTCGGGGTATTCAAGGCGGACCTTGTCGATGACGGTCACCGCCAGGGCGGCCAGATCGACCATCTGGCGCCTCAGGGTGAGCCGGCCCGTCTCGAGCCGTGAGATGTCGAGCAGCTCGGTGATCAGGCGCGTGACCCGGTCGGCGTCGTGGTTGACCTGACCGAGCATCATCCGCTTCTGCTCGTCGCTCAGCCGGTCCCAGCGGTTCAGCATCAGGCTGGTGTAGCCCTTGACCGAGGTGAGAGGGGCTCTCAGCTCATGGCTGACCGTGGACACCACCTCCACTCCCACCGGGGCGTCACGACCGGAGCGGGGCGGGGCGGTCAGGGTCAGAACGGCACCGACGACGCCGCCCGCGGCGTCACGCAGGTAGGTGCCCGCCAGCGTGACGGCAACCCGTCGGGCGCCCGGACCAGTGACCACGGCGCTCTGGGCGGCGATGGTCCGGGTGCCGGGCAGGCGGGTGGGGGCCGGCCACCGGTGGCCGCCGGAACGCTCCCCGCCGACCTCGCGCCACTCCAGCAGCTCCCGGCAGGGCCGCCCGGCCAGCTCCGCGGGAGGGCAGCCGGCCCAGCCGGCGGTGATGGGATTGACCATGCTCACCTGCATCGACGCGTCGACCACGACCAGGCCTACGGGCAGGGCGTCGAGCACCTCCCGCGCCGAGATGGGCCGGCCGTTCATGGCCGCGCCCCGCCGACCTGACGTCGCTGCCGGTCGGCCTCGAAGCAGATGACGGTGGCGGCCATGGCCACGTTGAGCGATTCGACGTCGGGCGCCATGGGGATGGTGACGCGCTCGTCGAGCAGGCCGTCCAGATCCGCGGCGAGGCCCTGGCTCTCGCTGCCCAGCACCAACGCCGAGGGCCCGCTCCAGTCCATTCGGTCGTGGTCCCGCCCACCTCTGGCCGCGCTCGCCACCCGGCGCACTCCACGGGCGCCGAGATGGCCCAGCACCTCGGTGGCGGTCCCGGCGCACACGACGGGTACGTGGAACAGCGACCCGGCCGACGCCCGCACCACCTTCGGGTTGTAGACGTCCACGCCGTTGGCGCAGAAGACCACGGCCCCGACGCCAGTGGCGGCGGCCGAGCGTATGACGGTGCCGGCGTTTCCGGGGTCCTGCACGCCGGCGCACACCACCGCCAAGCCGGTGAGATCCACAACCTCCAAGGGGACGTGGATGGTCTCGACGATGGCGGCCACGGGCTGGGGGCTGACGGTGTCGGAGGCCCGCTCGAGGACCCCGTCGGCGACCACGATGATCCGGGCGCCGCGCTGCGACGCCCGCTCGAGGCGGTCGCGCAAAGGGGCGGCGTGCGACGCGGCTACCAGCACCGCTTCCACCATGGCCCCGGCCCTCAGGGCCTCGTCGAGCAGCTTCGGCCCCTCCGCCACGAACCGGTGCTCCTGCCAGCGGTCCCGCCGCCTGGCGAGCAGGCGACGGAAGCGCTGAACCGGTTCGCTACGGAAGCCGAGGGCGTCCAGAGCAGCCGCCGGTCGGGTGACCCCTATCCGGCCTGGCTGGAGGCGGACAGGGCGTCGCGGGCCACGGTGACGAGAGCCGCGAAGGCCTGCTCGTCGCGCACGGCCAGATCGGCGAGGATCTTGCGGTCCACCTCGACTCCGGCCTCGCGCAGGCCGGCGATCAGTCGGCTGTAGGACATGCCCTGGGCCCGCGCCGCGGCGTTGATCCGCTGGATCCACAGTTGGCGGAAGTCACCTTTGCGGGCCCTGCGGTCCCGGAAGGCGTACTGCATGGAGTGCATGACCTGCTCGTGCGCGGCCTTGTAGCTCCGGCTCTTGTTGCCGAAGTATCCCTGGGCCTGCTCGAGTACGGCGCGGCGGTGCTTTTTGCTATGGACGGCGCGCTTGACCCGGGCCATCGACAGCTCCTTTCGACTGGGTCCTCCCCGTGGTCTACGGGGAAGGGGGGTGGGGGTGAACGGCGGGCGGGCGGCCGGACCTGTCGCGGCGTCGAGCGGGTGCTCGATCCGGGCAGGCCCGGCGTCGGACCCTTAGAGGCCGAGTAGGCGCTTGACCGCCTTCACGTCGCCGGGGGCCACGTCGGCCTCACGGCCGAGTCGGCGGGTGCGGGTGGAGTTCTTCTTCTCGAGCAGGTGGGAACGGAAGGCCTGCCGGCGGCGCAGCTTTCCGGTTCCGGTGACCTTGAAGCGCTTGGCGGCGCCCCGGTCGGTCTTCATCTTGGGCATCTGGTGTTGCTCCTGTGGCTCAGGTGGGCTGGTTGGTGCTGACTGGGGTTTCGCTGGCACCTGTGGACGGTCCTGCCGAGCCGGTGGCCGTGGTGTCGACCGCGGGGTTGGCGGTCGCCGGGGGGCTGTCAGGGGGAGCCGCAGCGGCCGGCGATGGACCGTTGCCGGCCGGGCTCGCGTCGGGCCCGGCCGGTTTGCGGACCTGGCCCCGGCGGTCGGGGGCGAGCACCATGATCATGTTGCGACCGTCGAGCTTGGGGGCGGCTTCCACCTTGGCCACGGCGCCGACGGTTTCGGCGACCTGGTCGAGGATCTTCTTGCCCAACTCGGGATGGCTCATCTCCCGGCCTCGGAACATGATGGTGATCTTCACCTTGTGACCTTCACCGAGGAATCGGGCGACCTGACGGGTCTTGGTGTCGAAGTCGCCGACGCCGATCTTGGGTCGGTACTTCATCTCCTTGATCCCGGTGCTGGTCGCCTTGCGGCGCGACTCCTTGGCCCGCTGGGCCGCCTCGTACTTGAAGCGGTTGTAGTCCATGATGCGGCAGACGGGTGGGTTGGCCTCGGCGGCCACCTCCACCAGGTCCATGTCCAAGGTGCGGGCGATGCTCAACGCCTCGGGCAGGGGCTTGACGCCCAGCTGGTTGCCGTCGGGGTCGATGAGCCGAACCTCGCGGGCTCGGATACGGTCGTTGGTGCGGTGCTCGTTTTGGTCAGGCGCAGGGGCTATGCGGCATCACTCCCTAGTGACGGGCCCTGCCGCCTCGGCGGCGGAAGGGCGGGCATGAGAAAGCAACGCCGCCCTTCGGCGAATCGTACGACCCGGACGCACTGTACGACTCAGACCCCTCCGGGCCTGGGCTCGGGTGGGATGTGGCCGGGTGGGGACCTCGCGATCCCGCTTCCTCTATTCGGTTTTCAACATAGGGTAGCGCAATGAGCACTCTTTGGACGCCCGGCGGTGAACGACCGGTCCCCCGCCCGGGCCAACCGGCTTCCGCTCCCCCTGCCAACCCCGCTTCCCCGCCGCCGCCGGAGACCTCCGGGACGGGACCGGGGGCAGCCGCGGCGGGTTCCGAAGCCGACGCCGATGAGCTGCGCCGCCAGATGGCCGAGCTGCGCGACCAGCTGGCCGGCACCCCCGCCGAGGTGGTCGTGGCCAACCACGCCTACGGCCTCTTCGAGCTGGCCGCCCTGCACCTGTCTCTCGACCCGCCCCAGCTGGCCGAGGCCCGCCTGGCCATCGACGCCCTCGGTTACCTCGTCGAGGGACTCGGCGACCGCCTGGGCGAGCCGGCCACCGAGCTGGCCACCGCCCTCGCCCAGCTGCGCTTGGCCTTCGTGCAGGTCCAAGCGGCGGTGCAGGCCCCCGCGTCGCCTCCCCCCTCCCAGCCCGACAGCACCTCCCCCACCGAGACCTGAGAGCCGCGAGTCCCGGAGCGACCGCCGGCGGCGCCTACCCCGGCAGCGCCTACCGCCGGCGGCGCCTACGCCGGCGGCGCGGGGTGGGGACCGACCCGGGTCACCCGATCGGCTTCCCACGTGCCGAGCCGGCCGGGTACCACCTCGAAGGTGACCTCGGCGCCGACCTCGATGGTCCTCGACCCGTCGGAGATGCGGGTGCAGTGGAACGGGTAGTCGCCGGACGCGCTGGTCAGCGTGCCGAGCCCTACGTGCTCGTCGAAGGAAGCGACGGTTCCCCTCACCGCACGACCGGTGCCCTCACGGGACGATCTTGGCGATCGGCAGCTCGATGATGTCGGTGGCCCCGGCGTCCTTGAGGTCGGGGATCAGGGTGTTGATGGTGTGCTTCGGTACCACCGCCTCGACCGCGAAGCTCTCCTCGCCGTAGAGCTTGGACACCGTCGGCGATTTCATGGCCGGCAGCAGGTCGATGATGGCGCCGAGCTGGTCCTCGCTGACGTTGAGCTTGACCAGGACCCGCTGGCGGGCGATCAGCGTCCCGTCGAGGAGGGTCTGGATCTGCTGCATGGCGTGACGCTTGGTGTCGTCGGCGAAGGCCGCCGGGTTGGCGACCAGCTCGGTGTAGGACTCGAGAATGGTGGCGATGATGCGCAGCCCCGCGGCGCGCAGGGCCCGCCCCGTCTC
Source organism: Acidobacteriota bacterium (assembly GCA_028876385.1). Classification (GTDB taxonomy): domain Bacteria; phylum Actinomycetota; class Acidimicrobiia; order Acidimicrobiales; family Palsa-688; genus JAKCDU01. Next base: position 2,997 of record JAGWSF010000054.1, on the reverse strand, counting down.
GGTGATCTCCACCACTGCGTCGGCCACCTCGGGGATCTTGGCCTCGGTCGCCCCGTAGGACAGGCGGACCTCGGCCTCCACACCCTGGCTCTCGAGGTAGCGGCGGGTGAGCGACGGGTACTCGGTGGATACCCGCACCCCGGCCGGCAGATCGGTCACCGACTGCACCGGCGAGTCGCCGGCCACGGCCAGGACCAGGCGGATGGGTCGGGTCGTGGCCTTGCTGTAGCGGAGCTGGCCGAGCGAGACGACGTCGCTGGCGGTCTCCTCGATCCAGTCCCGTCCGGTGATACCCATGTCGAAGAGGCCTTCGGCCACGTACTGGGGTATCTCCTGGGGTCTCAGGATGCGCACCTCAGACACCCGGGGGTCGTCGATGCTGGCCCGGTAGTCCACCTCCGAGCTGCGATTGACCCCCAGGTCGGCGGACTCGAACAGCTCCAGGGTGGCCCGCTCCAGCGAGCCCTTGGGCAGCACGATTCGTAGCATCTCGGCGATCAGGGGGACGCGACGGCGGCTAGGGACGCGGACAGGTTGGCCATCTCTATGGCGGTCAGGGCGGCCTCGAAGCCCTTGTTGCCGGCCTTGGTGCCCGACCGCTCGACGGCCTGCTCGATGGTGTCGGTGGTGAGGACCCCGAACACGATCGGCACGTCGGCGTCGAGCGACGCTCTTGCTACTCCGGCGGCGCACTGGCCGGCGACCACGTCGTAATGGCCGGTGGCGCCCCGGATGACCGCGCCGAGGGTTATGACGGCGTCGTAGCGTCCGCTGCGGGCCAATCGGCGGGCCACCAGGGGCACCTCGAAGGCCCCTGGCACCCAGGCCAGGTCTATGGCCCCGGCATCGACGCCGTGGCGGCGTAGGCCGTCTGTAGCCCCCTCCACCAGGCGGGTGGTGATGGTGTCGTTGAACCGGCTGGCCACGATGGCCACGCGCAGCCCGGCACCGGACAGGTTCCCCTCGAACACCGTCACAGGCCGCCCCCCTCCATGAGGTGTCCCAGGCGGTCCCGCTTGGTGCGCAGGTAGCGGATGTTCTCCTCGTTGGGTTCGGTATGGATGGGCACCCGTTCGACGATCTGCAATCCGTATCCTTCCAGGCCGCCCCGCTTGGCCGGGTTGTTGGTCATGAGCCGCATGGTCGTCACTCCGAGATCGACCAGTATCTGGGCTCCGATACCGTACTCGCGGCTGTCGACCGGCAGGCCCAGCTCGACGTTGGCGTCGACGGTGTCGAAGCCGCTGTCCTGTAGCTCGTAGGCCTGCAGCTTGTGGGCGATCCCGATGCCGCGCCCTTCGTGACCGCGCAGGTACACGACCACCCCGAGGCCCTCATCGGCGATGCGGCGCATGGAGCCGTGCAGCTGGGCGCCGCAGTCGCAGCGGCGGGACCCGAACACGTCACCGGTGAGGCACTCGCTGTGGACCCGCACCAGCACGTTCTCCTGGCCGGCCGGGTCGCCCATGACGAAGGCCAGGTGGGACTCGCCGTCGAGGACGCTTTGGTAGGCCACGCAGCGGAAGTCGCCGAACTCGGTCGGCAACCGGGCCTCGGCGGTGCGCTGCACCAGCTGCTCGGTGCGGCGCCGGTGGCGGATCAGGTCGGCGATGGTGATGAGAGGCAGGTCATGGGTTGCGGCGAAGGCTTCGAGCTCGTCCCGCCGGGCCATGCCCATGCCGTCGTCGGTGACAATCTCGCAGAGCACGCCGGCCGGCGCCAGCCCGGCCATGCGGGCCAGGTCGACGGCGGCCTCGGTGTGGCCGGCCCGCTTCAGCACGCCGCCGTCGCGTGCCCTCAGTACGTGCAGGTGGCCGGGGCGGGCCAGGTCGTCAGGCCTGGTCGCGGGACGGGCCAGGGACCGGGCCGTGAGGGACCGGTCCTGGGCCGAGATCCCGGTGGTGGTCCCTTCCCGGTAGTCGATGGTGACGGTGAAGGCGGTGCGCTGGGCCTCGGTGTTGCGCTCGACCATCAGTGGAAGGTCGAGTTCGTCGGCGCGGGCGTTGGTGACCGCGGCGCAGATCAGACCCGAGGTGTGGCGGACGAAGAATCCCATGGCCTCGGGTGTGGCGTGCTCTGCGGCGATGATCAGATCGCCTTCGTTCTCGCGGTCCTCGTCGTCGACGACGACGACCATCCCCCCGGCGGCCACAGCGGCCACGGCCTCTTCTATGGATGATGTCGGCATGTCGATTCACAGCTCCCGGTAGGGCGAGGGGGTCCCGGCAGCCAGCAGCTGCTCGGTGTACTTGGCGATCACGTCGGCCTCCAGGTTGACCACATCTCCCGGCCTGAGCCGACCGAGGTTGGTCACCTCCATGGTGTGGGGGATCAGGGCCACCCCGAAGCCGTCCGGTGACCGGGCCGCCACGGTCAGGCTCACTCCGTCCACGGTCACCGAACCCTTCTCCACCAGGTATCGGAGGAGCCCCGCCGGCGCTCCAATCTCGAGGGAAGGTGGAGGGGCGACCACCGTTCCGGTGCCGTCCACGTGGCCCTGCACGAGGTGGCCACCCAGCCGGGTGGACAGGGCCAGGGCCCGCTCCAGGTTGACCCCGTCACCGACGTCGAGCCGACCGAGATTGGTGCGAGCCAGCGTTTCGGTGACGGCGTCGGCCGACCACCACCCCGGGCCGAGGTCTACGACGGTCAGGCAGCACCCGTTGACGCTTATGGAGTCGCCGATCGACGTGCCCTCGAGGACCGTGACGGCCGAGAAGGTCAGCCGGATTCCGCCAGGGGCGCCGGGGCTGTCGCCGCGGTGACGCAACGTGCCGACTTCTTCGACGATACCGGTGAACATGCCCCGATCACGGTAGGCCATGGCCGTCGGAATCGGCCAGAAGGTCGATCCGCACATCGGGACCGAGCGGCCGCACGGACGTAATAGCCCCCCGCCAGACGTCGGCCATGGTGGGGGCGCCCGGGCCGGCCAGTAGCGGCCGCCCGTCGTCACCGCCGAGCAGGGCCGGGGCCAGGTAGATCACGTACTGATCG
>JAGWSF010000053.1 GCA_028876385.1 Acidobacteriota bacterium | reverse complement strand
CGCATCGCCGGTGGCCGCCGGCTACTGGCTCGTCACCCGGCCCACCCCGCCCCCGCCTCCCGCCCCCGCCCCGATGGTGGCCGCCGCCGGGGCCCCGACGGGCGGGGCTCTCGGAACCTTCGAGGTCACCTGCTACGACCTCGGCGGCACCACCGCCAGTGGCGCCCCGACCAGCATGGCGACCGTGGCCGTGGACCCATCGGTGATCCCCCTCGGAACGACCATCTACATCGACGGGGTGGGCCTGCGCACCGCCCAGGACACCGGGGGTGCCATCATCGGCCACCGTCTCGACATCTGGGAGCCCAGCTACGGGGCCTGCATGGACTGGGGCGTGCAGTACCGCAACGTCTGGCTCGGCTGAGCCCGCCGTCCCCCCGCCGGGCCCGGGCGGCCGTCCTACAGACAGTCTCGGTCGCCGACGTAGCCTGACCGGGTGAGCTTCGACGCCCTGCTCCTACTCTCCTTCGGGGGACCTGACCAGCCCGAGGACGTCCGCCCGTTCCTCGCCAACGTGCTGAGAGGACGCCCGGTCAGCGACGAGAGGGTCGAGCAGGTGGTGTCCCAGTACATGCAGTTCGGTGGCCGCAGCCCGATCAACGACCAGAACCGGAGCTTTCTCGAAGCGCTGCGAGCCGAATTCTCCAGCCACGGCCGGGACCTTCCTGTGTACTGGGGGAACCGCAACTGGTCCCCCTACCTCGCCGACACCGTCGCCCGGATGCGCGACGACGGGGTGAGCAACGCCGCCGTGTTTGTGACGTCGGCCTACTCGTCCTACAGCAGTTGCCGTCAGTACCTCGAGGACCTCGACCGGGCCCGGGACCAGGTCGGCACCGGCGCCCCGTTGCTGCACAAGCTGCGCCCCTACTTCAACCACCCGGGCTTCGTAGCCCCGCACGCCGACGGACTGCGGGCCGCCCGCGAGACCGCGGGCCCCGACGCCCCGGTGCTCATGTCGGCCCACAGCCTGCCCGAGGCCATGGCCGCTGGTTGCGAGTACCAGGACCAGCTGAGTGAAACCGCGGCGCTCGTGGCCACCGGCGCCGGTGTGGCCCCGACCGGATGGCAGCTGGTCTTCCAGAGCCGCTCGGGCACACCGGCCCAACCCTGGCTCGGTCCTGATGTGTGCGACGCCATAGAGGCTCTGCCCGAAGGCACTCCATCGGTGATCGTGGCCCCCATCGGCTTTGTGTCCGACCACATGGAGGTCCTCTACGACCTCGACACCCGAGCCGCCGAGGTCGCCGCGGCGCGGGGCGTGCGGATGGTCCGCTCGGCCACGCCGGGCACCGACGCCCGCTTCGTCCACATGGTCTGCCAACTAATGGCCGAGATCGAACTGCCCGGCGAGGCGCCGGTCGCACTCGGCGGGGCCGGGCCCCGCCCTCTGAGCTGCCCGGTTGGTTGCTGCCCGGCGCCTCATCGCTAGATTCGGGCCCGTGAGCACCGAAGAAACCAACCAGGCGGAGACCCGCACGGCCGAGCAGCGCCAGAGGACCATCGCCCAACTGGAGGGCCTGCTCGAGCGCCGCCGGGCGGATTCGCGGGTGTCAGTACTCGGCGCGGGCAGCGACGACCTGGAGGCCGGGCGGGCCTACCTGGCCAAGCTCGCCGACGGGGGGTGGATCGTACCCGGCTGGCCCACCGAGCACGGGGGGCTCGGCCTGGCCGGACCCGAGGCGGCCGGGGTGCGCTCCGCCCTGAGCGCCTTCGAGGCCCCTGACCTCTACCCCTGGATGGTGGGCATCGATCTGATCGGTCCCACCATCCTCGAACACGGCAGCGACGACCAGAAGGGCCGGTGGCTGCCCGGGATCAGGTCCGGGCGGGAAATCTGGTGCCAGATGTTCTCCGAACCCGACGCCGGTTCCGACCTCGCGGGTCTGAAGTCCCGGGCCCGGCGCGACGGCGAGGGGTGGAGGGTATCGGGATCGAAGGTCTGGACATCGCGGGCCCACTACTCGGATTGGGGTTTGCTGCTCGCCCGCTTCGACTTCTCGGTGCCCAAGCACAGAGGCATAGTCGCCTTCGGCTTGAACATGCGCAGCGAGGGTGTGACGGTCAGGCCTCTGGTCCAGATGAACCGTGACGCCCACTTCAACGAAGTGTTCCTCGACGACGTCTGGATACCCGACAGCGACAGGATCGACCAACCCGGCCAGGGTTGGCGGGTGGCCCTCACCTGCCTCACCTTCGAGCGGGGGGCCCTCGGCGGCGG
>JAGWSF010000052.1 GCA_028876385.1 Acidobacteriota bacterium | reverse complement strand
CCGGGCCGGCGGGCGGGTGCCGGGCCGGCGGGCGGGTGTCGGGCCGGGCGGGCGGGTGTCGGGCCGGGATCGATCGCAAATCTACGAACGAGAGTGAAACTGCGGCGTGAATCCCGTCGCAGTTTCGCTTTCGTTCGTGGATTTACAACGGTTCCCGGGGAGAAGCGGCAACCCGGTCAGGGGCCCCAGCCCGACGACGGCCGGGGCCAAATCCCAGGGGCCGGGTAGCTAGAGCTGTTCCTCGGCTGAAGCCACCCGGAAGGACTGCCACCGGTGCCACACGGCCAGAGCGATGGCGGCCACAGCGACAACGGCGATCAGATAACCGGCGTAGCTGAAACCCTTCATAACCTTGTCGTAGCTGCCCCCCACGCCGTAGCCGATGCCCGCCATGGCCCCGTCCCAGATCAGCGACCCTATGGCGGTGAGGATGCCGAAGCGCAGGAGCGGCACCTCGGCCACCCCGGCGGGGACGGCCACAAAGTTACGGATGACCGGGACCAAACGGCTGACGAGGACCCCCCAGCTCTCGTGGCGGCCGTACCAGGCCTCGGCCCGGTCAAGGTCCTTGTGAGTGAGCAGCACGTAGCGCCCGTAGCGGTCCACGAAGGTCCGTCCGCCGTAGCGTCCCACGAAATAGGCGATGTAGGCCCCGACGAGCTCGCCTCCGGCACCGGCCGCGATCACCGCAGCCAGGTTGAGCTGGTGCTTGTAGGCCAGGTAGCCGGCGAAGCCGAGGGTGATCTCCGAGGAAGTGGGGACGCAGCATGACTGCAGCACCGACAGCACGAACACCGCCGTGTATCCGGCCGAGGACACGAAATGGGTGAAGTTCAGCAGGGCGAGCACCTAGCAAGGGTAGATGCCCCGACGCCGGCAGGTGGTTCACGCCGCCTGGCTGGGCGCCGACGGACGGCCGCGCCGGACGGCCGCGCCGGCCCGGCTGGGCCGGCTGGCGCCCGAGCCCGTCGGATGGTCTAGAAGGCGCTGAAGAGGGAGGCGTGGGCCGGCAGAGCCAGGCACCCGGAGCTTCGACCGAGTCGGCTGAGCCCGGCCCGGTCCCCGGCCGCGAAGCCGGTGGAACCGGACGAAAGGGCCTGCGGGCTCATGACCTGCGCGGGGTCGCTGACCTCGCCGAGCCCCATCAGCCGGCCCATCTCGTGGAGTAGGAGCACCCCGTCCCCGCCCGGAACGAAGCCGGGGGGGAGGGCCGCCGCGGCGGCGCTGAGAACCAGGGATCCCGACACGTAGACCATGCGCCCGGTGAGCGCGTCCTTGGCGAGTATGGGAACGGCTCGACCCAGCGCGTCGGTGGGACCGGGGAAGGCTCCCTGAGCCTCGGACAACGTCAGCGGGAGGTGCTGGGCCCGGCTCTCGGCCGCCGACGCCCAGGCGATGACCACCGGAGAGGGGGCGGTCCCGGTACCGAGGGGGATGACCCCGTTGGGGAACTGGTTGGTGGGCCCGCTGTAGACGAACTGGATGCCGGTGACCACGCTGACCTGCTCCAGGGCGTGGGCGATGTCGTTCTGGGCCCAACTGGGGGCGCCGACCAGGTCGAGCTGGTAGTAGACCGGCTGGCAGGGGTTCCACCGGACCGGCGTGCCGCTCGGGTTCACCCGCAAGAAGGCGTAACCCGGACCCGCCGGGGCGGCCGAAGCGACATCGGGGCCGTCCGGGCTGGCGACCGAGGTCCGGGACAGGGCGTAAGGGAGTATCAGCAGAAGGGCCAACCCCACCGCCACGATGACGGTGCGGGCCGGTGACCACGCCGGGCCCGGAGGGGCGTCCCCGGCCCGGCGGGCGGCCTGGCGGTCGGCGCGCCGCCAGGCCTCCTCGACCACGCCCTGGTCGGCCCAGGCCGACAGCCGCTGCCGCAACGAGCCGTCCCGGCGGCGATCCAGTCCCGGCGGGGGGATCGCCCCGTCGGCGGGGCGACCGCCGGTCCCCGGCCTCCGGGGCAAGCGGGACCGCCCGGCCCACACTCGCTCGGCGTGCCAGACCCGCTCGATGCGGTGGCGCAAACCTCTGCGGCGCGCCCATATGGAGGTCGAGTCGAGCGGGTCGGGCTCCTCGGGGACGAACAGCCGGGTGGGGGGCATCGGGCTGCGCCGGGTGGGCGGGGGTTCGGGCGCGGCGGGTGGCGCCTCCCCCGAACGGAGGAAGGCCTCGATCTGGGCCATGAGCCGCTCGGAATCGGACCCGTTCGCCGGAGCCATGCCAGCCGAAAGGCTACCCGCCCGCCGACCGGATCGATCCACCGGCTGCCGACTAGCTTGTGCCCTCGTGCCTTCGAACAAAAGAGCCCGCCAGCGCGCCGGTCGGGCCGCCCGCATGGCCGAACTGCAGGCCGCACAGCGGCGGCGGCGGCGCAACACCCGAACCATTCCGATCATCGGCGTCGTGGTGGCCCTGGTCGTGGTCCTGATCCTGGTGACCGGTCTGAACAGCGGAAACAGCAAGAAAGTCAGTACCGCGACCAGCACCACGGCTCCCGCCAACTCGGGGACCACCAAGGCGGGGGCCACGACCGTCCCGACCACCGCCTCGTCTTCGACCCCGCCGACGGCCCCGGCGGTAACCGCCGGCTCCCTCAGCGGGCCGACGCCGTGCCCCAAGTTCGACGGGTCGAGCCCTCACATCATCCACTTCGCCCAGGCCCCGCCGCTGTGCATCAGCTCAGGGAAGACCTATACCGAGACCTTCGACACCAACGTCGGGTCGGTGGCCGTCCAGTTCGACACGACCAAGACCCCCGATACCGCCAACAACTTCATTGTTTTGTCCCTGTACCACTACTTCGACGGGACGGCCCTGTTCCGGACCGACACCTCGATCGGGATCATCCAGGGGGGTTCGCCGCACACCCAGAGCCCTTCGGACCCGGGACCCGGCTACACCATCAAGGACGAGGGTTCGGGTTTCACCTACCAGGCCGGGGATCTGGTCATGGCCAGGACCAGCGCGGCGAACAGTGCGGGATCCCAATTTTTCTTCTGCGTGACCTCGGCCTGCTCGAACCTCAACTCGCAGGGTACGTACGTGGTGTTCGCCCACGTGACGAGCGGACTGCCGGTGCTGCAGAAGATCCTGTCCTCCAATGTCAACACCAACAGCGGGCTCGGCGGCGCCCCCGCCCAGCTGACTCTCATCCAGAAGACCACCGTCACCCAATCCTGAACGGAACTACCGAACATGCCCTCCCCCTGCCCCAACCCCGACGGCTCGAGCCCCAAGCAGCAGCACTTCGACACCCCCCCGCCCATGTGCATAGACCCGTCGAAGCGCTACACGGCCGAGATGGTGACCACCAAGGGGACCATGCGCCTGGCCCTCGACCCCATCGCCGCCCCCAAGACGGTCAACAACTTCGTCTTCCTGGCCCGCTACCACTACTTCGAGGGCATCGTGTTCCACCGGGTGATCCCGGGCTTCGTCCTGCAGGGCGGTGACCCCACCGGGACCGGGACGGGCAGCCCCGGCTACCGCTTCGAGGACGAGCTCCCCGCCCCCGGGCGCTACGAGATGGGGTCCCTGGCCATGGCCAACGCCGGGCCCAACACCAACGGCAGCCAGTTCTTCATCATCAGCGGGCCCGACGGCATGCGCCTGCCCCCCCAGTACTCCCTCTTCGGCAAGGTCGTGTCCGGCCTCGACGTGGTTTCCACCATCAACGATCTGGGCTCGCGCAGCGGGCAGCCCAAGGAGCTGGTGACCATCGAGTCGGTCACGATCAGCGAGCTGGAGGACTGAGCTTCCGGGCCAGCCAGTCGAGGGACCTCGGGTAGCGCCAGTCGATGTTGCTGTGGGTCCCGTCGAACAGTTCGAAATGGACGGTTTCGGTGACCCCGACGGCGGCCAGCGCGTCGCGGAAGGCCACCGCCCCCAGGTCCAGCCAGTACTGGTCGCTGCGCCCCCCGTCGATCCATATGGCTCCGAGGCCTCTCAGCGCGTCGGCGTAGCGGTCGACCATGAGCACCGGGTCCCAGGCCTGCCAGCGGGCCCACACGTCGGGGCGCAGCCGACCGCTGGCGGTGTCGAAGGGGAGCTGGGGTGTCCCGTCGTCGTCGGCGGAGAAGCAGGCCGCCACCCCGTACATCATCAGAAGGTCGAAGTCGTCGCCCCGGGCCTCGGGTGGCCGGCGCCGGTGATCCTCCCACCATGCCGCCGGCGAGCCCCCGAAGGCCCGCAGGGTCCGCACCGACCGGCCGATCTCGGGTAGGTAGAGCAGTTCGTAGAGGGCGTCCCCGGCATGCGTGGCGAGGGCCCCGAAGAGGTCGGGGCGCAGCATGGGGGTGATCATGGCGCCGAAGCCGCCACTCGACTTGCCCTGCAGGGCCCGGTAGGGCGCCGCCGCGAGGGTCCGGTAACAGGAGTCGACGAAGCTCACCACGTCCTCGCACAGGTAGGTGTGGTAGCGCCCGGTCCCGGCCGAGTCGACATATTGCGAGCCCCCGTAGGAGGTCCAGGCGTCGACGAAGACCAACAGGCAGGGCGGGGTTCCCCCTTCGGCGAAGAGCCGGTCGGCCATCTCGGGGTAGGGCTCGCGGTTCCACGCCCGGTTGGCCCAGGTCGAGACGAAGCTGCCGTAACCCTGGAGCACGTAGACCGTCGGGTACCTGCGGTCGGGCTCGTCGTCGTAGCCGGGGGGCACGTACACCCACAGCGGGCGATCGGCCGGGTCCCCCAGGGGGTTGCCCTCCAACGCCGGCGAGTGGACGATGTGGCGGTCGAGGCGACCGGCCCACGTGTGGTCCCAGGGAAGCGTCACCACCCAAACGTACTCAGACCGTGAACATCGCGTTTCCAGTCGGTTTCATGGGTGTCGGGGCCGGTTCGGCCCACGTACGGTGACCCCGTGCGGCGAGCGGCTCAGCTCAGCGGCTTCACCGTCGCGGTGACAGGCGGCCCAGGCACCTACGAGCAGGTGTCGTGGTTCGCCCGGCGCGGGGCCCGGGTGCTGGTGGCCCCGGTCGGCGAGGTCGGGGGCGGCGACGAGCCGGCCGGGGAAGGACCCCGCCCGGGGCGCGACGGTGGCGAGGTGTCATCGGCGGTGACGCTGGTCGATCTCATCTGTCGAGGCTCGGTCCACGCCGTGACCTTCGCCGCCGGATCGGCGGTAAAGCAGTTCATGGCCGCCGCTGACGGGTCCCGGCGGGGCCGTAACGTGTTGTCGGCGCTCAACCGGGCCATCGTGGTCGCCTGCCCGGACCGGGCATGCTCCGCCGTGGCCCGCGAGGAGGGCATCGACCGGGTGCTGGTCCCCGACGACCAGAGTCCCGGGTCGATGGTGGGCCTGGTCCGTGACGAGCTTCTGAGCAGCCGCCGGCGCCTGCTGGCGGGGCCCAACGAGATCGTCCTGCAGGGCTCTGCGGTGCTCGTGGACGGTTGGCCGGTGAGCCTCAGCGACACGGAGCGGGCGGTGCTCACCAAGCTGGCTGAGCATCCGGGCGCCACGGTCAGCCGCCGGGTGCTGCTCCGCCACGTCTGGAAGGACCCCTCGGTCGGCGGCGACGTCCTCGACCGGGCCGTCGAGCGGCTGCGTGACGAGCTCGGACCAACCGGTGGGGCAGTCGAGTTGGCCGCCCGCCGGGGCTACCGCTTCCGGGCGGTGAGAGCCCCCTCGAAGCCCGGTTGAGGGACCGCAGTCCCGCTCGAGCCGGGAACACGAGCCAACGCCGCTCGGGGGGCGATGACCCGACCGTCGAACGAGCCGGCGGGAGACGAACCCGGTTCGCCGGGCCGTCAGGAACCCTGCAGGACCTCGAGCGGCGCCGGGCGGGCGTCCACGAACACCGTCACCTCGCCCGCTCCGGCGGAGGTCCACGACCCGCCCGGGTGGCGGATCAGGGCTGTCCTCTCGTCGATGGCGGCGATGCGCAGGTGGCCGGTGGCCAGTTGCACGGTGCGGTGGGCCTTCTCCTCCGACCAGGTGTCGTAGTGGGGCATGACGGCGATACGCGAGATGAGCCCCAGACCCAGCGTGAGGGCGCCGCCCCTCGGGTCGACCATGGGGTCTCCGAGGACCATGGCCCCCGCCGAGGAACCGGCCACCACCGCTCCGGCGTGCCAGGCCCCGACGATGGCCTCCCACGCCGGGGTCTCCTTCAGCACCGACAGCAGGTGCATCGGTGACCCGCCGCTCAGGTAGATGAAGCGGGCGTCGGCGAGTCGGGCCGCCATGGCCTCGTCGAGGGCGTCGCGGCGGGAGAGGATCATGACCGCCTCGGTTCGGGCCCCGAAGCCGGCGAACCACTTCTCGGCGGTGGCCACGGCCCGTCCGGGGTGCTCGTAGGCGGCCGCCGTGGGGAGGACCATGACGGGGGCCTGCCCGGACTGCCGCCAGAGGGCCTCGTCGAAGTCGCAGCCCGCGGTCCATTCGGCCCCGCCCACCAGGGCCAGAGGCCCCGGCCCCGTTGCGCTCGGGCGCTCACTGCCACCTGGAGAAGTCACAGCCTCTCAACGTAGCGGGGCCTGACGGGCGCCGAAATGCTTCGGACGCCCGCCCGCGGCCCAGGGTGGAGTCCCCTTCTCCTTGCCAGACACTAATCGGCGGATCCCGGCGGTCGCTTTGGCCCGGCACCCGGCGGACGACGACAATGGGGAAACCATGGAAAAAGACCGCCCCTGGGTGATGCGGACCTACTCCGGTCACTCGACCGCTCGCGCCTCCAACCAGCTCTACCGGACCAACCTGGCCAAGGGGCAGACCGGCCTGTCGGTGGCATTCGACCTGCCGACCCAGACCGGCTACGACCCTGACGCTCCCCTGGCCCGGGGCGAGGTGGGCAAGGTCGGCGTGCCGGTGGTCCACCGGGGCCACATGGAGGAACTGATGGACGGCATCCCGCTGGACCGGATGAACACGTCCATGACCATCAACGCCACTGCGGCGTGGCTGCTGGCGCTGTATGTGGGTCGGGCGGACCAGACCGGGGTGGCCCGGGGCGACCTCACCGGCACCATCCAGAACGACATCATCAAGGAGTACCTGTCGCGGGGAACCTACATCTTCCCTCCCGGGCCGAGCCGGCGCCTGACCGTCGACACCATCGCCTGGACCGTCCGTCACGCGCCCCGGTGGAATCCCATCAACGTGTGCAGTTACCACCTCCAGGAGGCGGGGGCCACCCCGGTCCAGGAGCTGGCCTTCGCCCTGGCCACGGCCATAGGGGTGGTCGACGCGGTGCGGGACTCGGGACAGCTGACCCCCGACGAGTTACCCGCCGTCGTGGGCCGGATCTCGTTCTTCTGCAACGCCGGTATCCGATTCGTGGAGGAGACCTGCAAGATGCGGGCGTTCACCGCCATGTGGGACCGCATCGCCCTCCACCGCTGGGGTGTGACCGACCCCAAGCTGCGCCGGTTCCGCTACGGGGTCCAGGTGAACTCGCTGGGCCTCACCGAACAGCAGCCGGAGAACAACGTGCCCCGCATTACCCTCGAAGCCCTCGGCGTGCTGCTGTCGCGCGACGCCCGGGCCCGGGCCCTGCAGCTGCCGGCCTGGAACGAGGCCCTCGGGCTCCCCCACCCCTGGGACCAGCAGTGGTCCCTGCGCATCCAGCAGATCCTGGCCTTCGAGACCGACCTGCTCGAATACGGCGACATCTTCGAGGGCTCGAAGGTGATCGAGGCGCGCACCGCGGAACTGGTCGAGGCCGCCGACGCCGAGCTGCAGCCCGTCCTGGCGGCGGGGGGAGCGTTCGAGAACATCGAGCTCATGAAGGCCAAGCTGGTGTCCAGCCAGTCGGAGCGCACGCGACGCATCGAGGCCGGCGACCTTCCCGTCGTCGGGGTCAACCGGTTCACCACGACCGAGCCGTCGCCTCTCGGCGGGGAGGAGTCGGTGCTGACCGTCGACCCCGCAGTCGAGGCGGCGATGGTCGCCGACGTGGAGACCTGGCGGAGCCAGCGCGACGGACGGGCGGTGCAGGCGGCTCTCGACGAGTTACGCCGAGCGGCTGAGGATTCCCGGAACATCATGGACCCCTCCATCGCCCTGGCCCACGCCGGGGGGACGACCGGGGAGTGGGCGGACGCCCTGCGATCCATCTGGGGGGAGTTCCGGGCTCCGACCGGGGTGTCGTCGGCTCTCACCCGACCGCGCCCCGACCTCGACCTCGACCAGAGGTCGAGGTCGAGGGTCGTGACGGGAGATGACCAGGACCGGTTGCGGCTCCTGGTGGCCAAGCCCGGACTGGACGGCCACAGCAACGGAGCCGAGCAGATCGCGGTGGCCGCCCGCGACGCCGGCTTCGAGGTGATCTACCAAGGCATCCGCCAGACCCCCGAGCAGATCGTCGCCACCGCCCGCGACGAGGACGTGGATCTGATCGGCCTGTCCATCCTGTCGGGCAGCCATCTCGACCTGGTCACCTCGATCACCGATCTGATGCGCGACGCCGGGCTGGAGATACCCGTCGTCGTGGGCGGCATCATCCCCCCCGATGACGCCGCCACCCTGCGCAGCCTCGGCGTGGCTGCCGTGTACACCCCGAAGGACTACGAGCTGACCCGGATAATCGCCGATCTGATCGCCTTGGCCAGCCGCGGCTGAGGTCGGAATCCACCCACAAATAGAGGTGGGCGATCACCGTTTCTCAGCCAATGGTGGGCCCTAGTTCAGCTATTTCTTCGGCGCTGACAATTAGTGGTGTTGCGGACAACCTTTCTGTCCATTAACCCACCAATTCCTTCCGGTGATTAGGGCAAAGCGGCTTATTTTGTCAGCAAGTTTCCTGGAAAATTCCCGCCTCGTCGGTGAAGTGGAACGGGTCAGACCCGCCGTCGGCGGCCGACCCCTCCACCGCCTCTTCGCTTCCTTGACACCTCCGACGGGTGAGCCGATGCTCCCCCTTGCTCCTAGGGGCATGCCCAATCACGGGTTCGACAAGGAGGAAGGAAAGTGGAGTTGTCCAAGACGAGGAAGCGGGTGGCGGCGGTAGCCGCACTCGCACTACCAATCTCGGGGCTGGCGGCGGCGGTACTACCGTCCTCGTCGGCCCACGCCACGAACACCGGGACCGCCCGGCTGGAGATATGCAAAGACGTGAGCAACGGCTTCATCGGAGGCACCTCCTTCGACTTCACCGTCAGCGGCGCGGTCGGCACCGTCTCCGTCGCCCCCAATACCTGTAAAGGGGTAACCGTACCGGCCGGCTCGGTGACGGTCACAGAGAAGCAACAGGCCGGTTGGGCGCTCGCAAGTGTCAAGTACACGGGGGGGTCCAAGACGCGTAAAGGCAACTCCGTAACCGTCAGTATCGCCAAGGGCGCCGACCAGACCCTCACGTTCACCAACAAGGGCATCTACGGCTTCTTGAAGATATGCAAGACCACGCCTTCCAGCAGCGGTCTGGCCGGACATCCCTTCACCTTCACCGAGAACGGCACCGGCAAGCAGTACACGGCCATCGCCAACGGTGCCTGCTCCAAGCAAACCAGGTGGCCGGTCGGATCGGTGGTTCCCATCGCCGAGGTCGGCACTTCCGGAACTGTCGTGGACAGCATCACCTCCAACGGAATGATCAACTCGATCAACACCGCGGCCCAGACCGTCAACGCGGTCATCCAGGGCGGGGTAACCGTCGTCACCTACGACAACATTCCGACCCCGCCGTCGACCACGGGCTACATCGAGGTGTGCAAGAACGCCGGCGACCCTTACGTCGACGGGCACACCTTCATGTTCAGCGTCGTCGGTAGCGGAGCCAACGCCACCGTTCCGGTCACGGCGCCCGGCTGCTCTCAGCAGATCGCCGTTCCCAACGCCGGCAGCAACGGCTCGGTCACGGTGACCGAGCAGGAGTACGCCCCGTTCGCGGTCCAGAGCATCACGGGTGCCAAGGTGGTCAGCGCCAACCCGGTCAACGCCTCCGCGGTGGTGGCCGTCACGGCTGGTGATCCGTCGACCGAGTCGATCGTGACCTTCACCAACAAGACCAACGACGGGCTGTTCAAGGTGTGCAAGATCGCCGGCCCCGGTATCGCTGCCGGCGCCCCGTACACCTTCTCGGTCAACAGTGGTGACAGCCTGCTCACCGTTCCCGCCGGTCAGTGCAGCCCGCTGCAGACCGCGCCCTTGGGTAGCAAGGTGAACGTCCAGGAGGTCGGCCTCCCGGCCAACGTCGGTCTCACCTCGGTCTCCGTGGCACCTGTGTCCAACGACCTGGGGAGCAGCGTGAGCGCCGGTGCCAACTTCACCGTTGGGTCCGGGGTCACCGAAGCCGACTTCACCAACACCGCCTTCGGCTCTCTGAAGATCTGCAAGGTCGCCGATGATCCCTACACCGTCGGCCACACCTTCTCCTTCAGCACCTCCAGCGGTGGCACCTACTCCCTCACCCCGTCTGGATGGGGCTCCGCCGGTGCCGCCTGCACCTCGCTCATCGGCCTGCCGGTGGGTAACGTGACGGTGACCGAAGGCGCCAGCTCACTGTTCCACTCCAACGGTGTCTGGGTGGTGCAGGGCAGTTCTGACACGCCCCTCGGGTCGGTCAGCTCCGCCACGGTGTCGATCACCCAGGGTGGGGTGACCGAGCTCAACTTCCACAACGCCGTCAACTACGTCCCCGTGGAGCTGTGCTTGAACAACTCGCCGATCCTGCAGTCGGCTGGCCAGAACGCCACGGTGGTCTGGACTGTCAGTGGCTTCAAGAGCGTGAGCTACTCGCCGGTGATGTCGCCGTCGTGCACCGATGGGTTCGCCCTCGAGGTTCCCGCAGTCAACGTCGGTGGCGGGGCGGTCACACTGAACGCCTCGGCCGCGATCATCAGCAACGGCACCCAGCCGGGTATCAACGTGGTGTTCGGTCCGTCCGACAGCTTCTCGGGCAGCCTGGCCGCCGCGGGCCCCTACAACGGTGGCGGCACCAAGTCGGCGTCGCAGTCGTTCACCGTCGGGCCCATGGGTGGCAACCTCACCTTCACCACGGTCAACGGGTAGTCCCGGCGACCACGCCTGACGCACAGGCGAGGTAGGTAGCAACCATGCAGATGCGGAAGGCCCCCCTCTCCCGAGGGGGGCCTTCCCGCGTCACCGGCCCGCCCCCCACCGCCGACGTCGCCCGGGGATACCCTCTACACCCAGTGGGTGACGCCGAACCGGATGAGCCGGAATACCCATCGGGGAGGGACGGGCCCGAGCCACCCCTCGAGTACCCGGTGATCCCGACCTCGACGCGCTACGAAACCACGGGCCCGAAGGGGCGCTCCAGAGGCCACGCCCACCGGGCCGGCCGAAAGTGGATCGAGTGGGGGGTCGTGATCGGCCTGGCCGCCGTAGCGGCGGTCCTGATCAAAGTCTTCATGTTCCAGTCGTACCTCATACCGTCGACGTCCATGGTTCCGACCTTGAAGGTCGGCGACAAGGTCTACGTCAACAAGCTCGACTACGACTTCCACTCGGTGCACCGCGGCGACATCGTGGTCTTCACCAAACCTCCCGGGCTCGTCGACCAGCCGGGGGTGGTCGACCTCATCAAGCGCGTCATCGGCCTACCCGGCGAGACCATCACGGCCCACAACGGAGCGGTGTACATCGACGGGCACCAGCTCATCGAGACCTGGTTGCCGCAGGGGGTGACCACCGGCGACTTCGGCCCGGTGACCATCCCGGCCGGTGATTACTTCGTGATGGGCGATAACCGGGGGGACTCGGCGGACTCGCGGGTATTCGGGCCCATACCGCAGCGATTGATCGTGGGCCGGGCGTTCATGATCGTCTGGCCCCCGTCGCGATGGCGTGGCCTTTGAAAACAACGTCTTTGACACAACTCTGTCCCAACGCCCCGCTGAACCTGCCGTACCCGCCATTAGGATAGCTCCGTGGAAGTGGACCCACGGCTGGATTCGTGGCTGTCGGTGTTGCACGCCGAGCAGGGGACGGACATCCTGCTCACGGTCGCGTCACCACCACTACTGCGGATAGACGGAAGTTTGGCGCCGCTGGCCGACACCAATCCGCTGACCGATGACGCCATCCGCCAGATCGCCACCACGCTGCTCGGCGAGGTCGGCGGCGACTCTGATCTGGGGCGTCGAGAGGTGGACCTCGCCTTTTCGTGGAATGGCACCGATCGCATCCGGGGCAACGTCTTCCGGCAGCGCAACTCCTGCGCCATCAGTCTGCGCCGAATCCCTTTGGAAATCCCCTCACCTGTCGAGCTCGGTCTGCCTACGGCCCTGTCGCGGCTGCTGCGCAATCCGAGCGGCCTGATCCTCGTGACCGGCCCGACGGGGTCGGGCAAGAGCACATCGATGGCGTCCATGGTCGACGTCGTCAATCGGAGCCGGGCCTGCCACATCGTCACCATCGAGGATCCCATCGAATATCTCCACCCGAACCGCCTCTCCGCGGTGAGCCAGCGCGAAGTGGGGACCGACACCGAGTCCTTCGAGTCGGGACTGCGGTCGGTCCTGCGCGAGGACCCCGACGTGGTCCTCATCGGGGAGATGCGGGACCTCGAGAGCATCTCGTCGGCGGTGAGCATCGCCGAGACCGGTCACGTCGTGATAACCACCCTTCACACCAATGACTCCGCGCAGGCCATCGACCGGATCATCGATGCCTACCCGGCCGATCGTCGCCACCAGATCCAGATGCAGCTGGCCAGCACCCTGCTCGCCGTCCTCTACCAGCGCTTGGTCCCCCGTATCGGAGGCGGCCTGGTGGCCGCCTACGAGCTCATGGTCGGAACGCCGGCCGTCCGTAATCTGATCCGGGAGGGCAAGACCCGCCAGCTGCGCAATATCCTGACGACCCACCGCAGCGACGGCATGCAGACCCTCGAGCAGTCGCTGTCACAGCTCCTCGAGGAGGGGGTCATCTCCTACGAGTCGGCTCTCGACGCCAGCCTGTACCCCCAGGACATAGTTCGCCCTGGACCGGCCGTCCCGGCGAACGACCCGCGCAGTGCCGCCTGAGGTGTACTGACCATGGGGCCCGCCCCCGTCCGGACCCGATCGGCGCTGCCCTACCGGCTTCTGATGGGGGTGGAGCCGGCTCCGGGAGGCTGGCTGGTCGTGCCCGGCCACCTGCAGGGGATAAACCTCGCCCCCCAGCCCGCCTTCCTGCTCCCGAGCCTCGCTGACGTCCTCGACTACCGGCCGGCGCCCGAGATCGTCGCCCTGCACTCCCCGGTCGGGTTGCTCGCCCAACCCGGGCAGATGCGGTTGTGCGATATGGCCGCCCGGCGCCGGCTCGGGCCTCGGGCCAACGCAGTGGTGCGGGCCCCCTCGCGCGCCCTGCTCGGGGTGGCCTCTTACGAGCAGGCCAAGGCCCTCGATCCTTCCCTCGACGTCGTCGGCTGGGCGGCCCTCCGACGAGCTGTCGAGGTCGCCCGCGAGGTGCAGTCCTGGCGTCAGCAGGTCGTGTGGGAGGTACACCCCGAACTCGCCTTCGCGGAGATGAACGGGGGCGATCCCATCCCCTTCCCCCGACGCAGTACCCACGGTCGGGGGGCCCGGCTGGAACTCCTGACCCAGAACCTTCCGGGCTGCGAGAGGGTGATCGCGAACCGGCCCCGCTCGGTTCGCGAGACCAAGCTCCTCGACGCCCTAGCCGATCTGTGGACGGCCCGGCGCATAGTCGCTCGAGCCATCACCCGGATGTCCGACCCGCCGATGTGGGATGAAGAGGGAGTACGGATGGACATCGTGTGCTGAAGTGCCGGCGGGGCCGCCGCTCTCAGCAGTCCGCACCCTGACCTCAATCGGCGCCCCCCGCCGGACCCGTCCCGAAATGATCGGGACGTCTGCCCCCTGGTCCGGCGTAGGGCGGCCGATCGACTGATACATCTGCTTCCCGCATGGCGGACCGGACGCATCAGGTGGTGATGCTTCAATCATGCACCGGGATAATCACCGGTCCGGCACGACCCGAACAACTCCGGGCCAACCGTCGCCGCTCGGTCCCTACACCATCCCATCAGCTCACGGCGCTGCAGTCGGCGGCGCTGTTGGTGGCATTGGCCGGCGGGATCTGGGCCGAACCGTCCGGTGTGTACACCGAGATGGTCCCCTTCCCGTCGTCGGATATGACCACGGCATAGTGGTTGGCGTTGAGCGGCGCTTCCTTCAACCACGGCCCATAGGTGGTGTTCGGGAAGGCTACGGTACCCATCAACGCCTGATCACCGGCATCGAGACCGCCTTTGCCAGTAACCGTCTTGCCTGACACCGAGGGATTGGCCCCAGGGTTGAGCTGAGCGCCGGGGTAGGCTCCGGTCTGGGCCCGGTAGAGCTCAGCTGCGCTCTCCACCGTGCGTACGTCGGACTGGCAGGCCGATTGGGCGCTCTGGCCGCTCAGGTTCTGCACTGCGAAGACCACGATGGCGGCCAGGATTCCGAGTATCACGACCACGATCAGCAACTCGATGAGAGTGAAGCCATCGTCGTCGTCCGAGTCCCTTGGGTCGGATTGATTACTGCTGGTGCTGCACGGGTTGATTACCATGTCCCACCCTCTCTGTGTAGCAAACGTTTCGGGGCGTAGCCTGACAGCCGTATCTCATTGGTGTCCCTAGCATCAAACAACGTGCTGACAAATGGGTTGTCTTCTGCTCAACTGCCGGTGAGGTTCCACGATGTGATGGCAAGTGCGGTGCCGCACTGGTTGGTTTGTCCCGGTCCCTCCTGCCCGCACCGTGGCCCGTCGGTCACGTTGGCAACGACGGTCAGGGACGGTACCGAGCAGGTATTGCCCACGCAGGCTCCCACCGTGACCTGTCGCCCTGACTGAACGGCGCGCTCGATACAGGTCGCGGTTACCGTCTGGCCTTCGACACGTGGGTACCCCCGGGGAAGGTGTGGCTGTACGGGGAAGCTGAGGGTGGCGCAGGCGGAAGGATCGCTGGTGTAGCGGACCTGATTGAGTTCGGTGGTGGCGGCGACTTCGAGGAGGTAGTCGTGGGTGCGCTGTGCGGTGACGCTCGCCGAGCTGCGGATGGTGTCGGTGGTGATGCCCGTGAGACTCACCGTCAGCACGCTCACCCCGAGTAGGAGCACCATCACCAGAATGAGGGTCGCCCCCGACTCGCCAGTCGGCGTGACCGGACGGCGGTGTTCATCCTGAGACATGGTCGGTCGTCTCTGTCGACGCACTGTCGCTTCCTGCTGTCTGGCCGGCCGCCGGCACCACGAGGGTCAGTGTCGCGCTAGCAGCGGGCGAGACACCGTTGGTTGCGGTGACACACAGCTTGTAGGTTCCGGGCGGAGTGCCGTCTGGGGACCGCTGGGTGCTTATGGTGGCGGTGCCGTCGAGATTGTCAGCGGCGGTGATACCGGGTCCGGTACCACCACATGGGGCGAAGGCGAAGGTGGGGGTGGGAGAGCCACCGGCCCGGATGATGGCGGAGCCGCCGGCCGGCACGACGATCGGGGACGCGGGCAGGGAGGGGGCAACGCCATCCCGGCTGTAGATCGTGAAGGTCAGCCAATCGTGGACCCCCCCGGGGCTCCATCCCAGGATGGTGACGAGTTGGAGACCGTTGGATGGGCAGCCGCCGGTCGGTGGGTCGACCGCTTCTGTCCAGGAATCGCCCGCAGGTCCGGTCCA
The DNA here is from genome assembly GCA_028876385.1 of Acidobacteriota bacterium. Lineage (GTDB taxonomy): Bacteria > Actinomycetota > Acidimicrobiia > Acidimicrobiales > Palsa-688 > JAKCDU01. The sequence continues at coordinate 30,367 of JAGWSF010000052.1, read as the reverse complement.
CCATTGGAGATCGGTCACCTGCAGCCCGAACCCGGCCAGGTCGGCCGACGCCGCTCCGCTACTGGTCACCGTGAAGTTCTGGCTCTGGCTCAGCGTCGTCTGGCCGTTGGTGAACTGGAGCACGTGGGAGCCGATCGGACCCCGCACCCGGAAGGTCAGGGTGGCGTCGCCTTGACCATCCACCGGGAAGGTTGACCGAGCAGGCGGGATGGCGCCCGGGGTCGTATCCTCTACTGACACCGGCCCTCCCGGGTTCAGGCCGGTGATGAACACGGTGACGAGAGTCCCCGACGGGCCCTGGGCCGGGTTGGGGACGCTGACCACCTGGTAGGGAGACCCACCGGTGTCGGCAGTGGCGCAATCGCGGAACGTCGCGGAGGTGCCCACCTCGGCCTGCATCGACGCCGCGAAGCCCCGCAGCACGGCGTCGAGGGCGGCCGTGTCCTTGGCCGTGGTCGACGCCGCCGCCGACCCGATCAGGGAACCGGCGATGGCGGCAACGACGATGCCGAGCAAGGCCAGAGCCATCAGGATCTCCACCAGGGTGTCACCCCGCTCCTCGGTCATGTCCCGGGCCTCGATTCCGGTCCCGTCGTGGTCGTGACCGGTCCCGTCGTGGTCGCCGCCACCAGGGCGATCTGCATGTCGGAGCCCTGCCCCGCCCCGGCCTGGTGGCCGGCGCTCAGGGATACGATCTGCCCCGGCACGGTGCCAGTCCAACCCTGCGTCACGTCCTGCCCATCGACGGAGGCGTCCAGATAGCCGAAGGTGCCCTCGCCGAGGGGGGCCACCACGACGCTTTGAACGGTCGAGTAGTAGGTGTTCGATCCGTCCGGGTCCTCGAAGACGCGGGGAGAGCCGACCCCACAGGTGATGCGCACGACCGCGGCCGAACTCTGGGCCGCAGCCATCGGGTCCAGCCAGTAAGTCACGACCGTAGAGGCGCCGTTGCCGGACAGGCCCAGCGACAGCGCCGGGGTGGTGAGGGTGTAGCCCTCAACCGTGGTGTTCGGGTTCCCGCACGCCTCTGCCGTGTCGGTGGTGACGTAGGTGGCGCTGGTCACGTCTCGGTAGAAGTAGGAACTCAACACCTGAGCGGCCTGAGTCACCGATAGGCGGCCGGAGACGACGACGTCGTTGCGGACCGCAGTGATGATCACATCGGTAACGGCGCCGACCACCATGGGTAGCACGACCAGCACTACGAGTAGCTCCACCAGGGTGAAGCCCGCCTCCCGTGGCCGGGCCCCTCGACGCGCTACGCCACTCACGGTTCAGCCCGCCTTGACCTGCCGGAAGATACCGTACATGGCCGAGATCAAGGCGATGGCCACGAACCCCACGATCAGTCCTACGGCCATGATCACCGCTGGCTCGATCAGGGTCGTGAAGCGCTTCAGCTTGTAATCCAGTTCCCGGTCGAAGTAGCTGGCTGCGGCCTGGAGCTGATCGTCGAGGCTCCCGGTGCTCTCCCCCACGGTGAACATCTGCCTGGCCGCCCCGGGGAAGAGGCCGGTCTCCCCGAGCGGGACAGCCAGGCCCTCACCGCGCAGCATGGCGGCCCGGGCCAGGGCCAGGCGCTGGCGGAATACCACGTTGTTCGTGGCCGCGGTCGTGACCGCGAGGGCCTCGGGCAGCGATACCCCAGCGGCGGTCATCGACGCCAGCAGTCGGCAGAACCGCTCCACGATCGAGGTGTAGATGAGATCCCCGATCACCGGAACGCGCAGCAGCACCTGGTCGCGCCAGCCACGCCCCCGGCTGGTGCGCAGCAGAAGAGCCAGGGCGAGCACGGAAACGACCAACGTGGCGACCAGCGGGGCTCCCCAACGTCCGATCCAGTTGGCGAACGCCAACAGGATCCGAGTGGCGAGAGGCAGCTTGGCATTGAGTGTCTTGAAGAATCCTCTGAACTTGGGCAGGACGTACACCACGAGCGTGGCGGAGACGGCTATGGCCAGCAGCACCACGATCGAGGGGTAAGCCAGGGCCGAGCGGATCTTGTGCTCGGTCTCCAGCTCCCGATCGAGGTAGTCCCCCAGTTGGTCAAGCACATCGTCGAGCCGCCCGGTCAACTCGGCGGTCTGGAGGACCTCCACCGTGTAGCCGGGGAACAGCTCCGAGTGCTGCGCCGCCGCACCGGCGAATGTCGAGCCGCTTTCGAGGGCCACCCTCACCTCCCTCAGAGCCTTCCCCATCAGCCGGTCCGGGGACTCCTCCGACAGGATGTGGAGCGCCTCTATGAGCGACACCCCCGACCGGGCGAAGACGGCCAGTTGCCGGCAGAAGTGCATCAGGTAGCGCTTCTTGACCTTCTTCGGGGTGATCTCGAAGTCAAGGATGCTCTTCTTCGGCACAACCGTGAAGGGCTGCAACTGGCGGGCCACTAGTTGGGCGCGCGCCTCGGTCACATCCTTGGATCGCTCTACCCCGCTCACCAGCGATCCATCGGCCGCCACCGCACTGAACTTGTACCTGGGCATGCTCTTACCTTCGGCTAGATGGAGTAGATGCTCCGCAGAACTTCGGAGATGGTCGTCACGTCCTGATGGACCAGGGACAGGCCCTCGGTGCGCAGGGTCCGCATCCCCTGTTGGGTGGCCACCCGCCGCAGTTCCTCCTGGGTGGCCCAACCCACCAGGAGCCGACGGATCTCGGGTGTCAGGTGTAGGAACTCGTAGACCCCGATGCGGTGCTGATAGCCGGTGCCCGAGCAGAAGTTGCAGCCCCTCCCCCGATAGAAGGTCTCCTTGGGTGGACCGCCACCCTCGGTGTAGAAGGCCATCTCCTCGGCCGACGGCTGGTAGGGCGCGGCGCACGAACGGCACATACGTCGCACCAGTCTCTGGCCGACCACCCCGAGGACCGACGACGACAGGAGGAAGGCCTCGATCCCCATGTCCAAGAACCGGTGCAGAGCGGCGACCGAATCGGTGGCGTGCAGCGAGGACATCACGAAGTGACCGGTCAGGGCGGCCTGTACGGCGATGCGAGCGGTGTCCTGGTCACGTATCTCCCCCACGAGGATCACGTCGGGGTCCTGGCGGAGTATCGATCGGAGTCCATCAGCGAAAGTGATGCCGGCCTGCTCATTGGTCTGTATCTGATTGATCGAGGGGAACACGTACTCGACCGGGTCCTCAATGGTGACCACATTGCGGCTGCGCTCGTCGATCTCGGTCATGGTCGCATACAGCGTGGTGGTCTTCCCGCTCCCGGTGGGGCCGGCGCACAGGACCATTCCGAACGGTGAATGGACCATCTTGGAGTAGCTCACATGGGTGTCCTCGGGCATGCCGAGCTGGTCGAGGCGCAGCAGGGAGCGGGACTTGTCGAGGAGCCGGATGACACACTTCTCGCCCCAGACCGTGGCCATGGTCGAGACCCGCATGTCCACCTCCCGCCCGTCGATGTGGGCTGCGAACTGGCCGTCCTGGGCCCGCCGCCTCTCGACGATGTTCATACCAGCCAGGATCTTGATCCGGCTCACCAGCGGCGCCGCCATGTGCAGTGGGAGCTCCCTCACGTCGTTGAGGGCGCCATCGATGCGGACCCGTACTCTCACCATCTGGTCGCTGGGCTCGATGTGAAGGTCCGAAGCCCGGTCTCGAAGGGCTTGGGTCAACAGCATGGTCACCACCTGGGCCACAGGTGACTCGCCTGTGAGGAGGCCGTCCCGGGTGCGTCCGCCGACCGCCCGATGGGATTCGGTGGCGGCGAAGGCGCTGACCATACGGTCCACATCGCTCAGCAGCCGGAAGGACCGGTCGATGGCCTGCCGGGCGGCGCTGGGCGGTACGGCCAGCAGCCGGACCGGGCCTCCTATCAATCCTGCGAGCTCCTCTTCGAGGCCGCGGCGGATGTCGCCCACCACGATCTCGGTGACTCCGTCCACTCTCCTCAGGGGGAGAGCGCAGAGTCGGCGGGCGGTGGCCTCGTCGATCAGTCCGGTCATCTCGGGATCGGGCGCGATCCGGCTCAGGTCGACGACTCCCACCCCGAACTGGTGGGCGAGGGTGTCGGTCAGGCGGTTCTCGTCTATCGCTCCCATCTCGAGGAGGACTTCTCCCAGTCTGGCGCTCGAGTCCGCGGCCTTGCCGAGTGACTCCTCCAACTGAGACGGTGTTATGGCTCCCTGTTCGACCAGTAGCTCGCCGAGGGGACGGGTCGGCGCCTCTCTAGTGGGAGGGTCTTCGCTCGTCGGGGCGGTACCGGTCGCATCATGGTGGTTGAGTACTCCGGCACCCTCCCGGAGGTTGCCACGGGCCGATTGACCCTTACCGGACATTCGCGATGCGCGCCGGTTCAAACGCATCGCCTACCGGCTCCCCAGCACTCAAACAGCGAGGTGTCGGCACCTGCTCGACTCGCCTCGAGCGACCCGAACCGGAAATATGCGAACCTCGACGAGTATTTGATCATGGTTGGTCCTCCGCCCCTTCGACGGCACGGCCGGAGCCACTTTCTGTGCTGGTCCCAGCGAGCAGCGATCAGTAGATGGCTTAGCAACTGTGAAGGTGGTTGCACATTCGCCCCCCTAGCGGCGATCAATTCTGCGCCAACTCCGACCCCAATGGCTCAAAAATAGAGTCGAACGGCCAGCTATTTATCTCCCGTTCCTATGGATCCGATCACTGAAAGGGCCTACTCTCACCCCGCACCGAGAGACAATTTTTTTGATTCCGGGGGCGCTGGGGCATGACGGTAGAAGCGAACAAGTATCTGGGGCCGGCTGTGAGGCAGCGCGAAGGAGCCCTGCGGCCGGAACCTATGACCTCCGAGATCCATACGGTTCTGACAGCTCTCCCCTGCCCGCCCAGCCCCCGGCGGAAGCCCGGCCTACCCAGCCTGGCCCGAGCGATCAGCGATCCGAAGGCCAGCCGCACCGGCTTTACACAGACAGTGGTGGTGCTCGCGCTGATCGTCCCCATCTGGCTGGCGCTGGGGCTGACCGACGTCCTCGTCGGCGAGACCCACGCCCGCTCGTCGTCCACGGCCGGGGTGGCCATCCTCGGGGCGCTGTCGGGCGAACTGGCCCTGGGGGCGGCCGCCATCTCGGTGTTCCGGGCCTGGGCCAACCGGGAGATGACCTCCGCACTGGCAGCCGCCGGCCTGGTCGAGTACGGGGTGTACAAGCTGGTCGTGGTCAGCCGCTTCGGAAACTATGGCCCAAGCTCGTCGCTCTCCATGGCGGCCAACGTCAGCTTGGTCCTGGCGTTTGGGTTCCTGCTGCTGTCGGTGGTCAATCGCAACGAGGATCAGCGAACGCAGTGGCCGCTGAACGCCGGGGTGGGCGCGCTTCTACTCGCTCTCGTCGGATGGGGGATTGCCCGTCCGGCAGGAAACGGACTTCTCGGCAACTACAGCGCCAGCAGCGACACGGGAAGTTTGCTCCTGCTGCTGGCCTGGGCGGCCCTGGGCCTGACCGCCATCCACATAGGTCGGGCCGAGCGCCAACCACTCAAGATATGGATCGGCTTCACGGCGCTCTGCCTGGCCCAAGCCCGGATCGGTCTGCTGGTCTTCGTCGATCCTGGGATCCGCACCCTGTCCAACGCCGTGCTCGGCACGGTGGCCATCTCGGTGACGCTACTCGGGTGCATCCTCTCCCTCCAGGAGAGCATCGCCACGGTCCGGGACCTGGCGGCCGACTCTCTCCGGGCTCTCAAGGGGAGTGAGGCCCGGCGGACGAGGGAGGCGACGGCCCACGACGAGGCCATCCACAACCTGAAGTCGGCTCTCACCTCGATCACCATGGCGACCCACTTGCTGGTGACCGACGGGAGCAAGCCCCTCACCGAGGCCCAGAAGGCCGATCTCGGGGGGGCCTTGAAGTCGGAGTTGGAGCGGGCCAGCCGCCTGGTGAGCCGAGAGTGGGACGGGGGACGCCGTCCGTTCGTCCTGCGTGACACGATCGCCCCGCTCGTCACCGCCCAGCAGGCTCAGGGCACCTCCGTCTACTGGGACATACCAAGGGACGTGGTGGTCCTGGCCAACCCCGAGAAGACCTACGAGGTGATCGCCACCCTCTTGGACAATGCCCGCCGGCATGCGCCCGGCAGCCCCGTCGAGATCCTCGCCGCCTACCGGGGCGACCGGGTGGTCGTCTCGGTCAGCGATCGGGGGCCCGGCCTGCCACCCATCTGCGTCGAACGGATCTTCGACCGGGGATGGACGACGTCCCCCCAGGGAGTGGGGATGGGAGTGGGGCTCTACCTGGCGAGGAGCCTGGCCGAGGAACAGGAAGGATCACTGACGGCCACCGACCGCGTGGGAGGGGGCGCGACCTTCTCGCTCACCCTTCCCGCCGGGGCGCCGGGACGGCAGACCGTCGAATTCTGACCCCTCTGGTCCTGACCGCTCCGGCTCCGACCGTTCTTGGTGGTCGACTCGGGGGTCGCCCCGACCGCCTTCACGACACCCACAGCTAACTGTCCGGGATACGCGGCACGGCTCCGGGCGGGGGGCAATCCGCCCAGAGCCGCACCAATTGTCGTTGCCGAGGGGCAACACGGCAACAACCAAGTGAATCGTAACCTACAGATCGGTGCTCGGGGGGGAGTGGCCAGCTTGGATCCCGGCCGACCCGGCAGCGTCGCGGTCGTTAGCCGGTCGAGCCAAACACCTTCACGGTGCGACCTTCGGAATCAGGGCCGTACCCCGGCGGCGCGTAGAAGGACCATGTTGTCCGGCGCGTGGTGTGTGAGGCCCGGATCGGTCAGGTCTACCAGGACCACGGGCTCGGCCGTCGCCCGCCAGGTCGCGTCGCGGATCTTCGGGGGGAACCAGTTCGGGTCGCTCCCGACCAGCGCTACCCTCAACTCCTCGTCGTCGCACAGGGATAGCGTCTCAGCAAAGAGCGTTTCCCGGCGCGGGTCGTGCACGTGCTGCAGCAACGAAATCAACACCCACCTTGCGTGCCACGAGGCACTCAGGTTGGCCAGCGATACCAGTCCCAGCAGGCTCGATTGGAGCAGTTGAGGGTCGTCCATGTCGCTGATCCTCGCCAGGAAGTCGACAGCCGCACCCGAGTCCAGCCCCACCTCCAGCCATTCCCCCAGATCGCGGGCCCAGCAGGCGACGGCGCGGCGCAGCAACTCGGGTTCGTGGCGGCCCACCGCGGCTAGCTGCTCGGCGGTCAGCAGCGCCAATGTCTTTGCTACCTGAGCGGGGGCGTGCCGCGATCCGCTGTTCGGGCCGTGGTGATCACCGCCGGGGAGCACGTGTCGGAGCAAGTCGGCCACCAGACCGGGATCGGCCCCACCCTGGCGGACCGCCTCGATCTCCCAGGGGACGCCGTCGGACGGCCCGCGGACCCCGTGGCCGTGTGACAGAAGTTCCACGACCTGCTCCAGGTCGTCCCGAAGCAGGTGGATCAGCTTATCGGCGGAAAGGGAGAGCGATCTTCGACCCAGGCGGGACTCCAGCCAGACGAATGATTTGTCCAGGACGTCGCCACCCGCCCGGGCGTAACACCTCAGATCACGGACCAGACCTCTCAGCTGCAAGACCAGGGTTCCCGTATCGATGGTGTTCTGCTCGGGGCGCAGGTCTCCGATGCTCCAGGCCGACGACGACGTCTGCACGATCGACTCGGTGCCTACGGAGAATCCGACGCCTCCCCCGAGGGAGGTGAGGTGCAGGGCCCCGGTGGTGACCTGCCAGAGGATGTCGATGGCGGCCGACGGGTCGGCCGGAGCGCAACCGAGGACACGGGTCAGTCGGCCGACCGGTAAGGGGGTCACCAGAAAGGGTTGGTCGTCATGGTCGATCCCGAAGTCCAAGACGGGAAGCACATGCGGGTGGGGCGCGCCGCGGAGTAGCTCGAGGCGGGTGGCGAGAAGGGTGGCGGATTCCTCCGACTCCGGGCGGGGCAGGAAATGCAGGGCGACGGCGCTGCAGCGACAACCCGCCGACACGGCCGCCAGATCCGTGGCCCGATTGAATAGCTGAGTCGCGTCGGGCAGCCCTTCCAACTCGTAGCGGTTTCCCAGGCGCCGCCGGATGCTGAGCGTGTGCGGTCGCCCGCGCGGTTGACGACTGCTGCTCGCCCAGCGCCGCACCTTCTCGAGGTCCCAGACCGGCCCCTGCGCCAGTTGCGCCTCTGGTCGCGGGAAGCTGGGCCTGCCGCGCAAGGCGGCGACCCGCTGCTTGCTCATGCCCAGGGCTATGGCCACTTCGGTGACACCGCCCAACTCCATAACCTGCCCCTAACTGTCAGCCCGTACCGGATGGCGATTGCCCCGCGAACCCGGTACTCACACATCAGCTGTCTCCGCGCCGACTATCCCAGGCGCCCGGTGCATTGTCAATCAAATCCGACAACACTTCGGCCGGACCGCGGACAATTGATGTGTTGATTGAATCGTGGGTTGATCACTCAGTCGGCCAGGCCTACGATCGAGCCACGCTCAATGGGCAGTGAGCAGACAGGGGCAGAAATCGGTATGGCTCGGATTTCCAGAGTCAGCGGCCAGTTGCGCCATGACCGGCAGTCGGTCCGTTGGACCGCTAGAGCAGCCGCTGTTTGCGGTCTCGGAGCCGTTGCGACGGGAGCGGTGACCACGGCTATGGCGTTGACATCCGCCCGGGCCAACGCCGGGGGCAGCCCCCTGGTCACCAGCGCCACCACGGTGGCGCCCTCTACGGCTGGTCCGGCTCCGGCTCTGCTGACTTCGTTCCCCTACCAGGCCGGCCAGACCAGCTACACCTACGCCGTCCCCTCCAACGTCGATTCGGTGCGCGTCACCGTCGACGGAGCTGCCGGCAGTGGGGGTATCGGCCCGGGCCCGAGCTCCGGTGGCCTGGGCGGGGAGGTCACGGCCACGGTGGGGGTTACGCCCGGTGAAACCCTGATCGCCATTCCAGGCGGACCCGGAGCCAATACCGGCGTCGGGGGGTACGGCGGCGGCGGAGCCGGCGCCCAGCAGCCCGGGTCCACCGCCGGCGGTGGGGGCGGCGGTGGGGGCAGCTTCTTGTACGGCCGGGTCGGCGGGGGCGCTCCCGTACTCCTGGTGGCGGCCGGTGGCGGCGGGGGCGGGACCAGCGCGTCAGCCGGAGGAGCAGGCGGGGGACCCAACGGTCAGGCCGGGTCGGCGGCAAGCGGGGTCACCGCGGGTACGGGGGCGACCGCGTCGGGTCCGGGATCGACGGGCGGGACTGGGCCGGCCGACGCAGCCAGTCCCGGCAACGGTGGCTCGTCCTCGGGTTACGGCGGGGGGGGTGGCGGCGGCTACTTCGGAGGGGGAGCCGGTTCTGGTGGGGGCGGAGGCGGCGGCGGGAGTGGCTGGTCGGTCCTCGGCAGCAGCGGCCTGACCGTGGGCACGAACTTCGCCAGCGCCGGCCAGATCAGCATCAGTCCGGCCCCGTCGGTCATCGCGGTCGCTCCGAGCAAAGGCCCGCTCGCGGGCGGCCAGAGCGTGGTGGTCACCGGAGCGGACTTCGAGAAGGGTGACACGGTCCGCTTCGGCACCCGGGCCGCCACCATCCGCTCCATCTCCGCCAGCGGTCAATCCATGACCGTGGACGCGCCGCCCGGTAACCCCGGGTCCCCTGTGGACGTGACCGTCACCGCGCCTTGGGGAGGCACTTCGATGATCTCGTCCGGCGACCAGTACAGCTACCTGGCGGTGCCCACGGTGGCAGCCATCGTGCCAACTCATGGTTCCGTCGACGGGGGCACCCCACTGCAGATCCAAGGCACCGGCCTGACCTCGGACTCGACGGTCACGGTCGGCGGCAAGCCCACTCCGGTCGTCAACGCCGGCGCCGACGGCACGTGGCTGCAGGTCGTCACTCCGACGGGGCCGGCTGGTCCTGCCCCGATAGTGGTCACCAACCCCGGCGGGACGTCGGCCACCGGTCCGGCCAGCACCTTCACCTACGACGGCCCGGCGGTCTCGACCACGACGGCGGCCTCGACCACGACCGTGGCGTCAACCACCACCGACCCGGCCACCACCACCACCACGAGGCCCAACCCGACGACGACGGCACCCCCGTCGAGTTCGACCACGTCCTCGACTCTGTGGGTGCCTCCTGTACCGCCTTCAGATCCCTCCACCTCCACCACGACAGCTCCGGGGTGGATCGGTAACACCTCGGCGGGGCTCGGGTCCTCGTCGGGGCTCGGTACCTCGGTGGGAGGCTCCACGTTCTATGACCCCTCCGGCAGTTACGGGGGTTACGGCTACACCAACGGGGTCGGGCCCGGGCTCTCCTTCACGGGCGGCTCGACCACGCTGACGACCCTCGGAAGTGATCCGCAGATCGTCCCCGCAGATGCTTCCTCGCCGACCACTGCAGTCACCCAAGGTATTCAGCCCGCCGCCATCATCGGCACCAGTGGTCACTCCCTCCTGACGACCATCCTGGCCATAGTCGCCCTGGGTGAGCTGCTGGTCATGCTGTTCCTCTGGAAGCTGGGGAAGAACCTGGCCCTCACCCGGAGTTCGAGCTCGCCGCCCGACGGGCAGGGCGAGTAGCCGATGAGACGGTCTGGACGGTCCGCGTGAGCACGGCGGCGTGGGACCACGACACCGACGTGGGGGACTGGTGGGCGGCGGGAAGCCGTACGCCGGCCGAAGCCCGGGAGATCCGCCGGGTCCACCGGAGAAGGACCCGAGCCGGCACGGCTGTCGCCACCCATCCCGACGCCCAGGGCCTTACGGGACCCGAGACGTCCCCGGTCCCGGCCGGCTCACCGCTGAGCGCGACACCCGCCCCCGCCTACGCGCCGCCCGACCCGCTGCCACCACACCCGTACATCGGCCCGGCGATCCCCGACCCGCCTCCAGCGCGGCGGCCGCAACCGGTTGAGCCCGTCGGGCCGGTCGGGCCGGTCGGGCCCTCCCCATCTCCGGCGGCCGGGGGTCAGTCGGGGTCCGCAGCCGCCCGACGGCGCCGTCTCGAGCAGATCGGCGGGCGCTTCCTGGTGGGGAGGCTTCTGGGTGGTCGGCTCCGGGGGCGCCGAAGGTTGGTGGCCGGGATCGCCGCCGCCGCGGTGGTGGCCACCACCACGGCCACCGCACTGACCCTGGCGGCGCCGAGCGGTCCGCCTCGCCTCACCGGGACCATCGAGTTCCCCGACTCGGTGCAGCTCGGCTTCGTCCGGGCCGGCCAGATCTCCGCCATATACGTGCGACCCGGTGACCCGGTCTACCGGGGCGAGGCCCTGGCGACCGAGTCCGATCCGGCGGCGACCACGGCGTTGGCCGACGCCCAACGGGTGCTGCTCGCCGACCAGGCCCTGCTGGCGTCCCTCCAGTCGATGGCCGGGGTGACCGGCGACCGTATCGCGTCGGCCGAGGCGACACTGGCGACGGCCCAGGCCTCCTACGACCAGGCGCTGCTCGCCGTGGAAGCCTTGACCCTGACCTCACCGATCGCCGGCCGGGTAGCCATGGTCACCGGGGCGGTGGGATCGCTGGTCCAGGTCCCCGGAGGGTCCGCCACTGCGCTCGCGTCGCCAGGGTCGGGGGGGCCTCTTCCCCTGATCGCTCTCACCGCGGGACCTCCGGTGGCCGTGGCCGTGGTCCCCCAGGACGTGGCCATCCACCTCCGGTCGGGCATTCCGGCCCGGGTCGCCATACCGGCTCTCGGCCGGACGACCAGCGGGACGGTCGTGCAGCTCGACACGGTACCGGTCAACTCCGGCGGCCCGGCCGCCTACCGGGTGGAGGTGGCGCTGGCGAGTTGGCCGGTGGGGGCACTTCCGGGCATGACCATCGAGGTATCGACGTCATGAGCACACCACGGGCGCCCCGCCGGGGGGGACGTCCATGAGCATCGACCGCCCCACCGCCCCACCCGAGCAGGGGCTGGTGGTCACCGAGAAGGTGCGGGGCATGAACGCCTCGCTCACCCCCACTTCTGAGGCTCGGCCCCTGAGCGAACGGTCCCGGGGCCCGCTGAAGCTCGCCGAGAAGCGGGCCGTCATCGGGGCCGTGCTCGCCACCGCCGCGGTGGCCGCCACCGGCTTGACGGTGAAATCCATGGGAGCCGGCAGCTCCTCCTACCCCGCCACCGTGACGGCGTCACAGGTGTACGACCTGAACTTCCCCTCCGCCGGCAAGGTGACCGAGCTGCTGGTGGCGGTGGGCCAGCCCGTGAAGAAGGGGCAGGTCCTGGCCCGCCAGGACACCACCACCCTCCAGAGCGCTCTGACCGCGGCCGAGGGGGTGCTGGCCGCCGACCAGGCCGAGTTGGCCCAGGCCCAGAGCCCCCAGCTGACGCCGGCGCAGTACGAGCAGTACCAGCTGCAGGTGGGGCAGGCCCAGACCGCCCTGAGCAATGCCGAAGCCAACCTCAACGCCGCCGTCAACTCGGGGCGGGCCAGCGTCGGGCAGGCCCAGGTCGCGGCGGCCCAGGCTCAGAACCAGGTCAACGCCGATCAGGCTCTGTCGGCTCAGGCCTGCCCGAGCGGCCCGGTGCCCCCCGACCCGTCCGCCACCGGGAGCGTCCTGCAGACCGAGCAGGCCCAGTTCACCCACTGCCAGGACCTCCAACTCCAGACGGAGAAGGACCAGTCGGCGGCGGCCCAGGCCGCCAGCCAGATATCGGTGGCCGAGGGTCAGGCCAACGACATGGTCACCCAGGACCAGGCCGCGGTGAACTCGGCGGCCGCCGCCCTGCGAGTCGCTCAGTACCAGATCACCCTCCAGACCACGTCAGCCAACCCCACCGCGGTGGCCCAGGCCGAAGCCGCGGTGAGCCAGGCCAAGGGCCAGGTCGCCCAGGCCCAGCAGGCACTCGCCGAGGCGACGCTGATGGCACCGGCCGACGCCACCGTCGCCGAGGTGTTCGGGGCCGTCGGCGAGTTCCTCGGCCCCGACGGGGTGCACCAGTACAGCGGGCCGGCCGCCCTGCCGAGCAGCGGCTCGTCCGGGTTCCAGCTGTTCCCCGCCGCCACGGTCCCGTCCAGCGGAAGCACCACGTCGGCCAACCAACCGCTCCTGCAGCTGATCGGTGGGAGCCAGCAGGTGACGGTGCAAGTGCCGGAAGGCTCGGTCGGGACGCTCCACGCCGGTGGTCTGGCCAAGGTATCCATCGGGGCGCTGCACCAGACGGTCAACGCCACGGTGACGAGCGTCATCCAGAACTCGGTCCACACGTCCGGGCCGGTCACCTTCGACGCCATCGTCACCCTGGATCACCCGGTGGGAGGGCTCCTGCCCGGCATGAGCGCCTCGGTGCAGTTCTGAGAGGTGGAGACGGTAGGGGTCGACCCCCGAGGCCTGCTGATCCTGGCCCTCGACGGCCTGGTCCTGTTCGCCATCGTGGCGAGGAGCCTCTGGCGCAGCTACGACCACTCCGACCGGGGCCGGGGATCCATCGTGGCGCTGGAACCCCCGCTGCGTCCCAGCTACCGACGCTGTGCCGCCTTCCTCCTCATCGCGCTGCTCGGCTCGGTCGCCCTGGTCGGGATGCGCTCACCCGACCCGACGGTCCTCTACGACCACCTGGTCGGCCGGCTCCTCTTGCTGGCCGTACCCAGCCCCGCCGCGGTGGCCGGCTACACCGCGGTCCTGCTACCGGTCATACCGGTCACCGGCACGGCGTTCTTCATCGCCATGGCCGCGGTTCTCGACGCCAGCCTGGGGCGACGGTTGACGATCGTGGCCGACGCGGTGGTCTTCCTCCTCCTGTCGAGCCTGGTCGATGCCGCTCTCGGATTGTTCGTCGTGCACTTCGGCGCCCCCCTCGGGCCCACCCCGCTGGTCAGCCTCCTCCTCCAGTACGCCGTAGCCGCGGTGATGCTCCTGGCCCTGCAGTTCCGGTCCTTCCAGCTACCCAACCTGACGCCCATTCCCCTGCACCGGGGCCGCGACTGGGGCGACTCGGCGGTGGTCGGGTTGTGCACTCTCCTCGGACTGGCGGCCGCCGGGGTGTTGATCGCAGTGGTGGTGAAGCACTTCGCCGACCATCCCCTCCTCATCGCCGTCGTCGCGCTGTCCAGCCCACCGTTGGCGCTGGCGTCGAGCACCGTGTTCCTCGGGGTGTTCAGGGTCCTCACCCGTCGCCGTTGCGACCCCGGCCCGGACCGCCCACCCATCGACGTCATCATCCCGGCCTACAACGAGGCCGGCGTGGTCGCCGCCCTGCTCCGGTCCGTCGACGCCGCCGCCCAACGCTACGGAGGTCCGGTCCATGTGATCCTCTGCGACGATGGGTCGACCGACTCGACCCGCCAGGTCGCGCTGGAGGCGATGGCCGGGTACCGCAGCGCCCGCGGCGAAGTGATCCCCGGAGCGCACAGTGGCAAGTCGGCGGCACTCAACCGGGCTCTGCTGCGCTGCAACTCCGAAATCGTGTTCCGTATAGACGCCGACTGCGTGGTCGACGCCGACTGCTTCGTCTACGCCGTACCGTGGTTCCTCGGCCGCCCCGATGTCGGTCTGGTGTCGTGCCTGATGCTGCCCAAGGAGCCGTACCTCACCTGGATCGACCGGATGCGGTTCTTCGAGAACATCGGCGTGTTCGGGTTCAGCCGCCCGGCATCGGACGTGGTCGACGGGATCTTCTGCGTACAGGGCAACTTCACCGGCTTCCGGAGGACCGCAGCTGTAGAGGTCGGCGGGTTCATCGAAGGCATGTACGGCGAGGACGTCGAATTCACCTACGCCATCACCCGGTTGGGCTACCGGGTGGAGGCCGATACGCGGATCGTGTGCTACGAGGACGTTCCGAACACCGCCCGTCAGCTTCGCATCCAGAGGACCCGCTGGTACCGGGGGGGTGTAATGGCCTACGCCCGTCACGTGCCGTTCGTCACCGGCCTGGCCGGACCCCGGATCTGGTTCTTGGCCACCCGGCAGGCGCTCCGCCGGGCGCTGACGCCGTTCCGGCTGGCTCTGACGATGTACCTGGTCGCCCACGCCGTGTTCCATCCCGACGCCCGGATCAATCTGGCCCGCCTGCTGGCGGTCCTGGTCGTCAGGTCCCTCCCGGCAGCCGTGCAGTCGTTTTACCTGGCGGCCTACTACGGCAAGCTGCGGGTGGTGCTGTGGATGCCGCTCCAGGTCTGGTTCGTGCTCTTGAAGCACTGGTACGCCCTCGAGGGGTTCCTGAGCTTCAGTTGCCGCCCCGTGACGGCCCCTTTGCACACGCAGGCCAGAGCGGGACAAGGCCAGGCGGTCGCCCTCCTCGAAGGCGTCGATTGATGGTCCAACGGGCGGACCCTACGGCACCGGCCCGGACACTGGCCCGGACCCCGGTCTTGCGCCTCGATCGGACGGTGACGATCGCCGTCGCCGCGGCCGTGGCATTAGGGGTGTCCGCTTGCAGTTCGGCTGGTGGATCGAGGTCCGCCAACGTCTCGACGCCTGCGACGTCGGCTCCGGTCGCTTCGATCACCACGGCGCGCCCGCAGAGCGCTACGGGGCCGACGGGTTCCCAGCCGGCCCCTTCGGGGGCCGGCTCCTCCCAAGCAGCCGGCACCTCACCGTCGGCCGGCAACCCGCCGGCGGTACCGGCCGGCGGCGCCTACCTCGGGGCGTGGATCAACCCAGCCGGCCCAGCCGGTGTCGGCCCCGCCGGCGAACTGGCCCAGCTTCCGGCCTTCGAGCAGGCCACCGCGTCACACCCCGCCATCATCGGCCTGTACGCCGGCTTCCAGAGCCCAGCACCGATGGCGGCCCTGGAGGCCATCTCGGCGGCGGGCGCCATACCCCTCCTGGCTTGGAGCTGCGCGCCGGTTGGTGCGGTGAGCTCGGGCGTCTACGACTCGACGGTGCGGAACTACGCCCTTTCACTGAAGAGCCTCGGCCATCCGATCTTCCTGCGGTGGTTCTGGGAGATGAACCTACCGACGCGAAGCTCGTCGTCGTGCCTCGGGACGGATGGCGCCCCGGGGTTCGTCCAAGCCTGGATTCACATCTGGTCCATATTCCATGAGGTGGGAGCAACCAATGTGGCATTTGTATGGTGCCCGGGCGTCGGCGGGACGGCTCCTTTCACCCCATTCTTCCCGGGGACGGCCTACGTCGACTGGATCGCTGCGGACGGCTACGACCGCCACCATCTAGGGGCCGAGGGATTCGCGACCGTCTTCGCCGCCTGGTACGACACCTACGCCAGCTCCTCCAAGCCCTTGATGGTGGCTGAAACCGGCGCCACCGCCTCGGATCAGAGCCAGTACGTCGGCGGCTTGGCCCAGACCCTGCCGTCGTCGTTCCCGGCGGTCAAGGCCGTCGTCTACTTCGACGCGGACGGCCCCAACGGCAACTGGTCCCTGACGCCAGCTGGATTGGCGGCCTTCAAAATGGTGGCGAGTGCTCAATACTTTTCCGCATAATAGTCGGCCGTTTACTGGGTCAAATTTATCTATGACAGCCAGTGGATCAATCAGCCGGATTCATATAACATAGGGCTCCAAAGGAGCTGGGCAAAGCTTCGAACATGAGGGGCAGCAATGAGAACCTTGTTCGTCTCACTGGATACCTTGTGCGCGACCAGGCTGTCGTGCCTGGGATCCACGACGGTACACACACCCAATCTCGACGCCTTCGCGTCGGATGCGGCGGTGTTCCGACACACCTTCGCGACCGACATCCCGACCCAGCCGTCCCACACCGCCCTGTTCACCGGTCGGAGTGGGATCAGTACCGGCATCGTCTCGCACTTCCATCCGCCGGCCTGCCTCGATGAGGATGTGTCCTGGATGCCCTCGGTGTTCCAAAGCAGCGGCTATCGAACGGCCGCCGTCGACCACCTGTTCTCGATGAAACAGTGGTTCATCCGGGGCTACGACGACTACATGGTTCCCCCCGGCCGGTCGCGGTCCCCCGCCTCGGTCATCAGGGGGATGGCCGAGCCCTGGCTGGACGCCCACCGCGATGAGGACTTCTTCCTGTTCCTGCACTTCTGGGACGCCCACATCCCCTATGTGCCGCCCGAGCCGTTCAAGTCCATCTACACCGGTCCCTTCGTGGACCGCCTCGATGTCGGTATCAGCGACAAGCTCATGAGTCGCCCGTCCTACCCCCTGTTCAAGCGGAACCTGTACGACCACCTGGACCGTCTACCCAACCTCGAATACATCGAGGCCCTCCACCACGCTGAGATCGCCTACCTCGATCATGAGCTCGGCGGCCTGTTCAACCGGCTCGACGATCTCGGCATACTCGATGACATGATGATTGTGGTGTTCGGCGACCACGGCGAGATCATGACCGACCACGACGCCTGGTTCGACCACGCCGGGCTCTACGACTCCGTGGTCCGGGTGCCCCTGATGATCAGGGCTCCCGGCGTGGTGCCCCCCATGGCGACCGACGCCCTCGTGGGTCTGATCGACGTGGCCCCCACGATCTACGAGCTGCTCGGCCCGGAACTGGCTACCGGGACCGGACTCGAGGTCATGGAGGGGAGGTCGCTGGTGCCTCTAATGGAGGGACGCGCCGACCATCACCGAGAAGCGGTCTACTTGAGCGAGTGCACCTGGCAGGCCAAGCGGGGGGTGCGGACCGCCGAGTGGAAGTACATCCGCTGCTGGGACCCGGGCATCTACCCGAGAAACGAACCTGAGCTGTACCACCTGCCCACCGACCCGGACGAGCAGGTGAATCTGGCCAGGCTACGGCCCGACGTCGTGTCGGCCCTCGACTCCCGCCTCGAGGGCTGGCTCGCCGCCGGCCTCGACGCACGACCGGACCCGATGCTGGAAGTGGTGAGCTACGGCCTACCGGCCGTGGCCCGCCTCCGGGCCGTCATCGAAGAGGAACAGGCTGAGAGCGTGGCGCCACTGATCGACCTGAGGAGCCGGGCCGCCAGCCCGGCCCGGGGCGGGCGCCCCAGAATCGGCGTACTCGGGGCCAGCACCGGCTGAAATTTGGCGAGTCAGGGGACGAGGTTCCGGCCGGAGCCGGACGGGACGAGCCGAGCCGAAGGCGGCCGCCCCGGGCCCGGCGGGCCCGGTGGCCGGGAGCCGACCACCCCGACCGAGTCAAGAGGCCAGGTAAGGCCGACGGCCGTCTAGACGGCTTCTTCTTCCTCGGCCTCTTCCTGCTCTTCTTCAGCCTCTTCTTCCTGCTCGTCTACGGCCTCTTCCTCGACGTCGTCCTCCTCTTCCTCCTCGTCGGCCTCCTCGTCGAGTTCGTCCTGGATATCGCCGGTGTCCTCGCCCGCTTCCTCGCCGGCTTCCTCGGTCTCCTCCGCGTCCTCGATCTCTTCCTCTTCCTCTTCCATGGTGTCGCCGTCGAGGCGCTGCACCGGCACCTCCGAGTCGAACTGGCCGCTCTTAATGGCCTGGCTCACCGCCGCATTACCGGCCAGGCGCTGAAGGTCGAGCATGGGCGGGGTCGAGGCACCCGACGGGGTGCGCTGAGTGGTGACGGGGTGGCCAGGAGCGCGCGACGCGCCGTCCGGACCCAGGTCATGGTCGAGATAGGTCAACTTTTTCCTCCTCGGGTTACCCCAAGACGATCACCTACCGCGGCCGGTCCGTCAAGGGGCTGGGGGGTGGTTTGCCCTTAGGGGCAGGGCCGACGGGTGTCGCCTGTCAGGGACGCGCCACCCACGGCCGCACCCGCTGGACGGTGTGCGGCTTGGACCACCACCGCCCCGAGAAACGCCACGGTCCGGCTCCGGACCCGGGGTCGTCGACCAGTACGACGGGACGGGGCCAGGCCATCTCGACCGCGGCGAGAATGGCCGCCAGCTCCTCGGGGGAGGGCTGATCGGCGGGGCCGGCGGGGCCCCGGCCGGTCGGGCCGGCGGTCACAGCGGCACGTTCCCGTGCTTGCGCTTGGGCAGTTCCTCCCGCTTGGTGCGCAGCAGATCCAGACTGCGGACCAGCACCCGCCGGGTCTCGGCCGGGTCGATCACGTCGTCCACGTACCCCCGCTCGGCCGCCAGGTAGGGGTTGGCGAAGCGCTCGGTGTACTCCTCGACCAGCTCGGCCCTCCGGCCGGCGGGATCGGCGGCAGTGGCCAGCTCCCGCTTGTAGACGATGTCCACCGCCCCCTGGGGGCCCATGACGGCCAGCTCGGCCGACGGCCAGGCGAAGGCCAGATCGGCCCCGATGGACTTGGAGTTCATGACCACGTAGGCCCCCCCGTAGGCCTTACGGGTGATGATCTGGATGCGGGGCACCGTGGCCTCGCAGTAGGCGTAGAGCAGCTTGGCCCCGTGGCGGATGATGCCGCCGTACTCCTGGTCGGTACCGGGCATGAAGCCGGGGACGTCGACGAAGGTGACCAGCGGGATGTTGAAGCTGTCACAGGTACGGACGAAGCGGGCGCCCTTCTCCGAGCTCTCGATGTCGAGCACCCCGGCCAGGTTCTGCGGCTGGTTGCCGACGATACCGACGACATGGCCGTCGATGCGGGCGAAGCCGCACACGAGGTTCATGGCCCACAGCGCGTGGTACTCCACGAAGTCCCCGTCGTCGACGATGGCCGAGATCACCTTCTTCATGTCGTAGGGCTGGTTGGGACTCGGCGGGATCAGCTGGCCCAGTTCGGGGCAGAGGCGCTCGGGGTCGTCGCCGGAGGCTTCGCGGGGCGGCTCCTCCATGTTGTTCGAGGGGAGGAAGCCGAGCAGGTACCGGACCTCGTCCAGGCAGCTCTTCTCATCGGCGGTCACGAACGCCGCCACCCCCGACTTGGTGGCGTGGGTGAGGGCCCCGCCTAGCTGCTCGAGGGTGACCTCCTCGCCGGTGACGGTCTTCACCACGTCGGGACCGGTGATGAACATCTGCGACGTGTCGCGCACCATGAAGATGAAGTCGGTCATGGCCGGGCTGTAGACCGCGCCCCCGGCGCACGAGCCCATGATCACGCTGATCTGGGGGATCACCCCCGAGGAGGACACGTTGCGCTTGAAGATGCCCCCGAAGTAGTGCAGGCCGACGACGCCCTCCTGCACCCGGGCCCCGCCACCGTCGTTGATACCGATCATCGGCACCCCGAGCGAGGCCGCGAGATCCATGATCTTGTGGACCTTCTCGCCGAAGACCTCCCCGAGGGAACCGCCGTTGACAGTGAAGTCCTGGGAGAACACGCACACCTTGCGGCCGTCGATGGTCCCGAACCCGGTGATGACGCCGTCGGTATAGGGCCGCTTGTCGTCGGGCAGCCCCGGGGCGCGGGTGCGGGCCAGCATGTCGAGCTCCTGGAAGGAACCCTCGTCGAGGAGGTAGTCGATCCGCTCCCGGGCGGTCATCTTGCCCTTGGCGTGCTGACGCTCGACGGCATGGGGAGGCCCGGCGTGGATGGCCGCCTCTCGACGGCGGAGGAGCTCGGCTATGCGTTCGGTCATCGGGTGCTCGGACATCGGCCGCCAGGCTAGTTGGAACCGTGCCCGGCGCTCCTGTCCACCAGCCGGGGCGCCATCCGCGGGCCCCCTCTGGGCGGCCCCTCTGGGCGGCCCGCCGACCGGCGAACCGGCGCGTGGCCGCCCCATGGGCCATCTTGTACGGGTGGCTGACCGGCGTCGCTATCGCGCAATCGAACCCCCCGCCACCCGCTGGGTCTTCCCGAGCGAACCGCCGAGGCGACAGGGGCAGGGACCGGGGACGCCCGACGGGGGCGACCAGGGCGGCGCCGAGGAGCTGGTGGGGGTCGGCGCCGACCTCGAGCCGGGCACGGTGCTCGCCGCCTACCGGAGCGGGGTCTTCCCCATGCCGGTGTCGAGGTCGCAGATCGGCTGGTGGTCACCCGACCCGCGGGGGATCCTCCCCCTCGACGGGTTGAAGGTGAGCCGGTCGCTGCGCCGTTCGTGCCGACGCTACGACGTGCGGGTGGACACCGCCTTCGAGCAGGTCCTCGAGCGCTGCGCCGATCGGCGCCGCCCGGGGGGCTGGATCAACTCCGGCATAAAGGCCGCCTACACCCGCCTCCACCACTTGGGGTGGGTCCACAGCGTGGAAGCCTGGGACGACCAGGGGCAGTTGGCGGGCGGCTTGTACGGAGTCGCGGTCGGCGGCCTCTTCGCCGGAGAGTCGATGTTCCACATCCAGCCCGACGCCTCGAAGGTGGCGCTGGTGGGCCTGGTCGAGCTCCTCGACGAGGCCGGGGCGGCTCTCCTCGACGTGCAGTGGGCCACCGATCACCTGAAGAGCCTCGGCGTGGTGGAGGTCAGCCGGGCCGAGTACCTGCGCCGCCTGAGCGAGGCGGTGAGCCGCCCCCAACCCGAGGTCTTCGGGGGCTGACGCGGCCGCCGGCGCAGCCCGCAGCCGGGCGGCCGGCGGGGGCCCCGTTCAGCCCGGTCGGCGGGCGGCGAGGCGCTCGGCCCGGGCGGCCAGGGACGGCTGGTCGAACACCGTCTGGCACAGCTCGGCGAAACCCGGCCGAGGGCCGGACCAGCGCAGGTCGGCCACCCCGCCGATCACCGGCGGGTCGCGCCGCAGGGTCGCCAGCTCCTTGAAGAGGGCCACCAGCTCGCGGTTGGCGGCCAACGTGGCGGCCAACGCCGGCGCCCCCCTCACCTTGGCCTCCCAACGGCCCGGGGCGTCGGGGATGTCCTCGACGTGGCCGTAGGTGGCCAGAACGGCCGACGCCGTCTTGGCCCCCCACCCCGGCAGCCCGGGGAACCCGTCGGCCGAGTCCCCCACCAGGGCCAGCCAGTCGGGGATCGACCGGGGGCCGATCCCGTAGCGGGCCCGCACCGCGTCCTCATCGATCACCTGCTTCTTGCGCCGGTCCACCTGGACGACACGGGCGCCGTCCACGCACTGGGCCAAATCCTTGTCCGGGGTCCAGATGGAGACCTGCTCCACGGTGGGATCGGCGGCGGCGATCGCCGCGGCCGAGGCGAGGGCGTCGTCGGCCTCACGCTCCACCATCGGCCACAGGGCCACTCCGAGGGCACCCAGGGCGTCCTCGAGCAGCCCGAACTGACTCTTGAGGACCGGGTCGACTCCCTCTCCGGTCTTGTAGCCGGGCCACAGGTCGTTGCGGAAGGATTCGATCACGTGGTCGGTGGCCACCCCGATGTGGGTGGCCCCGTCGTCGATCATGGCCACGACGGTCGACACCACCCCGCGGGCGGCCGCCACCTCCTGGCCGGCCCCGTTGACATGGCTCGGCGCCCCGTAGAACATCCGGAACAGCTCGTAGGTCCCGTCGACCAGGAATACCTTCACCACTGGGCGCTCGGTTGGGCAGGCACACCCGACAGTCTGTCCGACCCGGGGTGACGGCCGCCTCGAGGAGCAACGGCGACCCGTGCCGCCCAGCCCCCCGGGGCCGGCCCCGGGAGCCGGCCCCGGGAGCGGGCCCCCGGTGGGATGGCCTACCAACGGCCCTGGACGTCCGGGCACGGGGATGGTAGGCACCTCCAGGGAGGTGGTGACGATGACTCAGGCAGAGCAGGAGATCGAGCACTTCGACGTGGTGATCGTGGGCGCGGGGATTTCGGGGGTGGGGTCGGCGTACCACCTGTCCAGGCAGTGCCCGGGGAAGACCTTCGTGGTCCTCGAGGGCCTGGAGAGCTTCGGGGGCACCTGGCTCGTCCACCGCTACCCGGGGATCAGGTCCGACAGCGACCTCTACACCTTCGGGTACCGGTTCAAGCCGTGGACGGGGCCTCCGATCGCCACCGCCGAGAAGATCCTCGAGTACATGGGAGAGGTGATCGAGGAGAACGACCTCGGTCGCTACATCCGCTACCAGCACCGCATCACCGCCGCCCACTGGTCGAGCGACGACGCCCGGTGGACCGTTGAGGGGACCAGAGGTGATGACGCCGAGCCGTTCCGGGTCACCGCCGGCTTCCTGTGGATGTGCCAGGGCTACTACCGCCACGCCGAGGGTTTCACCCCGGACTGGCCGGGCATGGAGGACTATCAGGGCCGGATCGTCCATCCCCAGACCTGGCCCGAGGACCTCGACTACCGGGACAAAGAGGTCGTGGTCATCGGCTCAGGCGCCACCACCGCCACCATCGTCCCGGCCATGGCCGCAGACTGCTCACACATCACGGTCCTGCAACGCTCCCCCACCTACTTCTTCCCCGGCTCCAACCGCAACGAGCTGGCCGACACCCTCCGGGAGATCGACATCCCCGAGGAGTGGATCCACACCATCGTGAGGAAGAAGATCCTCCACGACCAGGAGATGCTCACCCGCCTGTCGGTGGAGCAACCCGAGATGGTCAAAGCCGAGTTGATCAACGGCGTCCGCCAACTGCTGCCCGAAGGCTTCGACGTCGACACCCATTTCACGCCCCGCTACCGGCCTTGGCAGCAGCGGCTGGCCTTCGTCCCCGACGGGGATCTCTTCCAGGGCATCTCCGACGGTAAGGCGTCGGTGGTGACCGACCAGATCGCGCGCTTCACCGAAAAGGGGGTGCTGCTCGAATCCGGCGACGAGCTGGTGGCCGACATCATCATCACCGCCACGGGGTTCAACCTCAGCATCCTGGGCGACATCTCCTTCAGCATCGACGGGGTGGCGCTCGACCTGGCCGAGACGGTCACCTGGCGGGGCGCCATGTTCACCGGGGTCCCCAACCTGGCCTGGATATTCGGCTACTTCCGGGCCAGCTGGACCCTCCGCTCGGATCTCATCGGCGACCTGGTGTGCCGGATCCTCCACCACATGGACGAGATGGGGGCCCGGCGGGTCACGCCGCAGCTCCGACCGGACGAACGCGACGCCCCCCGCCTGGCGTGGATGGACCCGGAGAACTTCAACCCCAACTACCTGATGCGCAGCGTGCACCTGCTCCCCAAGCGACTCGACCGGCCGGAGTGGCAGCACAGCCAGGACTACTGGGCCGAGAAGGATGTCCTGCCGGAGGTCGACCTCGACGACGGCTGCCTCATCTTCGACTAGGCCCGGTGACCATCAGTCCGCTGACGGGCGCCACGCCGCCCGGGGCCGTCAGGTCACGACGATCCGGGCGGCCTCAACGGCCCGAGAGCCACCTCGAGCTTCTGGCGGACCCAGTCCGAACCGAAACGTCCGACGGTCAGCGGTCCTCGGTAGAACAGGGCTTCACCCGAGGCGAGGTCGGCCACCGCCGGCCACACGAAGGCCCCGGCGTCCATGAAACCGGTCCCGTACTTGGTCGGCCGGCGCTGCAGGGCCTCGGCTTTGGCGTCGGCGCTGACGGTCTCCCCCGCCACGACGACCACCACCGACAGTCCACGCGCCATCGTGCTGCCATGGGCCCGGCGGGCCAGGTCGACGGCGTCGCCGAGCGCCTGGTTGTACACCTCGGCGGTGACCGACCGCACCGCCACCACCACGGTGACGACCGCCACCGGCCCGTACCACTTCCGGGTGCGGAGACTGGCGATGACGGCCCGGCCGTAGGTGAAGGTGTGGTCGCTGATCGCGCTGCCATCGGCGACCAGACCGTCGCTCACCTGTCGCATGAAGTCCGCCAGGACCGACCGGTCGGCGCTCCGATCGCCTCGCCGGTCGGTTCCGTCACCGGGGTCCACCACCCGCCCATGCTGCCATCCGCTAGACCGTTGCGGTGATGGCTGATCGTTGGCTCGTCTGCGACTACGGACAGGTCCTCTCCACCGCCCCACCCGACACGGAGTGGGACGCCTTGCGCCGCCTGGCCGGGGGCCGGGCCGACGACGAGTTCCACCGGCTGTACTGGGAGCACCGCCCGCCCTACGACCGGGGGGACATCACCGCCGCCGATTTCTGGGCCTTGGTCCACCCCGGGGGTCAGCCGAGCCTCGGGCAGCTGGACGAACTCGTGAGCGTCGACTGCGCCATATGGCTCCACCCCCACCAGCCGAGCGTGGTCGCCGCCACCGCCGCCGCCGACCGGGGTTTCCGGCTGGCGCTGTTCTCCAACGCCCCGCGGGAGGTGGGCGCAGCGATCGATGGCCTGGAATGGCTCGGTCCGTTCCGCCCCCGCTTCTTCAGCTGGAAGCTCCGCTCGGTCAAACCGGAGGCGACCGCCTACCAGGCGGTGCTGACGTCGCTCGGCGCCGACCCGGCAGACGTGGTGTTCGTCGACGATCGACCCGCCAACGTGGAAGCGGCCCGGCGGGTAGGCATCGACGGGCGCCTCTACGAGGGACCCGAGACCTTCTCCGACCTCTGAGCCGGGCCTAACCCCCCGGCAGGGGCCTTCGCGACCCGTGCCGACGGGGTCGGTGCTGCCGGAGCCTCACAGTTCGGTCAGCACCTCGGCGCCGTCTTCGGTGACCACCAGCGTGTGCTCGAACTGGGCGGTGCGCCGACCGTCGCTGGTGACCGCCGTCCAGCCGTTATCCCACATCTTCTCCCGCCACGAGCCGAGGGTGATCATGGGCTCCACGGTGAAGGTCATTCCCGGCTTCATGATGGTGGACGCCGACTCGGTGAAATAGTGCGGGACGTTCGGCGGCAGGTGGAACTGCTCGCCGATCCCGTGGCCCACGAAGGTGCGCACCACCCCGTAGCCGTGCGCTTCGGCGTGACCCTGGATGGCCCGGCCGATGTCCGACAGCGGCCTTCCGGGCTTCACCGCGGCGATGCCCAGGTCCCGGCACTCCCGGGTCACCTCGACCAGGCGGCGCGACTCGGGGTCCACCTCACCAACCAGGAAGGTGGCGTTGCAGTCACCGTGGACCCCCCCGATGTAGGCGGTGACGTCGATGTTGACGATGTCACCGTCCTCGAGGGGGCGGTCGTCGGGGATGCCGTGGCAGATCACCTCGTTGACCGAGGTGCAGATCGACTTCGGGTAGCCGTGGTAGTTGAGCGTCGAGGGGTAGGCGCCCCGGTCGATGTAGGCCTGGTGGGAGATGCGGTCGAGGTCGTCGGTGGTGATCCCGGGCGCCACCGCCTCGCCGGTCACGGCCAGGACCTCGGCGGCGATCCGGCAAGCCCGGCGCATCGCCTCGATGATCTCCGGGGACTTGACCATCGGCTCGTCCCGGCGAGCCGGGCGGCCGGTCAGGTAGTAGTCGGTGGGGACGATCCCGTCAGGGACGGTGAGCATCGGCGAGACCCGGCCCGGCCGCACCCGGCCCTCGCTGCCCTTGTGGCACCGCTTGTACTTGCGTCCGCTGCCGCACCAGCACAGATCATTGGATTTGAGGTTGGCCGGGGCCGTCCGGGTCACTGCCGGGTCACTCCTCGACCAGCTCGATGAGGGTGCCGAAGGCCGTCTTCGGGTGCAGGAAGGCGACCGTGGTCCCTCGCGACCCGGGGCGGGGTTGGGCGTCGATGGCTCGGGCGCCGGCCTCCACCGCCTGGTTCAGGGCCCGGGCGCAGTCCTCGACGCGGTAGCCGACGTGGTGGATACCCTCGCCCTTGGTGGCGATGAACTTGGCCACCGTCGAGTCCTCCCGGATGGGGGTGAGCAGCTGGATGTAGGAGTCGGCCACCGCCAGCAGGGCCTCCTCCACGCCATCGCGCTCGATGACCTCCCGGTGGGCCACGCTGGCTCCGAGGGTCTCGGCGTACCAGGCGATGGCCGCTTCCAAATCCTTGACGGCGATCGCCACGTGGTCAACCTCGGTCAGTGCCATATGTGACCAAGGTACCGCCGGCGCCGGGTTGACCACGGCACGCTCCGGGGGCCTAGTGACAGCCGGCGGCCGCGGTAAGAATGGGATCAACATCCAGCAACTAGGAGTCCTCATGCCCGGATCCGTGATCGTCGCCGGCGCCCGCACGCCGATCGGGAAACTGTCGGGGGCCTTGTCGGCCTTCACCGCCGCCCAGCTCGGTGGTTTCGCCATCCGCGAGGCCCTTCAGCGCAGCGGTGTCGCCCCCACCGACGTCGACTACGTGATCATGGGGCAGGTGATCATGGCCGGCGCCGGTCAGGTCCCGGCCCGCCAGGCGGCGGTGGCGGCCGGTATCCCGATGTCGGTGCCGGCGGCCGTGGTCAACAAGGTCTGCCTGTCGGGACTGAACGCCATCTACCAGGCCGATCTCATGATCTCCGCGGGTGATGCCGACATCGTGGTGGCCGGCGGGATGGAGTCGATGACCAACGCCCCCCACCTCCTCCTCGGGGCCCGGGCCGGCTACCGCATGGGCTCCGGGCGTCTCGAGGACGCCCTCATGTACGACGGTCTCGAGGACGCCACCAGCCACGAGGCCATGGGCAAGGACAGCGAGCGCTACATGCCCGACTTCCCGGCCGTGACCCGGGCCCGCCAGGACGAGTTCGCCGCCGAGTCCCACGAAAGGGCGGCGCAGGCCACCAATGACGGGATCTTCGCCGAGGAGATAGTGCCCGTGGACGTCCCTCAGCGAAAGGGCGACCCGGTGGTGGTCAGCGTCGACGAGGGGATCCGCCCCGGGACCACCGCCGAGTCCCTGTCTGCGCTGCGGCCGGCTTTCGCCGAGGGTGGCTCTCTGACCGCCGGTAACGCCTCGCAGATCAGCGACGGGGCCTCCGCGGTGGTGGTGATGTCGCCGGCGGCGGCCGCCCGGCTCGGCGTGGAACCACTCGGTACGGTCGTGAGCTACGGGATGGTCGCCGGGCCGGAGAACACCTGTCTGATGACCCAGCCCTCCCGCTCCACCCGCAAGGCACTGTCCAAGGCCGGGCTGGCGGTGGGCGACGTGAACCTCTTCGAGTTCAACGAGGCATTCGCGGCGGTGGCCCTGGCGTCCATCGACGACCTGGGGATCTCCGCCGACGTGGTCAATGTCAACGGCGGAGCGGTGGCTCTCGGCCACCCCGTCGGAGCGTCGGGTAACCGGATCGCTCTCACCCTCCTCCACGAGCTTCGTCGCCGCGGTGGTGGCATCGGGGTAGCCGCCCTCTGCGGGGGTGGCGGTCAGGGCGACGCCCTGGTCGTGCGCTCGGGCGCCTGACCGCTTGCGCGTCGCAGTAATCGGCGCCGGAGGTATCGGCGCCGTCCTGGCCGGGGTGGCCGCCGCGGCGGGTCACGCAGTGGAGATCGGGGTTCGTACACCGATCCGAACTTTGTCCCTGCAGTCGCCGGGCGGCGAATGGTCCGAGGTGGCGGTAACCGTCCGCACCACGGCGGCCGAGGTGGATGCTCCCGCCGACGTGGTACTGCTCACCGTGAAGGCCACCGACACGGCGTCGGCGGCGCCATGGCTCGACGCGTGGTGTCGAGACGGAACGGTCCTGGGGGTCGTGCAGAACGGCCTGGACCAGCGGTCGCGCGTCGACGACCTGGTCCCGGCCGGAGCGGTCGTGGCGCCGGTTCTGGCCTACATGGCCGCCGAGCGGCTGTCGGCGGGCCGGGTACGCCACCTGGCCGGGCGCCGGCTCGTGGTCCCCGCCGAGTGCCAGGCCCCACTGGCCGAGGCGCTGCCCTCGCTGCGGGTCGCCGGCACCGACGACATGAACACCGAGGCGTGGCGCAAGCTCCTGGCCAACGCCGTGGCCAACCCGCTGACCGCGCTCACTCTGCGCCGGGTAGGGGTGCTCGCCGAGCCCGGGATGGCCGACCTGGCCGAGGGGATGCTGCGCGAGGCGCTGGCCGTGGGCCGGGCCAGCGGGGCCCGGCTCGAGGAGTCCCTGGTAGAGCAGATTCTGGCCGGTACCGCTCAGTACGGGCCGGAGACGGGCAGTTCCATGCTCTACGACCGTTTGGCGGGACGGAACATGGAGCACCGCTACATAACCGGGGAGGTGGTGCGCCGAGGCCGCGCCCTCGGCATCCCGGTACCGCTGAACTCGGTCATCCTCACCCTGCTCGACGCCACCGATGGGGGAGTCGACGGGCGACGCAGCCAGAGCCTCGGCGAGGGGGTCGGCGGCGGAGTCGACCGGAACTAGTCCGATCGCCGGCAGCCCGGCGGATACGGCGGCATCCCGCCGCGGGCCACCGGCCCGCTACGTACCACAACGTTGTAATCTCGCCTTCGGGATGTATGCCGCGGCCGTTCAGGATCTGATCGACGAGTTGGGGCGGCTGCCCGGTATCGGCCCCAAGTCGGCGCAGCGGATCGCTTTCCACCTGCTGAAGCTGCCCCGCGACGACGCCCTTCGCCTGGCCCGGTCGATCACGACCGTCAAGGACAAGGTGTCGTGGTGCCGCCGTTGCTTCAACATCGCCGAAGGGGGCGCCGACCCCGAGGTCGAATGCGGTATCTGCACCGACGACCGGCGCGACGGGGCCGTCGTGTGCGTGGTGGAGGAGCCCCGTGACGTGGTGGCCATCGAGAAGACCAGGGAGTTCCGGGGTCGCTACCACGTCCTGCAAGGGGCTATAAGCCCCATCGACGGGATCGGCCCGGACAAGCTGCGCATCAGGGAGCTCCTCGGACGGCTCCAGTCGGAGGGCATCGAGGAGCTCATCCTCTGCACCAACCCGAACATCGAGGGTGACGCCACCGCCATGTACCTGACGGCGCTGCTCAAGGACCTGCCCGTGAAGGTCAGCCAGCTGGCCAGCGGCCTACCCGTCGGAGGCGACCTCGAGTACGCCGACGAGATCACCCTGGGCCGGGCCCTCGAGGGCCGGCGGAGCGTGAGCGGCTAGCCCTCGTCCTCGGAGTCGACCGGGCCGGAAGCCAGGCCACCCAGGCCGGGCAGGCCCCCCAGGCCGGGCAGGCCCCCCAGGCCGGGCAGGCCCGAGCTGCCGAGCGCGCTCGTAGCCAGCCGGCTGGCCTGTTCGAGCCCGTCGCGGACCGCGGCCAGGACCAGGTCCTCGAGCAACTCCACGTCGTCGGGGTCGACCACCGACGGGTCGATGCGAATCGAGAGGAACTCGAGGCCGCCCGACACCCGAACGGTGACGGCACCGCCACCGCTGGTCCCCTCGACCTCCTGGGCGGCGGCTTCCTCCTGGGCCTGCTGCAGGTTCTGCTGCATCTGTCCCAGCTGGGACATGAGGGAATTGAAATCGAAGCCGCCCATGTCGGGACCCTGGGCACTCACAGCTCCACCTCCTCGGCACCGGGGAACGCCTGCAGCAGGCGTTGCTCGGGTGACGATACCGCCCCCGGGGCCTCCTCCAACTCCTCCCAGTCGTAGATCTCCTCCTCGGGACCACCCGACGGCCAGTCGGCCCCTCCAGGCGGGGCGACGTCACCGGCAGGGAGGCCGCCCGACGCCGCGTCGGCACCGGGGCGGCCCGTATCCGGACGGCCGGGACCGGCTCCCGACCCACCGACGGGAGCAGCATCGGGATCGAGAACCAGACGCAAGCGGATGGGCCGACGGAAGTGCCCGGTCAGGGCCTGCTCCACCTCGGCCCGGTTGGCCTCGGCTCGGGTGAGAAGCCCCCGATCGGGGACGGCGTAGACGGCGTGATCCCCTTCGGCTGCCAGGAAACGCCCGGTCGCCACGTACACCTTCACCCCGGGTCGCAGAGAGGGCAGGATCCGGTCGCCCCAGGCCACCGTCAGCTCCTCCCGGCTGGGTAGCGCCGTAGACGCGTCCCCCGGGCGGGCGGCGGGACCGGGGGGACCGTCGCGGTCAGCGGCGCCCGGAGCCGGAACCGCCGCGGCGGGAGTGGGCCTGGGCGGGGCGG
>JAGWSF010000051.1 GCA_028876385.1 Acidobacteriota bacterium | reverse complement strand
GACGCCGAGCTGGCGGCGGTCGCCGCCGCCGCCGGCTGCCCGGCCACCAGCAGCCGCCGGGCGGTGCTCGCCGCCCTGGCCGAGCAGACCGGCCCGGTCGGGCTGCTCACCCCCTACGTCCCGCCGGTGCACCGCGCGGTGGTCGAGCAGCTGAGCGCAGCGGGGGTCGACGTGGCCGACAGCGTCGGGCTGGGCGTGGAGGACAACCTGTCCTTCGCCCGCCTCGATCCCGCCCTGCTCGCTTCCCTGGCCCGGCGCCTGTCGGCCGGTGCCTCCCGCCGGGTGGTGGCGGCCTGCACCAACCTGGTCGTCGCCGCCGCCGACGTCGAGGTGGTCGACAGCGTCCTCGCCACCTTGTGGCACGCAGCTCGCCAGATTGGCGCTACGGAAGTCTCTTACTGCGACTACTACCGGGAGGTCTGCGCCGAGGCGGCCACCGACCCGGCCGACCCGGCGGGATGGTGGGCGCCGGCCCGGGGCGCGCTGACTCCGGTTCCCCGCCCGCCGGTCCCGTCGCCGGCGGTGTCGGCAGCTTTGCCGCCGCCATTGTCATCGTTGCTGCCGCCGTCGGCCCCGCCGTCGAGCGCCGGCTACCCCCGGGACCTGGCCGGCTACGGTCCCCGCCCCCCGCAGCCGGCGTGGCCCGGCGACGCCCGGCTGGCGGTGAGCTTCGTGATCAACTGGGAGGAGGGCGCCGAGCAATCGGTGCTGCACGGCGACGACACCTCCGAGGTCGGGGTGAGCGACGCCCTGGGCCTGGCCGCAGTGGCCGACCGGCAGATGACCGTGGAGTCGATGTTCGAGTACGGCAGCCGGGCCGGGGTGTGGCGCCTGGCCGACCTGTTCGACCGCTACCGGGTGCCGGTGACGGTCTTCGCCGCCGGCCAGGCCGTCGAGCGCTACCCCGACCCGGTACGCCACCTACACGCCGCCGGCCACGAGATCTGCCCTCACGGATGGCGGTGGGTGGACTACCAGCACGTCCCCGCCGACGTCGAAACCGACCACATACGCCGGGCTGTGGCCGCGGTAGAGGCCGTCACCGGGACCCGTCCGCTCGGCTGGTACACCGGTCGGACCAGCCCCCGCACCCGGGCCCTGGTCGTCGCCGAGGGCGGGTTCCTCTACGACTCCGACGCCTACAACGACGACCTGCCCTACTGGACCCGCGTGGGCGACCGGGACCATCTGGTGGTGCCCTACAGCTTCGACAGTAACGACATGCGTTTCGCCACCACCCCCGGCTTCACCCGCCCCGACGACTTCTCCGCCCATCTGATCGACACCTTCGACCAGCTCTACGCCGAGGGAGAGACGGCCCCCAAGATGATGTCAGTGGGTCTGCACTGCCGCCTGGCCGGCCGCCCGGCCCGCACCCTGGCGCTGCGCCGCTTCGTCGAGCACGTCCTGGCCCACGACGCGGTGTGGGTGGCCCGCCGGGTGGACATCGCCCGCCACTGGGCGGCGACCCACCCGCCCGCGCTGCCGGGCACCTCGACCCACCGGTCGTCCCCGGGACCAGCAATCGGAGCGGCGTAGCGGTCGCTAGGGTGGTGGATGGCCCGACTCGATGAGAGCGACCTGGAGCGGGTCCTGGGGGCGGTGCGCACGGTGGGCGAGACGCAGGACCCCGACGCCTTCGCCCGGGCGGCCATCGACCAGGTCGCCGCCCTGGTTCCCTGCGATGTCGTGTCGTTCAACGAGGTGGACCCGATGGCCGGGCGGCTGGTCTTCCTCACCGAGCCGGCCACGTTCCCCCTTCCGCCGGGCACCGACGAGCGCCTCGCCGCCCTGGCTGACCGGCACCCGCTGATCCACCACATCGCCACCACCGGCGACGGCTCGGCCCGCAAGATCAGCGACTTCTGGACCGACGACGAGTTCCACGCCTCGGAGCTCTACCGGTCGGTCTACGAGCCCATGGGTGTGGAGTTCCAGATGTCAGTGGCTCTGCCGGCGCCGCGCCCGATCGTGATCGGGATCGTCGTCAACCGGTCGGACGGCGACTTCTCCGAGCGGGACCGGTCGGTGCTGAACACCCTCCGCCCCCACCTCGTGCAGGCCTGGCACCACGCCCGGGAGCGGGAGCGGATGCGATCCCTGCTGGGGGCGGCGGTGGCCGCCGCCGAGCGGGTCGGCACCGGCCTGTTGGTGCTCTCTGAGCCACCCCACGAGCTCATCCCGGGCACCCTGGTGGCGCTCTACCGCCATTTCGGCCGTCCCACCTACACCGGTCCGCTGCCGGCCCGGGTGGAGCGGTGGCTGGCCGCCCAGCGGACCCGGCTGGAACACCAGGGTTCGATCGAGCTGCTCCGGCCCCTCGTGACCGACAGCGGCGGCCAGCGGGTCACCCTGCGCTACCTGCCGGCGCAGGGCGGCGAGCCCGGCGCTCTGCTCCTGGCCGAGCAGCCGGGCGTGCCGCGCCGGGTGAGCGTCGAGTCCCTCGGCCTGACCCCCCGCGAGGCCGAGATCGTGCAGTGTGTCCTGCGCGGTGACACCAACGTCCTGATCGCCCGGACCCTCGGGGTGGCGCCGGCCACCGTCAAGAAGCACCTCGAGAACATCTACACCAAGCTCGGCGTCCGGGGCCGGGGCCGTCTGGCAGCCTTCGTGACCGATATCCTCGAGGCCTGACCGGGCGGCCGGCGCTCCTTCGGTCTCTCCCATCACGGAGCGTGGCACGGCCGGGACCGATGGTGGCCGAGCCGGGGGTAGTAGGCCGAAGGGCGTATTGACCGGGGGGTGGGCGACGGCGAGGATGCCCCGACTCGAACCGCCGACTGGGGAGCCGCACCGACATGTCGAACCGAAGGCACCGCCCAACCCGGGGCCGAACCTCGACGCGACCCGTGGGTCTGCGGACCGTTGCGCTGCTCGCCGCCCTGGTGGCCGCCGTGTCGCTGGCCGCCCTGTCGCTGGTCGCCCTGCCGGCCGTGTCGGCGGCGGCCGGGGCCGCCCCGGTGAACACCACTGCGCCGTTGATCTCCTATCCGGCCGGAACGCCTCCCGTGGTCGGCGACACTCTGGCCGTGTCGACGGGCACGTGGAGCAACGCGCCCACATCTTTTTCCTATCAGTGGTCGGCGGGATCCACGCCGATCACCGGGGCGACCCAGGCGACCTACACCATCAGCGCGGCCGACCTCGGCACCTCCGGCGAGGTCAGGTACTCGGTGGTGGTGACGGCCGCCAACGCCAGCGGGGCCACGCCGGCGGTCGCCTCCTCCCAGGCCGTCATCGTCGGCGCCCAGCACGGCGACGTGATCGTGACCGGCGACGGGGTGCACCCCGGCTTCTCCTACAACGCCCGGCCCATCCCGCCGGCCTGCGTCAACTACTTCAACCCCCCGGGCGACCCCGACCCGTTCTGCGCCCAGGTCCCCTACAGCGCCTTCTTCAGCATCGACAGCGCCAACGCCAACGGCGCGGTCACCCTCACCGACACCGTGGCCGGCTCGACGGGACTCGAGTTCAGCTTCTACGCGCCGGCCGGCAACCAGAACTCGGCTCAGGCCTACTTCACGGCCACGTCGCACGGCTACCAGTACCCCGGCGCGTTCTTCGGGGGCCAGTCGGTGGGCCAGCTGGGCCTGACCGTGCTGGACTGCAACGCCGGCGCCCCGTGCACCGTCAACTTCGACCTGAGAGACGTCTACGGCGAGTTCGAAGGCGGCAGCTACGTGGTCATCAACGTGCGCACGCTCACGGCCAACGGGCCGGCCGGCGGCGGGTACGTGTACATCCCCCTGACCCCCACCGCGCCGCCTCCCACGGCCGGCTTCACCTGGAACGGGGGCGGGTCGAACTCCTTCAACTTCGTGTCTACCTCGGCGGCCACGTCGCCGGCCACCATCGTCGGCTACTCGTGGGACTTCGGTGACGGCACCACCTCCACCGCCGGCCCGAACGTCACCCACACGTACACCGCCCAGGCCCCGTCGCGCCAGGTGTCGCTGACCGTCACCGACTCCAACGGGGCCCAGGCCACCTCCACCCAGACCATGGGCCCGGACCTGGTCGTGTCCGACGCCGTGTCCAACCCCCCGTCGCCGGACCCGGGCCAGGCCGCGTCGATGGCCGTCACCGTCCGCAACGACGGCCCGGCCACCGTCACCGCGGTGGCCCCCACGGTCATCTTCACCGACCCGGCGGTCACCGTCGGCAGCCCGTCGCCGGCCAGCGCCGATGTCGGCCCCGGTGACTCGACCACCTTCAACGTGTCCTACAGTGCGCCGTCGCCCGGCAAGATCCAGGCCCAGGTCCAGGCGGCCGGCTCGACCGGCGGGAGCACGGTGACATCGACCCCGGTCACCCGGACCATCGCCGTCGGCGTGGCCGTCACCGCCACCCTCACCCCCTCCACCACCAACCCGGTGGCCGGGACCCCGTTCACCCTCGACCTGCACATCGCCAACAACTCGGGACACGCCCAGGGCTTCGCCCTCGGCGCGCCGACCGCCAACCCGCCGTCGGGGGTCACCGTCACCGCCCCGACCAGCCCGCCGGCCAACCTGGCCGACGGGCAGTCCGAGGACCTGACCTACAGCGCGGTGGTGTCCCAGGCCGGCCCGGTCACCGTGACGACACCGGTCGTCGCCACCGACCTGACCACGCTGGCCACCGCCCAACTCGGGCCCCAGACCGACCTGACGGTGGCCGCCCCGCTGACCGTCGTCTCGTCGACGTCCGGCAGCGACCACGGCCCGATCACCGGTGGCTACCCCATGACCATCACCGGGACGGGACTGACCGGCACCACCGCCGTGGCGTTCTTCGTCGGCGGCGCCCAGGTCAAGACGGTGTCGATCCCCACCTCCACGTCGGACACCACCATCGGGCTGACCGCCCCCGACCTGGCCGCGCTGGTCGGGTCCATCCCGGCCGGGTCCGACACCCTGTCGGTCGACGTGGTCGTGGCCAAACCGGGACCGGGGCCCACCGGCTCGGTCGTGCTCGGCAACGGGCCGTTCAGCTTCAACCTCCCGGCCATCTCGTCGGTTACGGCCACGGCCACCGGCAACAGCCACGGGTCCATCGTCGGGGGTTACCAGCTGACCATCACCGGCGCCGACCTGACCGGGGTGGAAGCGGCGGGCTTCTACCTGGCCCAGTTCCCGGTCAAGACGCTGCCGATGGCACCGTCGACGTCGGACACCACCATCGTGGTCACCGCCCCGGACCTGTCAGCACTCGTCGGCTCGCTCCCCGCCGGGTCCAACCGCCTGACCGTCGACGTGGTGGCGGCCACCTCCGACGCCAACGCCCCGGGCGGGGTCGTGGTCAGCCACTACTCGCCGTTCGGGTTCGACACCCCGGCCATCGCCACCGTGACCGTCACGGCGACGGGCAGCACCCACGGGTCCATCATCGGGGGCTACCAGCTCACCATCGAAGGCAAGGACCTGACCGGGGTCGACACCGTCATCGTCGGCCTGGCCGGCAGCCCCGTCAGTACCATCGCCATCCCGCCGTCGACGTCGGACACCACCATCCAGTTGACCGCCCCCGACCTGGCGTCGCTGGTCGGCTCCATCCCGGCCGGGTCCGACACCCTGCCCGTCGACGTGGCCGCGCAGATCACCGACGCCAACGCCCCCGGCGGAGGGGTGGTCAGTTACGCCTCGCCGTTCGACTTCAACCTCCCGTCCATCTCGTCGGTGACGGTCACGGCCACCGGCAACAGCCACGGGTCCATCGTCGGGGGCTACCAGCTGACCATCACCGGCGCCGACCTGACCGGAGTGGAAGCGGTGGGCTTCTACCTGGCCCAGTTCCCGGTCAAGTCGCTGCCGATCGCCCCGTCGACGTCGGACACCACCATCGTGGTGACCGCCCCGGACCTGTCGGCGCTGGTCGGCTCGGTCCCGGCCGGGTCCAACGTCCTGACCATCGACGTGGTGGTGGGCATCGCCGACGCCAACGCCCCGGGCGGGGTGGTGGTGAGCCACGACTCGCCGTTCGGGTTCGACATCCCGGCCATCGCCACCGTGACGGCCACGGCGACGGGCGGCACCCACGGGTCCATCATCGGGGGCTACCAGCTCACCATCGAAGGCAAGGACCTGACAGGGATCGACACCGTCATCTTGGCCCTCGACGGGGCCCGGGTGAAGACCATCGCCATCACCCCGTCGACGTCGGACACCACCATTCAGGTGACCGCCCCCGACCTGTCGTCGCTGGCCGGCTCCATTCCGGCCGGGTCCACCACCCTGCCCGTCGACGTGATCGTGCAGACCAACGACGCCAACGCCCCCGCCGGGGTGATCGCCAGCAACCAGGTGCCGTTCGACTTCAACGTCCCCACCGTCTCCTCGGTGACCGCCACCGACACCGGCGCCGCCCACGGCGGCATCGCCGGGGGCTACCACCTCACCATCACCGGAGCCGACCTCACCGGGGTCGACCAGGTCACCTTCACCCCGCCCACCAACAACCTGCCGACGGTCGGCACCCTGGTGGTCGATCTCCCCTCGCCGTCGACGTCGGACACCACCATCGTGGTCACCGCCCCCGACGAGTCGGCCCTGGCCCCGCTGATCACCTCCGGCAGCCACTCGCTGCCCATCGGGGTGAAGGTCGCCATCACCGACGGGACCGGCCCGGGGGGCTCGGTGCTGTTCGAGACCCCGCCGACCACCTTCGACTTCGACGTCCCCGCCGTGTCCTCGGTGACCGCGACCGCCACCGGGGCGACCCACGGCGGCATCGTCGGCGGCTACCAGCTCACCGTCACCGGATCCGACCTCGGCGGCGTCACCCAGGTCGCCTTCCTCGACGGGGCCGACCAGGTGAAGACCATCACCCTGGCGGGCCCGTCGGCGTCGAACACCACCATCCAGGTCACCGCCCCCGACCTGTCGGCCCTGATCAACAGCATCCCGGCCGGCGGCCACTCCCTGCCCATCGGCGTGGCCGTCGCCATCGCCGACGGGTCCAACCCCGGCGGGCCGCCGCTCTACCAGAGCCCGCCGACCACCTTCGACTTCAACGTCCCGGCGGTCACCTCGGTGACCGCCACCGCCACCGGCGCCCCGCACGGCTCCATCGTCGGCGGCTACCAGCTGACCATCACCGGATCGGACCTGGCCGGCGTCGACCAGGTCGAGTTCGACCCCCCGGCCAACAACCTGCCGTCGGTCTCCAACCTGGTGATCGACCTCCCGGCGCCGTCGACGTCCGACACGACCATCGTGGTGACCGCCCCCGACGAGTCGAAACTGGCGTCGCTGGTCACCCCCGGCAGCGGCTCGCTGCCCGTCGGGGTGAGGGTCGCCATCTCCGACGGATCGGGCCCGGGCGCCTCACTGGTGTTCCAGAGCCCGCCGACCACGTTCAGCTTCAACCTCCCGAACTTCACCTCGGTGATAGCCGTGACCACCGGGGCCAACCGCGGAGCGTTCACCGGCGGCTACCACGTGACCATCACCGGCACCGACCTGACCGGCGTGACCGCGCTCCAGTTCCTCGACGGCAGCGCCGTGGTGAAGACGGTGGCCCTGGCCGGCCCGTCGGCTTCGGACACCACCATCACCATGCTGGTCCCCGACCTCGCCACCCTCGTCGGGTCGCTCGCCCCGGGGTCGACGTCGCTGCCGTTGAGCGTGGTCGGGGTCCTCCCCGAGCCGAGCGACCCGGCGCTGACCCTGTCGGGCGGGTCGGCCGACTTCTCCCTGACCGCCCCGACGTTGGCGTCGGTGGTGTCGGTCGCCGACGGCGTGGCGACCACCCCGATCACCGGTGGGGACGGCCTCAACCTGACCGGCTCGGGGTTGGTCGGGGTCGACACCGCGGCGTTCTTCCTCGGAGGGGACCGGGTCAAGACCGTCTCCATCCCGGTGTCCAACGTCGACGGGGGCGCCGAGGTGCTGGCCACCCCCGACCTGGCCTCGCTGGTCGACTCGATCCCCGCCGGGTCCTCGACGCTCAACATCGAGATCGAGTTGGCCATCGCCGACCCGCTGGCGCCCGGCGGCTTCGTCGAGAGCAATCCCATCCCCATCGGCTTCGTCCTGCCCCGCATCGACAGCCTCAGCGCGTCCACCACCGGGGCGGCCCACGGCTCGCTGTCGGGCGGCTACACGGTGACCGCCCGCGGCCACGACCTCGGCCACGTCACCACCGTGGCGTTCGACTACGCCACCGAATCGGTCGCCGGGGTGACGGTCAGCAGCGGCGGCGGGGGGTCCCCGGGGTCGGACACGACCGTCACGTTCACCGCCCCCAACCTGTCCTCGCTGCTCGACTCGCTGCCGAGCGGGGCGACGTCACTGCCCGTCGACGTCTCCTTCGGGGGCCCCGATCCGGCCGCTCCTGCCAGCGGCGTGTTCAGCCTCCCGGTGGCCTTCGGGTTGGACCTCGTCGCCGCCGACTGCGGGGCCCTGGTCGACTGCGTCGGGGGCGTCAACACCGACCCGAAGGGCACCGCCACCGCGTCGAGCTCGTCGGGTACGGGGACCATCTCGGCGACGGGGTCGGGGGTCGGAGCGGTGACCGTCGGGCGCTACACCAGCGACCCGGTCGGAACGGCCGCCTTCGAGATCGCCGGCTCCTACTTCGACGTGCGTTCGTCCACCCCCGAGGCGTTCTCCTCGGTCACCATCGTCAACTGCGACCTGGCCGGCGGCACGGCCATCCACTGGTGGAACCCGACGGGCGGCAGCGCCGGCGCCGGCGCCTGGGCCGCGGTCAGCAACCAGAGCTACTCGGCCGGCCCCCCGGCGTGCGTGACGGTGACCATCGGCTCGGCGACCAGCCCGTCACTGGCCGAGCTGACCGGCACCGTCTTCGTCGCCTCGACCCCCACCGCGACCCCAGCGGCCAACACGGGGACGGGGACGGGGAACGGCGCCGGGACGGGTTCGGGGACGCCCGCCACGCCGGCGTCGGGGGGCACCCTGGCCTTCACGGGCGGTGACGTTCGGCGCCTGTTCGAGCTGTCGGTGGTGCTCGTAGTCTCGGGGGCGTTCCTGACCCGCCGGGCCCGCCGACCGCGCCCGGCGCACCGCGCCTTGCGCCGCCGCCGCTGACGGTCCGCCTCCGCTGACGGGCCGGCCCCGATCACACCAGTGAACCCGGACCCCCGGGCGGCGGACCACACCGGTTCGCCCGACCGGGCCTGGGACGCCACCCGGGGCCATTCTCGTTACCGGCAGTGCAAGGCCCGGATCTCGGCGAAGCTCCTAAGGTCAACACGTCGCCCATATATATAGGTCTCTGACGTGAAGAGCGCTACCGCGATCGAATGCTGGTCCGCCCATTCGGCAAGGTTCACCAGCTCTATGTCACCCTGCGCCTCGGCTATCGGGGTCAACCTATACCGGTACCACTTAGCGCCGGCTTCTTGGGCGTCCGGCTCAGGCACCTACCCGGGAACGTCTAAGGTCAGCTTGTCCTAAACCACCTATCTTCCTAATGTTAGGGTAGATTAAGACCGCGATCGCCAATTCGACGATCGCTCAGCTCAGCTCAGCTCCAGCGGGGGGATTCCGTGAACTCAGCACATTGCAGTACTCGCGCCTCAAGGTCAGGGTGGCGGTACCGCCTTCCCGCTGTCTTCGGAAGCGTTGGCCTCGGCGCCCTGATGCTGTCGGCTTGCAGTTCGTCTGGCCATTCGTCCGCCGGCTCCTCTCCTACCTCGGCGAGCGGCCCCTCTGCTACGACCACGGCTGGGCAGCAAGCTACCGGCGCCCCCATAGTGGTTGGTGAAGATTGGGACAGCACGAGCGCCGATGCTGCCTTCACCGACGTCACGGCCAAAACTCTCGCATTTGCGGTCAGCTACTTGAACTCCCACGGCGGGGTGATGGGCCGACCTATCAAACTCATCTTCGGAAATGATCAGAGCGAGCCCTCCAACGGTCCGGCCGTGACCGAACAGCTCGTCAACTCAGGAGCGAAGTTCCTCTTGTACAACGAAGGCACGGACTACGGCTCCAAGGCCACGATTGAGAAGCTCGGCATCCCAGCGATAGGCGTCACGGACGTGGTACCCACGTTCGCCTCTCCGCCCGACAATACGTACACCTACGAGGTTGCCAGTCAACTGAGTAACTGGGCCGCCGTCTATTGCGGAGCATGGAACGCCACTGGAGTCAAGAACATCGGCGTAATACGTGACGACTCGACCACTACCGCTGGATTGGACAAGATCCTGTTTCCCCAACTTCAAAGTTGTGTAAATATCAGTGATGTTGAA
This sequence comes from Acidobacteriota bacterium, assembly GCA_028876385.1. GTDB lineage: Bacteria > Actinomycetota > Acidimicrobiia > Acidimicrobiales > Palsa-688 > JAKCDU01. Next base: position 5,979 of record JAGWSF010000051.1, on the reverse strand, counting down.
ACTGCGTCGGGCAGCGCATCCGACCTCACCGCACCAGTGGCTCGTTTACTCGGTCACCACCCAGATGCCATCCTGGTCGCGGATTTGGGCGGACCATTCGAGATCTTGGCGCAGGACACCATTTACCAGTCCGACCCCAAGATGACCCGCTATTCGCTGGCCACCATCGTCAACGAGCCATCGACTTGGAAGCTGGCCACCGCTGGCGCCCTCAACGGAGTCATATCGATGGGCTCGCTGAACCCGACGAATCCTCGGACCGCACAACTCGAGCAGATGCTGAAATCGGCTTACGGATCGTCCTTCTCCATGACTGCATTCGATGCGAACGCCTGGGACGCCATCCAGATCATGAAGCAGGCCATGGTGAGTTCGGGCAATCCCGACGATCCCCAAAAAGTCAACCAGGCCATTCAAGGGATCTCTTCTTACGTGGCCTCCTTCGGTCAACCTGGATATCAACTCACGTACTCAGCCGCCAAGCATTCCGGTGCAAATGGCCTTTGCGGCTTGGTCCTCGAGCAGTTCGGCGCGGACAACCACCCAGATACCGCTTTCGCCAAGTATCAGCCGTCCTGCAGCTGAGGTGAGCGATCTCCAACTCTGGATATCAGCAGTTCAGATCGGCTGCTTCTTCGGACTGCTGGCGCTGTCCTACTATGTCGTGCTAGCTGGGACAGGTTTCTTCAACTTCGCGATTGGGACGTACGCGATGGTCGGAGGGCTCTGTGCGGCGTGGTTGGTGATCGATCACAACTATTCACTCTGGCCGGCCGTGGCAATTGCTTCTGTGGCGGCTGTCCTGTTGGCCACTGTGACAGAGGTTGCAGTAGTACGGCCGGTCCAGCGCCGCTCAGAAGGGAGTGAATTGCCGGCACTCGTCGCAGTGACGGCAGTATTGTTCGCAATACAGCAACTGGCGGGAGTGATCTTTGGCTACACGACGCTGCCCGGTCAGAATCTGTGGAGCTTTCAAGCCATACATATTGGGTCATCCATAATCCTTCCCTCCGCCCTGGTCCTAATGGTGGCAACTCTCGTCGTCTTCATCCTTGTGGCTGCGTGGGTCCGGTTCACCCGAACCGGGCGTGTTCTGCGTGCCGTCGGCGACAGCCGAGAATCGGCTTCGCTGCTCGGCCTACCGGTCGGCCGAATTCGAATCATCGGCTTTGCCCTCTCCGGCCTCCTGGCCGGATTGGCCGGCCTACTGTTCGCCCCCAAGGCTGGAGTGAGTTCTTCCAGTGGTCTGGACTGGGCTTTGAGTGGCTTCCTCGCCCTCGTGGTGGGAGGTACTGCCTCGGTGTGGGCCCCCCTGGTGGGCGGGCTCATTCTGGGGATGCTTCAGATCTTCATCCCGTTCTACTTCGGGGGCACGTCGCTCCCGTACCTTCTGCTGATCCTCGCCGTGGCGTTCTTCGCGCTCCGGCCACAGGGACTATTCGACCGTCGAGTCAGGGTATGAATCCCCCCAGCAGCCCGTCGAAGGCGGGTTTCGTCTCGCGCCGGAGAATCTCGGGTGGAAGTCCCACCGCCTTTGGCGTCCTCGTGGCTATTGCCATTTTGATTTGGGTAGGGACCAACGGCTACCGTCAAACGCTCGTTGTTACGGCGGCGACCTACGCACTCGTAGCTCTCGGCATGTATGTGCCCTTCGTGCTGGCCGGGTCACTGTCGCTCGCCTACGGCGCCTATGCCAGCATCGGCGGCTATTCAGTAGCTCTGATATCGACCAAGACGGGCGCTCCGCTCTGGCTGGGATGGCTTATAGGTCCAGTGATCGCCGCCTTTGCCGCTGTGATACTCGGTTTAGCTACCCGTCGACTGTCTGGGTTCTACCTCGTTGCCGTAACTCTGCTCTTCAGCGAGGCCTTCCAGAACTACATGAGCAACTCCTCTTTTGCTGGAGGCAACGCGGGTCTCGCCCGATTCCGCTCACTCGACGTTCTTGGATGGTTCCCTACATTCAACCAGCTGATTATTCTGACCGCAGTCTTAGTTTGCTTAGTGGCCTTCCTGCTCAGTCGACTGCGTCGCAGCCCGTGGGGAATGGTGGTGCGGTCAATGCGGGAAGTTCCGACTGCGGTAGAGGCTTGCGGAACCCGAGTGCCGACACTCACCTTGGTCGCTCTCGCTGTCGGCGCAGCGGTCGGGGCCTTGGGGGGCGCCCTCTTCACACAGATGGTGGGCTCGATACAGCCGGACACCTTCACGCTCAATCTGGTGTTCCTTGCCATCTTCATGCCGATCATTGGTGGTTCCGGAACGCCTTGGGGGGCCGTACTCGGAGCCTTGATCGTCGTCGAACTGACCCTGAACCTACCGTCGCTACATACGAGCGGAACCCTTCTCGTGGCTTTGGGAGTGCTGGTTATAATGCTGATCGCCCCCCGTGGTGTACTCGGCTACGTCGAGACAGCACGTCGAAGGGCGCAGCACATGATTGGCCGCGGGCAGGTCGGCGATGCCCCCTGAGGCGCTACTACTCCAAGGCCAAGGGATAGAGAAGCGCTATGGCGGGGTGGTGGCGCTGTCTCAGGTGCAGATTCGGCTGTATCGAGGCGAGATTCTGGGTCTGGTCGGCCCGAACGGTGCCGGCAAAACCACTCTCGTTGACGTCATCTCTGGAACCCAGCGGGCCAACGCGGGCAGCCTCGAGTTACTGGGAAATCGACTTCACGGGCCAGCGTCGCGCCGCTCGAGGCTAGGGCTGGCACGGACATTCCAGTATCCCCAGCTGGCCCTCGATCTGACAGTCGAGCAGAACCTAATGGTCGGGCGCGTTGCAGGCCGCCATCGGTCGGCCTTCGGGATGATCACCAGTGCGTTCCTCGGGGCGTTCTGGCGAGCTGACCCAGAGGACGGGCGAGTCGTTAGAGCCATCGCCGACGAGCTTGGCCTCGACCACCTCGAGCGGATGACCCGAGACTTGACCCTGGGCGAGCAGCGTCTCTTAGAGGTGGGCCGGGCCTTGGCCCAGGAGCCGCTCGTCATGCTCCTAGACGAACCGTTCGCCGGTTCGGATGCGAGCGGCGTAGCCGGTATCGCGGACGTAATCCGAACCGTACAGGAACGCGGGCATGGGATCATCCTCGTGGATCACAATGTCGACCTCGTCTCCTCGCTCGCCGATCGGATGATGTTGATTGACCGGGGAACGGTCGCCTTCGACGGTGACCCGTCAGACTGCATAGCGAGCCCCGAGATGAGGCAGGTCTACTTCGGCAGTGAGGACATTCACCGTGCAACATGAGCTCAGGGTCGAAGGGCTGACGGTGCGGTACGGTCACGCCGCCGCAGTCTCAGGTATCTCCCTGTCTGCGATGGGCGGAGCGGTGACCGCCCTTGTCGGCCCGAACGGAGCCGGTAAGTCAAGCACGCTTCTCAGCATTTACGGCTCTGTGAGATCCGAGGGCTCGATCACTGTCGACGGCGAGGACGTGAGCCGTCTGACCCCGGCAGCGCGGGCTCGACGTGGGATCGCAGTGGTCCCACAGGGTCGACGCCTGTTTCCTCGGCTGAGCGTGCAGGACAATCTCAGGGTAATGGCCGAGACACTGAAGCTGTCGGGGAGGACCGTCGTAGAGGCCCTCGATCGATTCCCAAACCTCAAGGAAAGGGCCCGTGTACCAGCCGGTGTCCTTTCCGGAGGGGAGCAACAGATGCTGGTCGTGTCCCGAGCTCTCATGGGCTCACCCAGAGTCCTGCTGCTCGACGAGATGATGACTGGTCTAGCGCCCCGTATCGTGCACGAGTTGGCCACCACAGTTAGCGGTCTGGCAAGCGACGGAGTAGCGATCCTGCTCGCCGAGCCGGCTTTGGGAATTCTGAGCGCCTTCGTCACCCGAGGCTACGTGTTGATTCGAGGCGAGATAGTGGCATCGGACGAGGAAGGTGGTCGGGCGCTCGAGCGGGCCTACCAGAGTGCTCTCGGCATGCACATCGGAGCTGTCGGAGACGACGTTGGCGCATCCGGCCCCCTCACACCGGTGATAAAGGGAGATGGACAATGAGCGGTCTTGACGAAGGCGACTACGACCCGATGGCACCCGCCACCCTCGACGATCCGTTTAGTGCTCACGCACGACTCCGTAGCAAATGTCCCGTCCACCACTATGCCGGGTTCGGGGAGCGGGGTTTCTACACCCTCTCCCGGTACGAGGATGTCGTGGATCTGTTCCGGAACCTCGAACGCTGGTCCGGGGAGTTCGGTCAGGGGCCGATCTACTATAAGGAGGGCGGCCTGCGGTCGGACCCTCCCGAGCACACCATCTATCGGCGACTCGTCACTAGGGCCATGCCCGCCCGCCGGGTACCGGCGATGGAGGATGACCTCAGGCGCATCGCGAATGCTTTGGTGGACAACGTTGCCGAGCGCGGTGAGGGAGACCTGATCCGGGATTTCGCCATGCCGTTGCCGGTGATCGTGATATCCCGAATGCTGGGGGTGCCTCCCGAGATGGGAGACGAGTTCAAAGCGTGGTCGGACGAGTTCATGGCCGGACAGAACGCCGCAGACCCGGAAGTCCAGGGACGTGCTCGAGCCAAGATCGATGGTTTCTTCAGTGGCGAATTGGAGCGACGACGGAACCTACTGTCATCAGTAGCGGATGATCTCAACTCGGTCGGATCGGTACTTCCCGACGACATCCTCACCGCCGTCATGCTGCACGAGAACGAGGGTCGGCGCTTCACCGACGATGAGCTTCTTCCACTGCTACTGCTCCTGCTGGTCGGCGGAAACGAGACGACGACATCTCTGATTGGCAGCCTGGTTCGACGCCTTCTGGATCTTGGACTTTGGGAACAGGTCGTCCGAGACAGGAGCACATGGGACGTGGCGATCGAAGAGTCTTTGCGCTACGACCCCCCGGTCCAAGGCTTGTTTCGCACCGCTCGTGGCGAGCAGACCCTACATGGTGTGACCATTCCGTCCGACGCAAAGGTGCAGGGCCTCTTCTCGTCCGCCAACCGCGATCCGGATATTTGGGATGACCCTGACACGTTCAGACTCGACCGGGACCTTGAGCATCTTCGAGCCACTCATACATCCTTCGGAGTAGGTATCTGGTTCTGTCCCGGTGCCGCCTTGGCCCGGCGCGAGGCTCGCGTGGCCCTTGAAGTCCTCGGAAGCCGGCTTCCAAACCTGCGCCGTAACGGACCATGTGACCGTGTCGCCAGTTTCATGATGTGGGGTCCCCAGAGCCTCCCAGTCGCCTGGGACGTCTAGCGGCGCGGCGATCCCGGGCAGCCGGCCCGTCCCGCGGCTCAGGCCGTCGGCTCGGCGACCAGCTCGAAGTCGTGGGCGGCCAGGGCCGAGCAGCAGGTCTCCACGATCATGGAGGTCACGACGTAGGGGTCCATGTTGGCGTTGGGTCGGCGGTCCTCCAGCCAGCCCTTGCCGGCCAGCTGCACGGCCCACGGGATCCGCACCGACGCCCCCCGGTCCGACACCCCCCAGCTGAAGGTGTCCCAGCTGGCTGTCTCATGGGCCCCGGTGAGGCGGTCCTTGATCCCCGGACCGTAGTTCTCGATGTGCTCGAGGGCCCGTTCGCCCAGGGCGTCGGCGGCCACCACGATGGCGTCGTAGCTCTCCCGCATGGCCTTGGTGGAGAAGTTGGTGTGGGCGCCGGCCCCGTTCCAGTCGCCGGGCATGGGCTTGGCGTCGAGCGACACGTCGATCTTGTAGGGCTCGGCGATGCGGTAGAGCAGCCAGCGGGCCATCCACACGTGGTCACCGATCAGCGGGGGCGGCAGCACCCCGATCTGGAACTCCCACTGGCCCATCATCACCTCGGCGTTGGTCCCCTCGATGCCCAACCCGGCGTTGAGGCAGGCCAGGGTGTGCTCCTCGATGATCTCCCGCCCGACCATCTTGGCCCCGCCGACCCCGCAGTAGTAGGGGCCCTGCGGGGCCGGGTAGCCCTGCTCGGGCCAGCCGAGGGGCGCCCCGTTGCGGAAGAAGGTGTACTCCTGCTCGAT
>JAGWSF010000050.1 GCA_028876385.1 Acidobacteriota bacterium | reverse complement strand
GATGCCGAGCTGGTCCCAGGAGAGGTCCAGGTGCATGGGGTGGGCGCCGGGCCATCCCTCCGCTTCCATCAGCTCAGGTGTCCGCACGGACAGGTCGATGATGCTGTCGCGGAATCCGGGAGCGCGCTCTTCGACTATGTCCAGGCAGCTCTCCACGAACCGGTCGGCGTGCGCGTCCCAGCCGCCTTCGAGGCGGGCGGGGGCGGCCGGGCAGGCCAGGTACACGGTGTGGTGGTCGGGTGGGGCCAGCGTGTCGTCTATGGCGGAACAGGTGAAGGCGTACAGCGGGGGCCGGTCGTCGATGAGGCCGGCTTCGGCTCTGCTCCAGGCGGCGGAGAGGTGATCGACCCGATCGACGTAGCTCTGCAGGCCGTTCCAGTCTCCGGGCCGGCCGTCGGGGTAGGCGGGCAGTGAACGGGTGGCGACGTGGATCACGGCTTGGACGACGTTGGAGCGGCGGGTGGCCGCCAGATCTGACCCCGCCTGGCCGGACAGGACCGGTTGGAGCAGTTCGAGCAGGGCGGTCTTGGGGTCGATAGCGGCGGTCACGGTGGCGGCCGCGATGCGTTCCCCGCCGGTGAGGCGAACCCCCGTCGCCCGGCCGGCCCGGGACTCTACTGCCTCTACCCGGGCGGAACAGCGGATCTGGCCGCCGAAGGACCGCAGCCTGGCGGCCAGAGCGTCGGTGAGCGCCTGCGAACCGCCCCGGGCGTGCCATTGCCCGTAGCGGTGATAGGCGGCCTGCCAGAACGCGAACAGCGACCCGCCCGGGGCGGTCGGTCCGACACCACCGTGCGCGGCGAACGCGGCGACCGGGCCGGCCACGAGGTCGTCGCCCAGACGGCGGGTGAGGGTGGACTGGTAAGGGGCCATCAGGTCCCGGGCCATCTGGCGGGGGCCGCCCCGAGCCATTCCGGCCAAGCCGCGGGTCGCCTCCCAGGCGCCGTGGGCGCCTCGGTCGCCGCGCATGGCCGGGAGGATCGCCCGGACCACGGAGGTGCCATCGGCGACGAACTTGGCGTAGGCGTCGGCCAGGCGGACGTCGTGATCGGCGATCGAGGCGACTGTGTGGTCCAGCGACCGGTGGAACCGCACGGTAGAGGCGTCGGGGCGCACAGCGATGGAAAAAGGGTCCATCTCCTGGTAGACGAGGCCGGCGCCGGCCAGGTCCAGCTCGGCGGGGATGTCGGTCATGTTGATGATGTTGTGGGCGACCGAGTGCAGGTCGAAGCGGAACCCGGGGACGGTCTGTTCCGTTCTGGCCCCGCCGCCCGGCCGGTCCATGGCCTCGACGACGAGTACGTCGCGTCCGGCCCGGGCCAGGTAGCAGGCGGCGACCAGACCGTTGTGGCCGGCGCCGATCACGACATCGAGCGAGGAGCTGGGCATTCGTGGTGGGCTCTCGTTCGGGACGCTCAGATGGCGCAGCGGTATGGCTGGGGAAGGCTGCCATCGGCCAGGCGGGCGGCGAAGAACCGTTCGGTCACCGCTCGCTTGACCTCCGCCAGGCTGTGGTGGGCGGGGGCGATGAACATGTCGGGGCTCGTGTCCAGATCGGCGCCGGCCGGGTGCCAGTGGTAGCCGTCGGTGGTGGCGGTGATCTCAGGGACGGTGCTGTCCTCGCCGATGTGGAGCCCGTCGACTGACAGGCCGCGCTGAAGCAGGGGGCGCACCGCGAACGCGTCCGGGGAGACTCCCAGCGATGCGACCAGCTCGGCTGTGGCCGGGATGTCTGCGGTGTTGTCTGCGGTCTCGGTCAGGGCAACCCTGATGTCGAGGCCGGCGGCTGCGGCGGTTCGGATGCCGGCCACGGTCCTCTCCCACGATCCACGTCCGCGGTGGGCGTCGTGGCTGTCGGCCCGGGAGCCGTCCAGAGAGGTCTGCACGACCAGCCGGCCGGTGGCGGCCAGGCGGCGGAGGCTGTCGGCCCGGCGGGGCCCGAAGAGCATGGCGTTGGAGAGCACCACGGTCGGGAGCCGGGCGGCGGCGTAGCCGAGCAGTTCGGCGATGCCGGGATGCAGGAACGGCTCGCCGCCGGTGACGTACAGCTCGGCGAACCCCTCGGCGACGGCTTCGTCGACCAGGGCGGTGAACCGCTCCGAGGTCATGGTGCGACGCCGGGCCCGGGGGGAGGAGCCCACCGCGCAGTAGTCGCAGGACAGGTTGCAGTGGAAGTTGGTGTAGGCCCACAGCCGGGCCGGGAAGTAGCTGGTGCCGAACAGCGGAACGACCGGACGGTCCGGTGCGTCGTCGGTCTGGGGGGCGGATCCCCAGCTTCCGCCGGCCGGGATGAAGCCAGCGGGCAGGGTGCTGCGGTACAGCTGGTAGCGCCCGGCGGCCCGTTCGGCCGGTGGGAGGAGTTCGATGCAGGTGGTCCACCAGCCGGTCTCGATGGTCTCGACGAACGCTTCGGGCAGGCCGGCGGCGCGCATTGAGGCGGCCTGGGCACTCCAGTCGTAGTCGAGCGGCACCAGGGTGACCTCGGCGTGCCCGTCGTCGAGGTCCACGATGGCATACCAGACCTGGTTGGTGCCGTCGTTGGCCGGCTTGCCGACGACACCGACGTTGACCACCACCGCGCCGTCTATGCGCTTCGTCCAGGGCAGGCCGGTGTGGGTGCAGCAGATTACATCGGCGCCGCTGGCCCGGACCCGGGCCCGGTGTTCGTGTTCGGGGAGCGACTCCCACCAGAAGTCGTTGAGGGCAAGCGGGGAGCCGTGGACCAGGTGCAGGTCGCAGCCGGCGACCCTCAGGCGCCGCTCGGTGGGTAGCGTCCCCATCCACGCCCCGAAGTCCCGGTCGCAGGTCTGCAGGGTGTGGTCGTAGATGAGCTGGGCGAAGGCGTTGTCGGTCGGGTCGCGGTAGCCGCAGCCGCAGTCGGGATCGGCTCGTGCGATGGCCACGTCGTAGTTGCCGGCCACACACGAGATTTTCTCTTCGGTGAGTATGGCCTGCAGGGCGTTGATGTCGGCTCCGAAGCCGCCCAGGTCGCCGAGGCAGAACAACCGGTCGCAGCCCCGAGCCCGGGCGTCGGCGGCGAAGGCTCGCAGTGCGTAGGGGTTGGCGTAGGGGCCGCCGCAGATCGCCAGACGAACTCCGCTCATGGCCCTCAGCGCCCGGCCACCGGGGCGAGGACCGCGGCGGTGGTGGGGACGAGGGTCTCGAGGGGCCGGCGGGCGCCGTCCTGACCGCCCCGCCAGGCGAAGGCGCCCATGGCGGCCACGCCGACCAGCCAGAACGCCGCCACCAGCGAGTAGGAGACGGTGGCCCCCAGATGGGTGGCCAGCGATGGCAACGCCAGGGTGCCGACGATGGCCCCGACCCGGCCGATGGCCACCGACGTTCCGACGCCGGCGCCGCGCAGATGGGTCGGGAACAGCTCAGTGAAGGTCGGATAGGCGCTGGTCCACGCCGCGGTGGCCGCGGCGTTCGATACGACGAAAGCCACAGTGACCCACGCCGCGCTCCCGGTCGCGGTGGCGGCGGCGAGCAGGCCCACCCCGCCCGCGGCGAGGGTGTAGAACCCGGCGACGGTGGCTCTGCGGCCGACCCGGTCGAAGAAGCTGGACATGACCAGCCCGCCGGCCAGGCCGCCCACGTTGCCGACGATGTAGAACAGCGGGATGGACCGCTGGCTGATGTGCACCTGCGGCAGAACCACCACCGACAGCAGGGCGAAGATCCCGTAGTAGCCGAACGCCTCGGCCAGGTCCAGGATGGCGCCCAGCGCCAGCCGGCCGGGGTAGCGGCGTATCAACTCGGCCACCGCCGGGCCGAGTCGGAGCGGCCTCTCGTCGTCGATGCGACTCTGCGGGCCGTGCAGCCGGCCGTCGCCGGCCTCGAGGGAGGCCATCACCGCTTCGGCTTCGAGGTGTCGGCCTTGCGATACCAGCCAGCGGGGTGATTCGGGGATCCGCCGGCGGAAGAACAGCACCACCAGTGCGACCACGCCTCCTAGGACGAACATGTACCGCCACGACGTGGCAGCCGATACGGCCAGGGTGACGAGGACCACGTAGGCGACCAGCCCGGCCACGATGGCCCCGGCCGGCCAGAAGTTCATCACCACCGCGTTCGCCTTGCCGCGCACCCGGGCCGGCATGAACTCGGCGATGGCGGCGTTGACGATGGCGTACTCGGCGCCGACGCCGAGCGCGGCCAGGCCCCGCAGGACGTACACCGCGGGCAGGTCGGGGGCCAGCCCGGTCAGCACGGTGAACCCGGCGTACCAAAGCAGGGTGGCCACGAACAGGCGGCGCCTGCCGAACCGGTCGGCCAGGCGTCCCCCGGCCATGGCGCCCAGCAGGATCCCGCCCAGCCACACGGCCAGCACGGCGTCGCGTTGGGTGACGGTGGCGTGGAAATGGTCTCCGAGCGGGCCGATGGCGGAGGAGAACATCTGCACCTCGAACGAGTCGAACAGCCACCCCGCCCCGAGCGCCACCAGGATCGTGGTGTGCAGCCGGCTCCAGGAGAGCCGGTCGAGACGTTCTGCGATCGTCGACGCGTGGGCGTCGGGGTGGCGGGGAGGGGCGGTCATCGGGGCCTCCTGGAGAGATTGGTGATGCAGCGGGGGAACGACAGGAACGCGTCGCCGCCGCGGTCCGGAATGGCGGCCGGTAGGCGGAGGCCTGGCCCGGCCTGGTAGCGGGCGGCGAGCCGGCGCGGGTCGGCTCCGGCGACGTAGAGCAGCTTGAGGTACTGCATGAAGGCGATCATCGGCCAGGTGCCGTGAGCGTCGAACCGGCGGGCTGATGCGGTCGACGTGGCATCGAGCACGACCAGCCGTCCGTGGCGGCGCAGCCGGCGGGACAGATCGAAGTCCTCCATGAGGGGGATGTCGGCGAACCCGCCGAGTCGGTCGAAGACACTGCGGCGGACGAACATGGCTTGATCGCCGAAGATGTGCCCGAGACGCCTGGCCCGCTGGTTGGACGACCAGGCCAGGTAGTCCAGTGCGGGGCTGGACCGGTCGAAACGGAGCGTCAGTCCGCCGCCTACCACCTCCGGATCGGCCACGGCGTCTTGGAGTTGGCGCAGGGCGGCCGGGTGGATGCGGGTGTCGGCATGGAGGAACCAGATGACCTCCCCGCTGGTGACCGCGGCTCCGGTGTTGAGCTGCGGGCCCCGCCCCCGCTTGCTGCGAACCACCCGGGCCCGCTCGGCGGCCCGTTCGACGGTGCCGTCGGTGCTTCCGCCGTCGACCACGACCAGCTCGCAGGAGGCGAAGTCTCTTTGGATGCGGGCCAAGCACTGCTCGATACGGTCGGCTTCGTCGAGGACGGGTACGACGATCGACACCGACGGCTGGCTCATGCGGTGACGCCCAAGAGCTGGCGTAGTTCGGGCGGAAGGTCGGGGTCGGCGGCCAGCGCAGCGGCGTCGTCGGGGGTGTCGAGGTCTCGGCGTATCTCCAGCAGCGAGACGGTCGCCCCCTCTTTGGCGGCCGCGTCGAGGCTGTCGAGAAGCACCGTCGGGCCGCCCCAGACCGCTCCGAGCGCAAAGATGGCCGGGACCGGCCGTGACAGGCCGAGCAGGTAGTAGCCGCCATCGGCGGCCGGGCCGAGTACTACATCGGTCCGCTCGAGACGCTCAGCAGCGTCGCACAGTGTGTCGACCCGCAGTGTGGGTGCGTCGGTGCCGATCAGGATGACTGGCCGGCCGCTGCTCAGCGGACCGGTCGCAGCGGCGCCCATGCGCTCCCCGAGGTCCCCCGGGGGTTGAGGCACCATTCCGGCTCCGGAAGGAACGAAGGCGCTGATGTCGTCGGCGGCGTCGGGCGGGTCGTAGGCGACGGTCACCTCGAAGCCGGAGGCTGTCGCCACGGACACGGTGTGGGCGAGCAGGCCGGCCGCCAGCCGGGCGGATCCGGTCGGCCCCAGCAGCGGATGCAGGCGGGTCTTCACCCGCCCGGGCCTCGGCGCTTTGGCCATGACGATGACCTGGGGCTGGCCGGTCACGGCCCGACGCGGTGGAACGTGCCGGCGGCCGTCGCCTGTAGCGGGTCGATGGCCGACAGGGAGGAGTTGACGAGCGTCGCCAGGATGTCGGTGCTGGCCTTCACTCGGGCCAGGAGGGCGGCGACCGGCTCGGAGGCGGCGCCGATCCCATTTGCGTAGTCGGTCAGGTAGCCGACCAACACCAGCGGTAGGCCGGCTTCGCCGGCCAGAACTACTTCAGGTCCGGCCGTCTGGCTCAGCGCCGTCACCCCGGCTGCGGCCAGGGCGTTGATCTCGCTGCGGGTGTTGAACCGGGGGCCGTCGACATGGCCGTAGCAGCCGCCATCGATCATCTCGACCCCGGCGCGCCGGCCCGTTTCGACCATGACGGTTCGCAGCGAAGCGTCGAAGGGCTGGTCGAAGATCCAGTGCCCGCGGCCGGCCTGGCCGGGTGTGTCGTGCCAGGTGCAGAGGGAACCGTCGGGTAGCCGGTTGGACGGGAAGTACAGGTCGTCGAAGACAACGACGCTGCCGAGGAGCAGCTCGGGGCGGGCCGCGCCGCAGACGGTGAGGCTGACCACTGCGTTCACGCCGCCGTCGATTAGCGCCGCCAGGTTGGCCCGATGGTTCACGTGGTTGGACAGGTGATGGTGTCCCGGGCCGTGCCGCGAAACGTGCACCACCTCCACCCCTTCGATCTGCCCGACAGTGACCTCCGCTGAGCCGTAGGGTCCGTCATGGATCCGTCGCTCCCCGGCTTCCATTCCGGGCCAGCGCTCGGTCCCCGATCCGCTGATCACTCCTACGATCATCTGCTCTTCACCGAAGGCGGAACCCGCTGAGCGGAGCGGATTGTTCCACTTTCTTTCCGGTCCGTTCCCGTGACTGCGCCTTGTGGAATACAGGACCGGGCGGAGCGGGTTCTGCTGCCGTGACCGTGAGAGCCACCTGGAACGGGGCCGTACTGGCCGAAAGCAGCGACACCGTGGTCGTCGAGGGCAACCAGTACTTCCCCCCCGACAGCCTCCGGCGTGACCTACTGGTCCGCTCGGACAAGCACACCCGCTGCCCGTGGAAGGGCGAGGCCTGCTACTACGACATCGTCGTGGACGGCCAGACCAACCGGGCCGGCGCCTGGTACTACCCCGACCCCCTCCCGGCCGCTGCCGGGATCCGCGACCATGTCGCCTTTTGGCAGGGCGTCGGGGTCGAGGAGGTACCGGACCGGCCGTGACTGCCATGCCCGGCCCCGGCGGCGCCCTACCCTCGGGCGGTGACCGTCGAACGGCGAAGCGCCAGGTGAGCGAGCCTTCCGGGCGCGACGCGGCGTTCGAGCGGTGGGTGGTCCCCGAGCTGGCCGGCCTGTACCACGTGGCGCTGGCCATAACCCGGGACCATGCCGAGGCCGAGGATCTGGTGCAGGACAGTCTCATCCGGGCCTACCGGGCGCTGGACAGCTTCGACGGGACCAGCCCCCGACCGTGGCTGTTGACCATCTTGCGTAACACCAACGTCAACCGGCATCGCAAGCGCCGCCCGGGGCTCCTCGCCGATCCGGAGCGGATCGACGATCACCGCGACAGCGGCCCAGGGCCCGAAGCTCAGGTTCTGGCCGCCGTGTTCGACTCGAAAGTGGAAGCAGCGCTGCACGCTCTGCCCGCCGATCAGCAGACGGTGATCGAGTTGGTCGACGTGGCCGGCCTTTCCTACCAGGAGGCGGCAGAGGTCATCGGAGTCCCGGTCGGCACGGTCATGAGTCGGCTGCATCGGGGTCGGAGACGGATCAAGAGGAAGCTGACAGGAGTCACCGTGCCGGGAGAGGAAGAGGGGCAGGAGCGGCCATGAGCATTCACGGCAGGCGCGAAGCGAGGATCGGCTGCATGAGAGTGGCGCGAGTACTGCAGGCATACCTGGACGGCGAGATCGACGAGGTCACCGCCCGGAGGGTGTCGGGTCATCTCGACGGGTGCCGACGCTGCGGGATGAAGGCGCACACCTACCGGGCCATCAAGGATTCCATCGCCCGCACCGGGAGCCTGGACGAGCTGGCCCGCCGCCGGTTGGAGGAGTTCGCCCAGCGGGTCAGCTCGCTCGAGCCCGGCGCCTGACCCGCCCGGATGTCGGCCCTTCCCGGGGCGTCAGCGGGCCTGGAGTCCATTGCGTGGGTCCGACTGGGAATGTCGTTGTTGGTCCCGGTCGCGATGCTGGCCGTTGCCGGGACGGTCGGAGCGCCCGAGCTGATCTTCCCCGAAGGGGCGGCCCTGGCGTTCGGGGTGATAGCCCTGCGGATCGGAGCATGGCGGGAATCCCCTGGGGTCCTCCTGGTCGCCCCCGCCGCAGCCGCCGGGCTCGGAGTGGCCCTGGCCCGCATGGGAGGCCCGACTTGGGTACGGGAACTGGTGGCGATGACAGCTGCGCTGGTCCTGCTGCGCCTGCTGAGGTCGCGCCTGGCGCCGGTGATCTCCGCGGCGATGCTGCCGGTCGTGTTCGGCATACGATCCTGGAGCTTCGTAGCCGCCGTGGCAGCCATCGGAGCGGTGCTGGCAGCCTTCGAGACGGCCACCCGAGCACAGCCCGGACCGTCCGAGCCGGGCGGGCAGCGAGGCTTGATGTGGCGGGGACGGGCAGCCGCCCCCATCGGCCCCACGCTCCTGGGCGCGATCCTGGCGGCGATGTGGGTGGTGATCGCCGGCCCGGTCTTGCATCTACCGCCGCCGACTGTGGCCCCGCCGCTGTTCGTGGCCACCTTCGAGTGGCTGGCCCGATCGCAGCGCAGCGCCGCGATCGGCTTGGCCCAATGGGCTGCCACGATCGCCGCGGCCGGGCTGGGTGCGGCCCTCGCCTACACGATCCACCCGGAATGGATGGGCGGATGCGTGGCCGTCACCTTGGCCGTGGTGCTTCTGGTTGGAGCGTCGGTGCCGCACCCGCCGGCGCTCGCCGTCGCGTTGATCCCGCAGGTGGCCGGCACTGGCCACCCGGCCCGGTTCGTGGCTGCAGTGACCATCGGCTCCGCGGCCTTGTATACAGCGGCCAGCGTCGCCCACTACTACATCTTCGCCCGGCGGTCCGCAGCCGGTGTCGTGGAATGAACCGGGCGGCTCGGAGGGTTCCGTCTCCGTGACATCCACCGACACCACCGCATCGCCGGTCATGCTGTACTGGCGGCCCGGCTGCCCGTACTGCTCGGGGTTGAAGCGCCGGCTGCGCCAGCTCGGGGTGCGAACCACCGAGGTGAACATCTGGGCCGACCCCGACGCGGCGGCAATGCTGCGTTCAATCGCAGGTGGCAACGAAACCGTCCCGACAGTCATCATCGGCGGGACCGCCATGGTGAACCCCACCGGGCAAGAAGTGCTCCGAGCAGCCCGCCAACTGGCCCCCGATGCTGTCGACCATGCCGCTGCCGAGAGTTCCCGGTCCCGGAACCGGCCTGCGCTTCTGGTGATCGTCGCCTGGCTGATTGTGATCGCCTCGGTTACTGCCAGCTTCACCCTTGACGCCTACGGCTACGCCAACCTGAGCTGGGGCCTCGACCTCGTTGCCGTCGCGGCGTACCTGGTGGTGCGCCTGTTACGCCGCGCAGCCGGCGACCCGGCGGCGGCCCGGCCGCCGTATCCCGCCACGTCAGCCTCGGACCAGCAGGCCGCAGACCTCAGCGGCGGCCGGCCGTCTCCTCGATGACCACTCCCTGCCAGAAGGCGACGTGGTCGCGGATCTTGCGGGCGAGAGGCCAGGGCTTGGGGTAGTACCAGGCCCCGGCCCGGTTGGTCTGGCCGTCCACGACGATGTCGTAGTAGCTGGCCTTGCCCTTCCACGGGCAAAGGGTGTGCGCCGAGCTGTCCTGCAAATGCTCCATACGGACGCTGCCCGGCGGGAAGTAGTGGTTCCCCTCGACTACTACTGTGCGGTCGCTTTCGGCCAGCACCTCGCCGTTCCAGATCGCGCGGATCGCCATGCACGCTGAACCCGCTGGGACGGAGCCGGTATTCCACCGGCGGGCGAGAAGCGAGGAATGTCGGAGGGAGGCGAGCGGGTTCCTTCCCGGTCAACTCTGCGCCGTCGGCACCACCTTCGGTGCAGCAGAAAGGAGCGTGAAGCATGGCCGACAGGCATCGGATGGGCAAGCGAGGGGCCGCCGCGGTGGCCGTAGGGGCGATCCGGGGAGCGCTCAGCGGGGCGGCGGGCACCGCCGTCATGGACCTGGTCCAGTACGGCCGATACCGGGCCGGGGGCGGTGACCAGCCCTTCGGGCAGTACGAGTTCCACGGCGTGAGCGACTGGGAGCACGCCCCGGCACCGGCCCAGGTCGGCCGGCGGGCCGCCAAGACCTTCCTCGGTATGGACCTGGCCGACCACAGGGCCAACCCGGTGAACAACTTCGTGCACTGGTCCTACGGGATCGCGTGGGGTGCCGCAGCGGGGGCGCTCGCTGCGGCCACGGGCCGCGGTGGTGCCAGGTGGGGACCGGCGATCGGTACCACCGTCTGGCTGTCCGACTACGTCACCCTCCCGTTGCTCGGCATGTACGAGCCGATCTGGCGTTACGATCCGAAGACCCTGGGCCGGGACTGGGCTGACCATGCCGTCTACGGGACCGCCGCCGCCACGGTGCACGGGCTGCTCCCCGGCCGCCTCCTGCCAGGCTGACCGGACGGTAGGGAGACGGAGCCGTCCGGGACCGGCGCCCACCACAGGCAGGAGCGTCTGACCCGCGGGCCAGGGGGCGGCCTACGGCGGCTCGACCTTGAGGGTGGTCGTCTGGGGCCATGGCCTCAGCTGCCCCGAGGCCCACGGGCGTAGCTGCATTCCGGGCCCGGTCTCGGGGCTGGAGCCATCTCGTCGCGGTTCCCGCCTGTCTCGGTCGGGTCTGGTCGGCGTTCCCCAGGGTCCATGGCATCCGCCGCTCCTGCTCAGTTGATGGTTGTCGCCGCTTGTACGGCGTCACCTCCAGACTTAGCGTCTGTGGGATGAAGCTGGGCCTGTTCGAGAACCCGTACTATCGGCGCCCCCCGCCGGAGACCCCCTCGATGGCAATCGGGGCCCTTCCCCGTCAGCGGGTAACCCTGGAATGCGGGGAGGTCACGTACCTGCGCTATGGCTCAGGACGGCCTCTGCTGCTGGTGCACGGCATTCCTACGTCATCTCGCCTGTGGGAACCGCTGCTGGGTGACCTGGGGGAGCGATTCGACTGCATCGTGCCCGATCTGCTCGGGATGGGTTTGTCCCGGCCGGAGGCTGGCGCGGACCTGGGAAGCCCTGGGCAGGCCATCATGCTGGCCCAGCTGCTCGATGCCTTGCTTGTGGATCGGGTACTGGCTGCATTTCACGACCAGGGTGGTGCCCACGGCCTGCAGTTTCTCCGTAACTACGGGGAGCGCGTCGACGCCGTGGCTCTGTGCGACATCGTCTGCTACGACAACTGGGTGGTCCCGGCCATCACCGTCGTCGAAGCCTTGTGTCGCTTCCCGAGGGCACTGCATATAGCCACCCGACTCGGTCTGGTGGACCCGGTGTTGGTGAGGGCGTGGCCGTTTCCTCAAACCACTGTTCGGGCGCCGGTGCCTCCCGCCCTGATCGATGACTGGTTAGGGGCGATGCGCGAAGGTGGAGAGCGGATGCAGTACTTCTGTGCCTACGTGCGGAGCCAGTCGCCCTGCCACACCGCCGACACGGCTTCGGTTCTCGGGGGATGGGAGAAGCCGGCGCTGGTCGTCTGGGCGGCCAGCGACCGGTTCCTTTCCCCGTCGTGGGCTGCGCGCTTGTGTGCGGACACGCCGGGGGCTCCCGACCAGCCGGTGATGCTTCCCTTCGCCGGCCACTTCTTCCACGCTGAGGTGCCTCGGACCGCTGCGGCCGTGCTCGGCGACTTCTTCGCGGGGGTTGGCCTTCCA
The DNA here is from genome assembly GCA_028876385.1 of Acidobacteriota bacterium. Taxonomy (GTDB): domain Bacteria; phylum Actinomycetota; class Acidimicrobiia; order Acidimicrobiales; family Palsa-688; genus JAKCDU01. The sequence continues at coordinate 2,844 of JAGWSF010000050.1, read as the reverse complement.
GGCTGAGAGCCATGGACTCAAGCCCTGTTTGCTGCGCAGGTGGCGACCGGTCGCCGCTCGGCCTCGCGGCGAGCCGACCGGCCCGGCAGCAGGTCCAGGGCGGTCTGCCACAGGGGGTCGGTCGAGGACGCGAAGCGGTGCACCAACAGTCCCAGGAGTGCCCCGAAGACAGCGTGGGCGAGGTAGACGGTTATGACGTACTTGGCGCCGAGGATGGATCCGAAGATGCCGGCGCCTGTGGCTCTCGACACCGGGCTGAGGAGGAACCCGGTGCCGAGAGCCAGACCGTAGATGGCGCCCATCCCGGCGCCGATCCAGTGTGACCGTCGGCGGGGGAACCCGCCGACGATGACCGCGTAGGTGACCCCGAACGCCGCGCCGTTCCAGACGTGGTCGGCCCAGCCGATCAGATTGGAGGCCAGGTCGGGCCCGTCCATGATCCGGTTGGTGATGAGCACGCCCATCAGCTCGGGGAGCTGGCCGGGCATCGAGTTGAACTGGTAGAAGCCGATGTTGCGGACCAGCTCCAGGCCGGCGGTCGACAGCGCCCCGAAGGCCAGCCCCAAGATGATGCCCTTCGCCAGGCGCCGGGCGCCGATCATGGCGGCGGCCGCGCCAGCAGCGCCGATCACGATGGCCGACGGGATGGCGATTTCGATCACAAGGGTGTGCAGGCTGGAGCTGCCGTTCTCGGCGACGGCCAAAAGCAGGGCGCCGCCCGCTGTGGCCGCGACCAGAACTACGAGCGCCAAGAGCACCTGGGCGGCGGTTCGCACCGTCATGGCCCGCCCAGGGGCGGGGGTCGTGGTGGAGGTGGGGGTCGAAGTGGCAGACATGGCCACAGGTCAGGCGGCGGACTTGGCGATGTTCGCCGCCGTCGTGTCGAACATCTGCCCGGCCGGGGCGAACTGTGAGTTCACGGCTGAGAACACGGCCGACGGCTGGAAGTAGCCGATCGAGGTGTGACCAGAGCTGCTAGTCCACACGTACATGTCAACCGGGATCTCGATCCCGATGGCGGGGTCCATGCCGAACAGCTTCTTGCCGGTGGTGGGGTTGCCGACGAAGAAGCTCTCGGCGCCGTTGAGGTGCAGCCCGGTGACCGACAGGGCGCCGGCCTGGTTGAGCGTGCCGAGTACCATCATCCCCGCCGAGGACACCGCGCTCTTCAGCCCGGAGACGGTGGAGCTGAAGCTCTTGGACGACGCGACGGTCGTGAAGGTGACCGGGACGCTCGCCGTAGCGGACGGGGCCGAGCCGGTCGCCGCCTGGGCGATCGATGCGGCCTTGGCTGAGAGCATCTTGGTCGGCGTGGCGAACGCCGGGTTGATCGCCGCCGCAAGGGAGGCGGGGTCGAGGTAGCTGACACGGGTCTGTCCGTTGCTGGACGCCCAGACGTACATGCGTACCGGGACGGCGGCGCCTATGGCCGGGTCCTTCGAGAAGAGCGACTTGCCGACCGTCGGATTGCCCACGAAGAAGGTCTCGGCGCCGGGCAGGTGCAGCCCGGTGACCGACAGGGCGCCGGCCTGGTTGAGCGTGCCGAGCACCATCATCCCATTCGAGGAGACGGCCGACTTGAGGGCCGAGACAGTGGTGTCGAACGGCTTCGAGGTGGTCGCCACCTCGAACGCCGCATTGAGCTGGAGACCTGTCGAAGCGCCGCCGGTTGCGGCCGCAGGCGTCGAGGTCGCAGCAGGCCCCGATGCGGTGTCGGCGGAAGCCGAGCTGTTGGTCGTCGCGGACTTCGACGAGCTGGAACCACAGGCCGCGGCGACCAGCGCCACCGCCGCTACCGCAGGCACCGCCAGCACCCCGCGACGTCGGCGGCCGCTCGACCCTCGGTCCTTGACACCGGCGGCCTCCCCGGGCGCCCGATGCCGATGCGCTGAACGAGGGACCCGGATCTGGGCGCGCTTCATGAGTATGTCCTCCATGTTGGTGGGAAAGGTGGCAAGCGGGCCGGCCCGCAGGGACTGGGCAGGCCCAGGCCCGCTTGCCAAGCTGTCGCCGACCTGAACCCGGCCTGTAGGCGCCGGCATTCCACGTTTCTCACCCGCATGCGGACAGGGCGGCGTGCGCCTGCAGCACCACAGCCTTCCGGCGGAGGTGGTCCGGAACTGACAAGGACCAGGGAATGCCGGGCGTCACCAACCGGGTTCTGCCAGGGTGGAGTTCGATCTGGTAGTCGTCGGCGCCGGCGCCGCGGGGCTGTCCGCGGCCAGGACGGCACTCCGGCGAGGCGCCAGCGTCGCCCTGGTGAGCGACGGACCCTACGGGGGCGACTGCACATTCTATGGCTGCGTGCCATCCAAGACCCTGATCGAAGCCGCCGGCCAGGGCGTCGACTATGAAGCAGCCGCGGCCCGCCTCAAATCCACCATCGGTCAGATCTCCGCCACCGAAGATATGGACAGCCTGCGCCACGAGGGCATCACCGCCATCGCCGGCACCGCCCGACTGGACGGGCCGAAACGGCTGCTCATCGACGGCCACCCGGTCGGCTGGCGGCGTCTGGTCATCGCTACCGGCAGTCGCCCCGCCATCCCATCTGTGGCCGGTATCGACTCTGTCCGGTATCTCACCAACGAGACAGTCTTCGACCTGACGAAGCGGCCCTCCTCCATGGTGATTATCGGCGGCGGACCCATAGGCGCCGAGCTCGGGCAGGCCTTCGCCCACTTCGGCACCGAGGTCACTCTCATCGAAGCCGGACCCAGGATTCTCTCCCGGGAAGAACCCGAAGCGTCCTGGGCCGCCACCCGCTCTCTGGCCCGCGACGGCGTTCGGGTACTCACCGACGTCAAGGTCCGGTCGGTGGCACCCGCCGAGGACGGAACGGTC
>JAGWSF010000049.1 GCA_028876385.1 Acidobacteriota bacterium | reverse complement strand
GTGCTGATCGGCGAACGCCTGCAGCTGCGGGGCCTCCTGCCGGCAGGGGACGCACCAGCTCGCCATGAAGTTGACCAGCACCCACTTGCCCCGGAACGCGGCCAGAGTGACGGTGCCGGTGCTGTTGAGCGAGGGGCCCGAGACGGGCGGGGCCGCTTTGCCCAGCAGGGGGCTGGCGGAGGTGCCCGTGGAGGCGGGCTTGGCCGACGCCAGGACGGCGATGAGGACGGCCAGTACCGCGGCGACGGCCAGGGAGCTGTACAGGACCACCCGCGATCGGGGTCGCGGCGACGCCGGCGACGGGTGGGGGGCGGGGGTGTCCACATCGGTGAAGGTCATGTCGGGCTTCCCACCTCCGCAGCCACCTCTTCGGCCTCCGGGCCGGGCGGGCGCTCCGACGGCACCTCGCTCACGGCCTCCGGTCGGGGTGGCGTCGTCCGCCGGCGCCGGCGGCCGGGCCACGCCGACAGGGCCGTCCCCGCGAGTATCACCCCACCACCGATCCAGATCCAGCTCACGAGAGGCTCGATGATCACCCCGATGACGGCGGCGTCGCCGGGCTTGGCCGGGGTGGACGGGAAGGTCAGGTAGATGTCCTCGCTGAGCGAGCTCTTGACCGAAGGGGTGCCGATGGCCTCCTGAGCGAACGGGTAGTTGTTGACCGCCGGGTTGTAGGCCTGGCCGCCGTCGACCACGACCACCGCCTCCTCCGCGGTGTGGGTGGGGGTGGCGACCTGGTTGATCCCCTCGTAGGTGAAGGTGTGCCCATCGAAGGCCGCGCTCTGCCCCTGTTTGAGAGTGAGCTGCGTCGAGTGGGAGAACGAGTGGCTGGCGGCGAAGGCGACGGCGATGAGGACCACGCCGAGGTGGACCACCATCCCTCCTCCCGAGGGTCCGGTGAAGCCGGCCAGCCCCCGCCGGCGCACCTCGATGAACAGCTGGCGCAGCGCCGAGGTGCCGGCGAAGGCCCCGAGACCGAAGGCGAGCAGCGGGTTGAGGCCGCGCACGCCGCCGATGACGCAGGCGCCGAGGGTGGCCACGGCCACCGCCGCCGGCCAGAACAGACGGGTGCGGACCAACCCGGCGGTGGTCTGCCTCCACGGCAGGACCGGAGCCACCGCCATGAGGAAGAGGATGCACACCACGAGAGGCATGGTCATCCGGTCGAAGTACGGCGCGCCGACGGTGATCTGGCTGCCGTTGACCGCCTGGGCGATGAGTGGGAAGACCGTTCCGAGCAGCACCACTAGGGCGAAGGCGCCGAAGAGGAGGTTGTTGGTGAGGAAGGCGGCCTCCCGTGACACCGGGGAGGCGATCGATCCGGGCGACCTCAACTGGTCGCCACGCCATGCCAGGAGGGCCACCGAGGACGCCACGATGACGGCGAAGAAGGCCAGGAGCGCCGGCCCTATGCCGTTGTTGTTGAAGGAGTGGACCGACTCGATCACCCCCGAGCGGGTCAGGAAGGTGGCGAGGATGGTCAGGCTGAACGTGGAGACGAGCAGGGCCAGGTTCCACACCCGAAGCATCCCTCGCCGCTCCTGCACCATGACCGAGTGCAGGTAGGCGGTGGCGGTGATCCAGGGGAGGAAGGCGGCGTTCTCGACGGGGTCCCACGCCCAGTAGCCGCCCCAGCCGAGCACCTCGTAGCTCCACCATGCGCCGAGCACGACCCCGATGGTGAGGAACCCCCACGAGAAGAGGGTCCATCTCCTGGTCTCGACCAGCCACCCCTCTCCGACCCGCCCGGTGATGAGTGAGGCGACGGCGAAGGAGAACGGCACGGTGAAGCCGACCAGGCCGAGGTAGAGAAGAGGCGGGTGGAAAGCCACCAGGATGTGGTTGGCGAGGAGCGGGTCCGGACCCGGGCCGTCCATGGGGATGCGGCCCTTGGTCAAGGTGAAGGGGTTGGAGGCGAAGAGCATCAGGCCGAAGAAAAAGGCGGCCACCGCGAACTGCACGGCCGTCGCCCAGGCGACCAGCGGGTCCTCGGCCCGCCGGCGGAACCTCAGGCTGGTGGCCGCGATCCACCCGGACAGCACGAGGCCCCACAGCAGGATCGAGCCGGCCAGGTTGGACCACATGGCCGTGATCCGGTAGACGAGCGGCGTCTCGGTGCTGTCGTTGTTGGCGACGTACTGCAGCCGGAAGTCATGGGTGATGAGGGCGTGCTGCATGGCCACCGTGGCGATCACCGCCCCGGCGACGATCACCCAGGTGTAGGTGCGGCCGGCCCGCACCAGGTTGGGCCGGCCCCGCAACAGCCCGAGAGCGATCTGCCCTCCGCCGAGCACGGCCCCCGCGAAGGCCAGGATGAGGGCGCTGAGCCCGGCCGCGGCGTTCATTTGGGGGTCTGGGTCGTGGCGTAGGGGTCGGTGGGAGGGGTGTAGTTGCTGGTGTGCTTGATCATGATCAGGTCACTCTGGAACACGTTCCCCGCCCAGTTGCCCTCGAGGACCACAGGCACGCCCGGTTTGAACAGCTGCGGGGGCTCCTTGGTGTCGACCACCTGAGCCGTGACCCGCTCGTAGGTGATGCTGAAGGTGGTGGTGTTTCCGACCTGGCGCACGTCGTCGTCGACGGTGCCCATGATCCGGAAGTGCCTGGTCCCGAGCGACGACCGGTCGGCCACCGCCTGAGGCACGGTCTTGTAGTACTCGGTGGCGTTGCCCAGACCTTCGACCACGACGAAGGCGATGGCGGCGGCCACCACGGCGGCGGCGATCACCTGGCGGCGACGCGAGCCGAGCAGGGCCCGACGACGGACCAGGCGGGGGGCCGGGGGTACGCCGGCCCCCGGCGACGCCGCGGCGCCGGACCTCTCCGCAGACGCCGCCGCGGTGGACGAGGAGGCCGTCGGCGCGTCCGCCGAGTCGGTCACCGCCATGTCTTCTCCCCCGGCGGCAGGCTGCGGACCAGAACCCGTCCTCGGCGCAAGGTCCTCCAGGTGTAGACCACCACCAGGACCCCGGCGGCCGCCCAGCCGCCTGCCACGTAGCTCACTCTGAGACCTCCCCGTCCCGACCCATCTCGCTCCCGGCGGTCGCACCCGAGGTGGCCACGGCCGGCCCGAGGCCCGCGACCGCCGACTCGGCCGGTCGGTCCTGGACGGCGGCGCTGGCTTCGGCGCGCCGCTCGGCGATGGCCACCGCGAAACCCTCCGCTTCGAAACGGTCCTCGAGCACCTCCACCCGGTAGCGGTGGACGACCAGCCAGGAGAACACCAGTCCCACCGCCACGAAGCTGAGGAGCATGGTGTAGAGCTGCGACCCGTGGATGAGGGGGTTGGCCCGCATGAGGGTGTCCCCCTGGTGGAGAGTCGTCCACCACGAAGTGGCGTAATGGTCGACGGGCACGAGGGCGACGCACACGACGGCCACGATGGCCGACGTGAGAGCCCGACTCTCGGGGTTGCCCCCGGTCCGACGCAGGGCCAGGTACCCGAGGAAGACGGCGCAGAGCAGCGCGGTCAGGGTGAGGCGGGCGTCCCATGTCCACCACACCCCCCACGACCCCCGACCCCAGATCGACCCCGTGGCCAGGGTGATGACGCAGAACACCACGCCGACCTCGGCCGACGCCGCAGCCAGGCGGTCCCAGCGGCGGCTGCGGGTCCGGGGCCACAGGTAGGCCAGGCTGGCCAGGGCGCACAACCCGAAGCCGACGTAGCACGCCGTGGCCGCAGCCGGGTGGACGTAGATGAGTCGGACCAGCTGGCCCTGCACCGCGTCGGGCGGCGTGAGCCACAGACCGAACAGCGCGGTCAGCGCGACGGTGACGAGCGACCCGGCGCCGAGGACCCGGGTGAGCTGATTGGCAGTCCCTTTGTGCACGGTCATGTTTCTTCCACCAGCGTTGAGAATGACACGACTCCAAGAGCCAGATAGATCACCCCGAAAGCGACGAGCAGAGAGAGCCATCTCCACCCGTCGGTGGTCGATGACCCAAGAGCCGCCATCCAGCACTGGGTGGCGGCCAGCAGCACCGGTGCCACCACCGGCAGCACCAGGAGTGGCAGCAGCGTCTCCCGTCCCCGGACGCCCGAGGCGATCATCCCGTAGACGGTCCCCGCCGACGCCAGGCCGACGCTGGCGACCAGGGCGCTCACCACGAGGAGGGCCGGATCGTGGAGCCGGGTCCCGAACAGGACGACCACCCCGACCCCGAGCAGGACCTCCAGAGCCACCAGCTCGATGACGACAGCGGCCACCTTGCCGAGGAATATCCCGGCCGGGTCCAGCCCCGAGAGACGTAGCCCGTCGCGGGTCCCGTCGGTGGCCTCGATGGCGAAACTGCGCTGGACGGCCAGCAGCGACGACAGGAGGACCGCCACCCAGAACAGGCCCGGCGCCGCCTGGGTGAGCAGGTTGTGGTCCTGGTCGAAGGCGAACCCGAACAATAGGAGTACCAGCAGCGCGTAAGGGGCCACCTGCATGGTCGCCACCCGTCCTCGTATCTCGATGCGCAGGTCCTTGCCCCCGACCAGGAGGGCGTCACGCCACAACGGGGACCACCTCCCCCGCGGTCCGCGGCCGGCCTTGCCCCCCGGCGGCGCCCGGGGGCGGGGCCACGGCGGCGCCCGGGGGCGGGGCCACGGCGATCACCGACTCGACCGCACCGCCGGCGATGGTCACGACGGTCCGGGCCAGGCTGGCCGCCCGGTCGGCTTCGTGGGAGGCCATCACCACGGTGCGCCCACGCGCCGCGGCGGCCAAGACCAAGCCGTCGAGCAGGTCCCGGTGCTCGGCGTCCAAGCCGGCGTGGGGCTCGTCGAGCAGCCATATATCGGGGTCCCGGGCGACGAGCACCGAAAGCGCCACCCGGCGCCGCTGGCCCGCCGACAGATCAGCGACGGCGGTGTCGAGGAGCCGCCCGCTGATCCCGAGGGTGGAGAGAGCCGGCTCGGCTCGGTCGGGTGCCAGTCGGGCGGCGCGCAGGGCGAAGCGAAGATTGTCCAGGGGGGACATCTCCTGGTAGAGGCCCGTCTGGTGGCCGACCAAGCCGATCTGACGGCGGACCGCCCGCTGATCCTGGATGAGGTCGTGGCCGAGCACGGAGGCCTCCCCGGCCACGACTCGCACCAGTCCGGCGCAGGCTCTGAGCAGACTGGTCTTGCCGGCCCCGTTGGCGCCGCGCAGGAGCATCACGTCACCTCGGGCCACGTCTAGATCGACACCGGCCAGGACCGGGAAACGGCCGGCCAGTGCCACTGCGGAGCGGAATCGGATCACCTGGTCCATGACGACCGCCTCAACGGTAGCGATGGCGGCCGCCTTATTGCCATCCGGGACCCCCACCGAGGCAACTACCGTCAACTCCATGTGGCTCCTACTGGCGGCGGTGCTGGCCGGGGCCGTGGCCGGCGCAGCAGCCGGAGTGGCCCGGAACCCGTCGGCGGCCGGAGTGGCCCGGGACCCGTCGCAGGCCGACCCGCCGGCCCCCGCCTCGACCGCCCGGCCGCTTCGAGCCGGGGTCCGTCAGTGGCGCCGTCCGGAGCTGGCCGGGCTCGCGCTGGCGTCGGAGGCAGCCGCCGCATTCTGGCCGAGAGCCGGCGTCGGGACGGCGCTTCAGGCGGCCGGGTACGCGGTCGGGGCCGGATTCGGCTTCTTGAACCGACGCCGTCCCGGCACCGTCCTGGTCTCGGCCGGCCTGATCGCCAACCTGCTGGTGGTCGCTCTCAACGGGGGTATGCCGGTGAGGGGCTTACCGGCCGGCGTCCCCGCCGGCGCCCACCACCACGGCCTCGGCGCGGGTGACCACCTGGCCTTCCTCGCCGACGACGTGGTCGTGCCCGTCACCGGCCAACGGGTGTCGGCCGGGGACCTGCTCGTGGCTCTGGGTGGGGCCGTGATGGCCTTCAGTTGGGCCGAGCCGGCCCTTCGCGCCGAGCGGACCGGACGACGGCGGGGGGCCGTCCAGGCGACCCCAGGGGCGGGCTGAAGCCGCGGTGGACGGAACCCGAGGGGGCGGCCGCCCGATCGCCGTGTCGCTGTCGTTCCGCCTCGGCGGCGCCGACGGGGTGTCGGTGGAGGCGGACAAGTGGGCCTGGGCGCTGACCCAGATCGGCTATCAGGTCACGGCCGTCGCCGGGTCCGGTCCTGTCGACGTCGTGGTCCCCGGTCTCGACGCCGGCGCCTGGCTCACCGGCCAGGAGGCCGGGGCGGTGGACATGGGCGCCCTGCGGGCCGCTCTCGCCCCCGCTCAGATCGTGGTGGTGGAGAACCTCTGCTCTCTCCCCCTCAATCCCGCCGCACGGGACGCGGTGGCCGAGGTGTTGGCCGGCCGCCCGGCCATCATGCGCCACCACGACCTGCCGTGGCAGCGGGAGCGCTTCCACGACCAGCCCCCCCCACCCGATGATCCCGAGTGGCGCCATGTCACCATCAACGAGCTGTCGGCCCGGCAGCTCGCCGAGAGAGGCATCGAGGCGACCGTCATACGCAACTGCTTCGACCCCGATCCCCCGCCGGGCGACCGGGAGGGGACCCGCCGGTCCCTCGACCTCGGCGAAGACCGGTTGCTGGTGCTCCAACCGACACGGGCCATTCCCCGCAAGCGCATCGACCTAGGACTGGCTCTGGCCGCCGAGCTCGAGGCCGACTACTGGCTGCTCGGACCAACCGAGGAGGGCTTCGAAGCGGAGTTGGCCGCCCTGCTGTCGACCGCCCCCGTTCGGGTGCGCCGGGGACCGGTGGCGCCCATGGTCGGATGGCAGGGGGTGGAGCACGCCTACGCCGCGTGTGACGTGGTGTCGTTCCCCTCCGACTGGGAGGGTTTCGGCAATCCCCCCGTCGAAGCCTCCATATTCGGGCGTCCCGCCGCGGTGGGCCGCTACCCGGTGGCCGAGGAGCTGAGAGCCCTGGGCTTCCGATGGTTCGACGTCGCCCGGCCGGCGGACCTCCTGGCCTGGCTGGCCGATCCCGATGCCGACCTCATCGACCACAACCGGGCCATGGTGCGCGACCACCTCCACATAGCTTCCCTACCCCACCGGATCGGCTCGCTCATCAGCGACGCCGGGTGGCCGCTGCCGCGCTGAACGCGTCGGCGCCGGCCGCCGGTCAACCTTCCGGTTATCCCCCGCGCCGTCATCTCTCGGCAGGTGGCACCAGGCGGTGGCGCCGTCGCCGCACTCGGGCCGCGAGGAGGCTCGTCCCGGGGCGGCGCGCCGGGGTGGGGCGCAGGGGCTCGGGAGGGCGGCTCGTCACCTTGGCCGGTGACTGATTGGGTGGCCTCACGGTGAATGTCTTCGGTAAGTGCTCGGCGGCGGCCTGCTTTTTGGTTGGACTGGAAGAAGACCGCGATCCCGCATTCTGCGTACGAACGGGTGATTACCCGCCGACCCCGGGGCCAAACGTCACCGGCCCCTGTTTCTGCCAGGATGTCTTCCGTGTCCGACGCGGGTCGCGCCTCAGTAGGGCGAATGGGCGAAATGCGCCAGCGGCTTCCCGCCGCCAAGCGGCGCCACCAGCTCCTCGAAGTGGCCCTGACCTGCTTCGCCGCGGGGGGATACCACGACACGTCGATGGAGGAAATCGCCGAAGCGGCCGGTGTCACCAAGCCGGTGCTGTACCAGCATTTCCAGTCCAAACAGGAACTGTTCCTGGAACTGCTCGAACAGGAGGGAAGGGACCTGCTCTGCCGGGTGCAGGAGCGAGCGGCCGCCGAGACGCACCCCTACCAGCGGGTGCTCGCCGGCTTTCGGGCCTACTTCGGGTTCGTCTGCCACCGCACCGACGCCTTCCAGATCCTCTTCGGTAGTGGCGCCCGGCTGGCCGACGAGTTCACCGGGTCGGTCCGCCGGCTCGAGGAGGACATGGCCGCCGTCATCGCCCGCTTCATCGACGCCGACATCGACGCCGATCACCGCGAGCTCCTCGGCTACGCCATAGTCGGGTTGGGCGAGGTCGCCTCCCGACGCTGGGTGTCGTCGCAATCCGGTCGGGTCATCGACCCGGCCGAGGCCGACCGGCTGGCCACCCGACTGGCCGACCTGGTGTGGGCCGGCCTGCGGGGTCTTCCGAGAGGCGCCCAGTGACCGGCCCCTCCCTCCGGGTTCCGCCCAACTGCGACCTGACGCTGGGCATCCGCTGCATCGACAAGTCAGAGCCCGGTGTCACCGTCTGGGTGATGACCCCCGGCGAGGAGCTCGCCAACCCGGTCGGCTCCGTCCAGGGCGGGTTCCTCTCGGCCTTCGCCGACACCGCCATGGCCTCGGCCACCGTCACCAATCTCCGGGGGCGCAAGGCCTTCACGGCCAACGCCGAGCTCAAAATCAGCTTCCTGAGACCGGCCCGGCCGGGCCAGCATCTGACCTGTAAGGCCCGGGTCATCGGCGGGGGCCAGCGCGTGACCTTCGTCGAGGCCGAGATCACCGACGACTCGGGCGTGCTGGTCGCCAAGGCCTCCTCGACCTACATCCTCACCCCCAGGGACTGAGTCCGCCAAACCGGGTGACACCGGGTGGGGACCCGAGCCCGGCTCGGGCCCCCACCCCCGGTGTCAGAGAGCTTCGAGAACGGCCTGGGCGGAGCTCACCTCGAGGCCCAGCGTGTCCTCCACCGCCAGGTGCGTGACCACGCCGTCTTGGAGGACCGCCGCGTAACGCTTGGACCGGACGCCGAGGCCGCCACCGGTCAGGTCGATGTCGAGGCCGAGCGCCTTGGTGAACACGGCGGAACCGTCGGCGATCATGCCGACCTTTCCGTCCACTTCGTTGGCCTTGCCCCACGCCCCCATCACGAAGGCGTCGTTCACCGACACGCAGAACACCTGGTCCACCCCCTTCTTCTGGAGGTCCTCGCTGCGGATCACGAAACCGGGGAGATGGTGGTCGCTGCACGTCGGCGTGAACGCCCCCGGCACGCCGAAGAGCACTACCTTGCCGTGGCCGAGCAACTCGGCCGTGCTGGCCGCCTCGGGGCCGTTGGCCCCCGGCACCTGGACCTGAACTTCGGGAATCCTGTCACCTACGGCGATTGTCATGGGCACACCGTACCTAGGATTGGGGCATGCCCCAAGAGCTGCCGCGCTGGCGCGGGATCAACCACCTCGCGCTCGTCACCACCGACATGGACGCGACCGTCCGCTTCTATCACGGGGTGCTCGGGGCGCGCCTGGTGGCCACCATCGGCAACGAGGCGTTCCGGCACTACTTCTTCGAGATCGGCCCCCAGAGCACCCTCGCCTTCTTCGAGTACCGAGGCGTCGAGCTCGAACCTTTCGCCAAGCCGGCCGGGATTCCCGATCCCCGGGCCATCCAGTTCGACCACATCTCGTTCAACCTGCCCGACGAGAATTCGCTGCTGAAGCTGCGGGACCGCTTGCGCGCCGCCGGCAGCGAGGCGACCGAGGTGGTGGATCACGGTTTCATACGATCGGTGTACTTCACCGATCCCAACGGGATCGCCCTCGAGGCGTCGTGGTGGGTCACCGACGCCACCGGGCGCGACGCCGACTTCGAGGACCGGGGCCTCTTCGCGGACCCCGATCCCGTTCCGGCGGTGACGGAGATCCACGGGCACGGCGGGGTCGACCGGATGCCCCGCACCCGGCTGTCCTGACGCCGTGGACCCGACCCACCCCGGGCCGCGCCCGGGACTGTCGCCCACCGAGACCGAGAAACGCCAAGCCGCCGGGGCCGCGGCCGAGCTGGTAGCCGACGGAATGACCGTCGGTCTCGGCACCGGCTCGACGGTCGCCTACCTGCTCCCGGCGTTGGCCGCCCGCCGGCTCGACATCCGCTGCGTGGCGACCTCGCCCCGCACGCAGACCGACGCCACGGCCCTAGGCCTCCGGGTCGAGGCCTTCTCCCAGCTCGACCGCCTCGACCTGGCCATAGACGGAGCCGACCAGGTCGACCCGGACGGATGGATCGTAAAGGGGGGCGGGGGGGCCCACGTCCGGGAGAAGATCGTGGCCGCCGCCGCCGAGACCTTCGTGGTCATCGTGTCCTCGGACAAGGAAGTCCCCCGGATCGGCTCCCCTGTGCCGCTGGAGTTGCTGCCCTTCGGGCTGGCCGCCACCCTTCACGAGTTGAGCTGCGCCCGGGTGCGCCCCTCGACGCCGCCGAGCCCTGACGGAGGGGTGATCGCCGACTGGACCGACCCCTTCGACGACCCGGCGGCCCTCGCCGCCTACCTCGACTCGGTCCCGGGCGTGGTCGGCCACGGCCTGTTCCACCCCGGTATGGTCTCGACCGTGATAGTGGGGGGCCGCTGAGGCGCGTCAGGCGATGCTGAGGCGCGTCAGGCGACGCCCAGGTGCGTCAGGCGACGTTGGGCAGGGCGCGGTCGCCGATCAGCGTCTCATAGAGGGTGACGTGCTGGCCGACCATGCGCTCGGCCGAGAAACGGGCCGCCGCCGCGGCCCGACACTCGTGCCGGTTGAGGGCCGCCGCCGATTGGACCGCAGCCGCCAGGGCTATCTCGCCGGAGCAGACGAAGCCGGTCCGGCCGTGGTCGACGATCTCGGGCACCGAGCCCAGAGGGGTGGCGACGACAGGTGTGGAGCAGGCTAGGGCCTCGACCATCACCATCCCGAACGGTTCCGGCCAGGCGATCGGGTTGAGCAGGCACACCGCTCCGCCGAGGAGCGCGGTCTTGTCGGCCCCTCCGATCTCCCCGACATATTCGATGTCCCCACCGAGCAGGGGTCGCACCCGCTGATCGAAGTAGAGCTGTTCGGCGGGTTCGCTCATCTTGGCCGCGATACGCAGCGGTACCCCGGCCCGCCGGGCCACCCGGATGGCGGTGTCGACGCCTTTCTCCGGGCACATACGACCGAGGAAGACGGCGTAGCCGCCGTCGCCCTTGCCGACCGGGAAGAGCCGGAGGTCGACGCCGTGGTGGATGACCGCAGCCACGGGGATGCCCGTGGCCGTGGAGGCCTGGTGATGGGAAATGGCGATCACCGGGGTCCGGCCGGCGATGGCCCGGTAGTAGTCGCCCAGCTCGCTCTGGAACGGGCCGTGGTTGGTGGTCACGACCTGCAGTCCGGCGAAGCGCTCGGCATACACTGGGCCGATGAGGGTGTGGTCGTGGACGATGTCGGCACCGGAGTCGAGTGCGGTCTGGTAGGCGTGGATGACATGGCGCATCTCGGTCGCCGAACCTCCCACCCCCACCCCGATGGCCTCGGGGAGAATGGCCGCCCTGGGCACCGGGCAGGTGCTGTCCGCCGTGGTGTAGAGGATCAGGTCGTGGCCGGCGGCGTGCAGGCCGCGCGACAGTGAGTCGAGCACCGTTTCGGTGCCTCCGTAGGCCGTGGGCGGCACTGCCACCCACGGCGGGGCGATCATCACGATACGGATGGTGACTCTCCCCGTCCGTGCTGGGACTGCAAGCGGGCCGGGCCCGGCGAGGTTTCTCTAGCTGGCACGGCGGTGCCGGCCCGGTCCGACGCTGTCGCCCCGGCCGTCCGGGCCGCTTCGGGCGCGCCACCCCCGTCGCGTCGCGAGCCCCGTCCGACGGGCCTGGCGACCACCGCCCGGCAGGTGGCACTTGTAGTTGAACAGCTCGCCGCCGGCGTCGAATATCAGCCAGGCGTACCCCGTCTCCGGCTGGTGCTGACGAGGCTCGGAGGTGGTCACTGAGACTCTGCTGGGTGCGAGTTGGCCGCTCATGTCTCCTCGGTCCCTGCCTGAGTGGTCGAACCACTGCCGCTGCCGTTGAGGCGGGGGGAGCCCGGCCCTTCAGGCAGGCGCGCCGATCGGCGCACGATCTCCAGCAGTTCGGACACCACCGTGGCCCGATTGACATCGGAGAGATTCCATGTGCCGGCCGGGCCGCTGTGGCCCGCCCCCCCGCTGCGCCAACTGTCGCCCTCGCTCAGGCGCACCACCCGGCCGACGACATCGGCGTCGAGTTGGAGGTGGGGGTTGCGGTCCTGGCGGGGCGCGCCATCAATCGGGCCCTGCAAGGACATCCAAAGCGTGAGGCGGGGAGTCGCCACCCGGGGCTCGCCGCCGGGATGCTCCTCGATGACTCCGTCGCCACCTTCGAGCCGCAGCCGGTCGAGTACGGCCTGCATGGCCGGACGGACCTGGGCCTCGCACACGGCGCGGAACTCGTCGATGAACGATTGACGATCCTCGATCACGTGCGCCGCGCTCTTCGCCGAGCGCTCGTCCTTGGCCTTCAAAGCGGCCATCAGCGCACCGATCTCGGCCAGGGGATCAGAACCCGCCGCGGTCCGGTGGTCCTCGTCCGGAGGCGTCCGGCGATCGCCAGAAGTCGCAGTGGATGTGTTCGGAGCTCCCATGGGAACCCCCGATCTGCCTCCGAGGAGCGGAGGCTCTTAGCCCAGAGTGGACTGATTACAGGCTACACCCATTATCGCCCCAGCCGGTCTGCCCGGAGGAAGTGATGCCGTTGGGCCCGCAAACCCTTTGAGGTCAGGTCGGCTTACGCCTGGTCAGCCTGCTGCGCACCTTCGTCCATGCCGGGGCCTCCGACGTGGATCGGTCGGCCGCAACTCCCGGCGCCCGTCCGACGGCCGCAGCCGGGGCGGGAACGACCGATACCGGTCCGTGCTCCGAGGAGCCCCAGATGACCGTCCACGCCGGGCCGTTCATCCTGAAATCCTCGGTATGGGTGAAACACAGCCGGACCGGCCCGGGCAGGTCGTCCCTTCGCAGCGATGCTGCCGCCCGACGGTCACAACCGTCCACCTGGCAGCCCGACGGCGCCTGATCGGTCACGTCCGCCGCCTCTCAGACGATCCGCCGGCGAACGTCCTCCTTGTCCTTCTTATCCCGCCGCTTCTCCTTCAACGACTTCGACGGCTTCTTGGACATTGCCTTGCGGGGCGACTTGTCAGCCATGTCTGCCCCCTTTCGCTTCAGGCCACCCTACTCCCCGCAGCTTCGGTCAGGGCCCGGCAACCGCACGGCCTCGAACCACCGGCGGGGACGGCGCTAGCCGAGGAGCCGTACAGCCGACCGAGCGTGACCCGGTAGGAGGTGATCAGACCGGTCTCGCAGTAGTGGAGTCCGGCATCCGCGCAGAACGCCCGGACGAGTGGAGCCGCCCGGGCCAGATTGGGCCGGCACATGGTCGGGAACAGGTGGTGCTCGATCTGGTGGTTCAGGCCGCCCAGCAGCAGGTCTACGACCCGGCCGCCTTTGACGTTGCGCGCCGTGATCACTTGACGCATCGCTGAGGGCATCGGCGATTCGGCCGGGAGTATCGGCATCCCCTTGTGGTTGGGCGCAAAACTGCACCCGAGATAGAGACCGAAAAGCGCTTGCTGGACGACGATGAAAGCCAGCGCTCTCAACGGCGACAGCACGGTGAAGACCACTGCCGCGTAAGCCGCCACGTGGGCGACGAGCAGGGTGGTCTCCACGGCAGCCGGCCGGTCCCGCCGCCTGGCCAACCAATCGGCGCTGGTGACGTGCAACCCCAACCCCTGGAGCATCAACAGAGGCACGAACAGCCAGGCCCGCCACCCGGCCAGAATCCGCCCGGATCGGGTCGTGGTCGGTCGGCTCACCGACGCCGCGGTGAGAGCGAGGACCCCGCCACCCATGTCAGGATCGAGGCCGGGCTCGTTGGGACGGGCGTGGTGAGCATTGTGCTTGGGCACCCACCACCCGAAGCTCACTCCACACAGGAGATCGCCGACCACCAGCCCGAGCAGTCGGTTGCGTCGGCGCGACAAGAAGATCTGGCCGTGCCCGGCATCGTGGCCGATGAACACCACCTGGGCGAACAGCACGGCCAAGGCGGCGGCGCAGACCAGACTCCACCACGAGTTCCCCACGAGCGCCACGGCCACCCACCCACCGGCGTAGGCCGACACGGTGAGGACCATCCGAAACGCGTAGAAGGCCGGCCGCCGGTCCAACAGGCCCGCCTCGCGCACCTGCTCTCGCAGCAGGCGGTAATGGGCTGGAATCTCGACTGTCTCCACAGACCTTCTTCCCACGACATATCCGGGTGTGTCACCAAGGTCCGGGGCGACTCAAAGGCAGTTCACCTGCGTCGAAACTCAGCCCTGACGCAGGCCTGTCCCGCCGTACGAACTCTACACCAGGACGACCAGTCACGCCGCGACCGGCCATTCGGGGGTCGGCCCCGTTGAGCATGAAGTCTCAGGGTTGGCGGTCGCCGACCTCACCATGTGGTCGGCACCCGTCGCAGACCCACTCCTCGGCTAGCACCGCCGGGGAGGAGATGGCGGTGGGCAGGTAGGTGATGCGACAGCTGCAGCAGGTCATCGCCACCGATTCACCGACGGCCCGACGTCTCGACCCGGACCTGGTCCGGGTCCTTCCCGCACGGCTACCGGTGGACTCCGATGGATGGGCCATCGTCCCCGGCGAAGCCTCGAGCAGATCCTCGAGGATCGGCTGGCCCGGATCGTCGATCAGCACGGCTCGCTTGGGGGCGATCAGGGTCACAGCCGAGGCTGCTGATGTGCGTGGGGTTTCCATCCGGAAACCGCCTATCTACCCTCGAGGGCAAGGGCGCCGAGCCGTTCGAACTGAGCGACGCTTCGACTCTACCGCGATACCGAAGCAAGCCTTCCCGTGCGGGGCCGGATCGCGGAGTCGCCGCCGTGCGGCATACCGACACTTGATCCGACAAATCAGCTGCCGGATCCGGATCTACCCGGTGAGGAGATCGCGGGCGTTTAGATCGATAGTCGGTTGACGCAGCTTGGAGATGGCCCGGGCTTCGATCTGGCGGATGCGCTCGCGGGTCAGGTGGAAGTAGACGCCGACTTCGTCGAGGGTGCGGGGTTCGCCGTGGTCGAGCCCGAACCGCAACTGGAGGACCACCCGTTCCCGCTCGTCAAGGACCGTCAGCAACTTTGCCACCTCGCCTGACAGGAGCGAGGCGGCCGCCGCTTCGAAAGGCGACACGGCGGAGCGGTCCTCGACCACGTCCCCGAGCTCGCCGTCGCTGTCGGCCCGAAGGGGCTCTGACAGGGACATCGGCTCGCCGACATAGCGGATGATCTCCTCGACCTTCGAGTGCTCGAGGCCGAGGTCGTCGGCGAGCTCGATGATGGTCGGACGCCGCCCCAGGGTCGCCTCGAGCCGGGCCCGGGCCTTGGTCACCCGGTTGAGGAGGTCACCGGCGTGAATCGGCAGTCGCACCGTCCGTCCGGTGTTGGCGATGCCCCGGGTGATGGCCTGGCGGATCCACCAGGTGGCATAGGTGGAGAATTTGAAGCCCTTGCGCCAGTCGAACTTCTCGACGGCGTGGATCAGGCCCAGGTTTCCTTCCTGCACCAAATCCAGGAGGGGAAGCTCGGCCGCTTGGTAGCGCTTGGCGATGGACACCACCAGCCGGAGGTTGGCTTTGACGAAGGTCTCGGTGGCCTCCTCGCCGGCTCGGACCAGACGCCGAAGCTCTCGCTGGCGCGACGGGCTCAGCGCCTCGTCGGCCGATAGCTCGGCTCGGGCACAGCGTCCGGCTTCGACCGCCTGAGCCAACTGAATCTCACCGTTCTTGGTGAGCAGCGCGTATTTCCCGACGTCGTTCAGGTAGAGCCGAACCAGGTCTTCCTCGGGCTGGACAGCACGCTTGTTGGGCACTCGTCCTCGTCTCTGCTGTTGGTGGAGACACTGCCCGAATACATGAGCGTCAGGTGTCCAGCCGCTACAGGCTACTTGATCGCTACCCCCGACGGGGCCTGAAGCGGTCGCCGGGGGAGCCCGCCCAGGTCGCCTACGGCGATGACGGCGGGAGGCGATAGGATGGCGCTCCAGGTCGGGAACCCAACCCAGCCCGGTTTGCGGTTCGAGCCTCAGGGCTCGGGAGGTGACCCGCCATGTCCGACTTACCCGATGCAGCGCCGGCTTCTGAGACCGTCGACCAGAAGGTGCTGCGTCTGCGAGGCGAAGGGCAGCCCTACGCCCGCATCAGCCGCCACTTGGGGCTCAGCCGGGGCGCCGACGCCCAGAAGGCCTTCGTGCAGGCCCTCGGCCGCCTCCCGGCCTCCGATGCGCAGCAGGTGCGATCAGAGGAACTGTCGCGCCTCGAGCGCCTGGCCGGTCGGGTCCGCGACGATGCTGCGCAGAGTGACACCGACCGCGCCCGCCGACTGAAGATGATCGACAGGATGCGGACCCAGATCACTCAGGGCGCCTGAGATCACGCAATACGCCTGATACCGGCCGCTCACCGCCGGCCGGTATCAGGGTCGGCCGCACCCGGCTCTAGGCCAGGGCGGGAAGCGTGATCTCCGACTCCTCGACGTCAGGACCGTCGGTCGGGTAGTCGCCGGAGGCGTCGGCCGAACCCGAATCGTCGGCGGCCGCGCCTGCTCCTGGAGCAGCCTGGGCGTTCCCGCGATGCTCCCCGCCCCGGCCACCGCGTGCCTGGGTCGCGGTGGTGCGCACCACATAGGGCAGCAGGGCCAGCTCCCGGGCCGTCTTGATGGCAGTGGCCACGTCGCGTTGGTGCTGGGCGCAGGTTCCGGTCGCCCCCCGAGCCCTGATCCGGCCCCGGTCGTTCACGAACCGCTTGAGCAGGCCCACGTCCTTGTAGTCGACCCATGTGGCGTGCTCGCGGCAGAACAGGCAGAACTTGGGACGGCCCCGGCGGGGGTTGGCCCCACCCGCGCCGGCCGGACGGAGCCGGCGGTCGCTCGTCTTCTTCGTCGCCTTCGGATTACGGGCCATACGGCTCCTTATGTCGACCAGAACGGTTACAGCACTGACGGATGGGAGCGGCCGACTATAGGGCCCCAATCGCCCCTCCCACATTACCGCGTCGCTCCGGCCCGCTAGCCAGCGGCCGCTTCCCGGCGGACCCGGCAGCCACCGGCCGCCACCCACCACGCCGCCCCGACGGCGACCCGGCGCGTCCCTGCGGCGTCCCCGCCGAGGTCGCGTCGGCTACAGTGGCCGGTGAGGGTAGCTGAGCTCGACGAGATTCCCTCCGGTCCGTTGAGGACCAGGCCGTGACCCCGCGTGATCCCCGGAGTCGAACGAGGCCCGGAAAGGAGGGGATCGCCCGTGGCCCACGGCATCGTCTACTCGTTCAAGTCAGCTCTGCCCGTCGCCGTCGAGATCGGCCAGAAGTCCGATTCGCCGGCTGGCGGTCCCTCGAAAGGCAGGTCGCATCCTGCCACCCGTTTCACCCTGGGAGCCGCTCATGTCGAGCGGTCCCCCGCCCCCGGCGCAACCCGGCCGCGGACCTCGCAAGAGTCCGTCGGTTCGAGGTAGCCGGCAAGGCGGATCGAACAGTTCGGAGTTCCCCACATGGCGGATAGCCGCCCCATTTCGCACAACCACGACGGCTCGGCGCCCAGCGCGGCCCCGGCTTCGGGCTTCAGCCTCCTCGGCGTGCCCCAGGTGCTCGTAGAGGCCCTGGCCGTCGGCGGTATCGCCGAGCCGTTCCCCATACAGACGGCCACGGTCCCCGACGCTCTGGCCGGTCGGGACATCCTCGGCCGGGGACGGACCGGTTCGGGAAAGACGGTGGCCTTCGTGCTGCCCGTCATCGCCCGGCTCGCCGCTCGTCACCGGCGAGCGGCGGGGGGTCGCCCCCGGGCGCTGATCCTGGCCCCCACCCGAGAGCTGGCCCGCCAAATCCACCAGGTGATCCAGCCCCTCGCGGCCAGCGTGGGCCTAGAAGCGACCACGGTGTTCGGGGGGGTACCGCTTCGACCGCAGGTGAATGCCCTGCGCCGCGGCGTGGACATCGTCGTCGCCTGCCCAGGACGCCTCGAGGACCATCTCCGGTCGGGGATCTGCCGCCTGTCGGATGTCGAGATCACCGTGCTCGACGAGGCCGACCACATGGCCGACCTCGGGTTCCTCCCCGCCGTCCGGCGCATTCTCGACCAGACTCCCCCCAACAGCCAGCGGCTGCTGTTCTCGGCCACGCTGGACGGGGCCGTCGACGTCCTCGTGCGGCGCTACCTGTCGAACCCGGCGGTCCACCACGTAGACGACCAGGGCGGCCCGACGCCCGAGATGGCCCACCACGTGGTGCACCTCTCCACCGCCAACCGCCTCTCGGCGCTGGTGGAGCTCACCGCGGCCCCCGGCCGCCAGGTCGTCTTCACCCGCACCAAGCACCGGGCCCGACTCCTCACCGCCCAGTTGGTGGCGGCCGGCGTACCGGCGGTGGAGATGCACGGCAACCTCACCCAATCGGCCCGGATCCGCAATCTCGACGCCTTCAGCTCCGGCCAGGCGAGCGTCCTCGTCGCCACCGACATCGCGGCGCGCGGCCTGCACGTCAACGACGTCGAGCTGGTGATCCACGCCGACCCCCCGGTGGAGCACAAGACCTACCTCCACCGTTCCGGGCGCACCGGACGGGCCGGGGCATCGGGCACCGTCGTCATCCTGGCGACCGAGGACCAGCGGGCCGAGGTGGCCACCCTGGGCCGGCGAGCCGGGGTGACCCCCGCCATCACCCAGCACCGCCCCGGCCAGGCCAGCCTGCGCCACATCCTCGTGGCCCCCACCGGCCCGGCGTCGGCCGGACCAGGAGGAGACCAGCCGCCGGCATCCCCGTCGCCGGTCACCGACCGGGCAGAGCGGAACCGCCGCCGGGCAGGTCGGATCACCGCCAGGGCGCGAGACGGACGGATCAGAACCGCATGAACACGGAGCCGAGATGAGCAGGGGGGGCGAGAGCGCCGGCAAACGGCGCGTCACCGCTCAGCGCAACGACCGCAAGTCGGCCAAGACCCAGCGGCGCGAGCAGCGCCGCCAGGAAGAGGAAGCCGCGCCGGTCGACCAGGCCAAGATGATGTCACGGTTCCATCACCTGAACGAGCTCAGGTCGAACGGCGATATCACCGAGGAGGACTTCGAGAGCCAACGCCACGAGATATTCGTGTCCCTCGGCCTCGAGGACCCCTGATCATCGGTTTGCCGGACCCCGAAGCACCCAATGCCCCATCGTCGGCAGACCCAGCTCGTCCACCGGCATCTCCACCGGCCAATCTCCCGACACGACGCGCACGACGATGTACTCGTCGATGATGATCACGGCCGCGACGCGATATCCGTCGTCGCGCTAGGGGGGGGTCAACCGACCTCAGGGTCCTCGGCCGACACGGCGTCCAGAGCGGCTTGGAACTCGTCCATCAGGTTGCCCTTGACCAGACGCAGAAGCAGCTCGCGGTCTTTCGGCGTCACCCGGGGATCGCCAGCCAGCCGCCTACGACGGCGCTCCTCGGCCAACTCATCAGCGATGACAGCTATTGGATGTGCATCCCCGAGATGGCCCGGGCGATCACCAGGTGCTGGATCTCGCTGGTCCCCTCGAAGATGGTGAAGATCTTGGCGTCGCGATGCCACCGCTCCACCGGATGTTCGCGGATGTAG
>JAGWSF010000048.1 GCA_028876385.1 Acidobacteriota bacterium | reverse complement strand
GAGGTGATAGGCCGCCTGCCAGTACACGAACAGCGACCCTCCTGCTGCGGTGGGCCCCACACCGCCGTGGGCGGCGAACGCCGCACCGGCCCCCACCAGATCGCCCCCGACCCGCCGCCCGAGAGTCGACTCGTAGGGGGCCATCAGATCCCGGGCCAGACGCAGCGGACCGGCTCGGGCAATCGCCGCCAGCCCCCGGGCCGCACCCCAAGCGCCGCGGGCGCCCATGTCGCCGCGCATGGCCGGCAGGATGGCCCGAACCACCGCGGTGCCGTCGGAGATGAACTTGGCGTAGGCGTCCGCCGCCACCGGGTCGTGTTCGGCGATCGAGGCGACGGTGCGCTCCACCGAACGGTAGAACCGCACGGTACCGCCGTCGGGGCGGACGGCTATCGAGAACGGATCCATCTCCTGGTAGACGAGCCCGGCGCCGGCCAGGTCCAGGTCGGCCGGTATGTCGGTCATGTTGATGATGTTGTGGGCCACCGAATGCAGGTCGAAGCGGAAGCCGGGGATGGTCTGTTCGGTTCTGGCCCCGCCCCCGGGTCGGTCCAGCGCTTCCAGGACCAGCACGTCGCGTCCGGCACGGGCCAGATAGCAGGCGGCGACCAGGCCGTTGTGGCCGGCGCCCACCACGACATCAGGAGCGGAGCGCGACATCGGGGTCATCCTTTGGTCAGAGCCCGCTCAGATGGCGCAACGGTACGGCTGGGGGAGGCTGCCGTCGGCCAGGCGGGCGGCGAAGAACCGTTCGGTCACGAGACGTTTGACCTCCGCCAGGCTGCGCTCGGCGGGCGCGACGAACATGTCGGGGCTGGCCTCGAGATCGGCGCCGGCGGGGTGCCAGTGGTACCCGTCGGTGGTCACGGTGATCTCGGGAACGGTGCTGTCCCCGTCGATGTCGACCCCCTCGCTGGACAGCCCCCGCCGGAGCATGGGCCGCACCGCGAAGCGCCGATCGGGGACTCCCAGAGACCGGACCAGCTCGGCCAGCGCGGGTATGTCGCCGCTGTTGGCCGCCGTCTCGGTCATGGCCACCCGCACGTCGAGGCCCGCCGCGCCGGCCTGGCGGATGCCTGCTGTCGCCCGCTCCCACGAGCCTCGGCCTCGGTGGGCGTCGTGGATGGCGGCCTGGGAGCCGTCCAGCGACGTCTGCACGACCAGCCGGCCGGTGCCGGCCAGGCGACGGAGACTGTCGGACCTGCGGGCCCCGAGGAGCATGGCGTTGGTGAGCACCACGGTCGCCAACCGCTCCGCCGCGTAGGCGAGGAGCTCGACGATGTCGGGGTGGAGGAACGGTTCTCCGCCGGTGACGTACAGCTCGACGAAGCCTTCGGCGACGGCCTCGTCGACCAGGGCGGTGAAGCGTTCGGGGCTCATGGTGCGCCGCCTGGCTCTCGGTGAGGAGTTGACGGCGCAGTAGTCGCAGGACAGGTTGCAGTGGAAGTTGGTGTACGCCCACAGCCGGGCCGGGAAGTAGGCGCTGGCGAACAGCGGGACGACCGACCGGTCGACAGCACTGTCGGGGTCGGCCACGCTGCCCCAGCTGCCCCCCGCCGGGGTGAACGCGCCAGTCAGGCTGCTGCGGTACAGCTGGTAGCGGCCGGCCGATCATTCGGCGGGGGGCAGGACCTCGATGCAGGTGGTCCACCAGCCGGTCTCGATGGTCTCGACGAACGCTTCGGGCAGCCCGGCGGCGCGCATGGAGGCGGCCTGCGCCTTCCAGTCGTAGTCGAGCGCTACGAGGGTGGCGTCGGCCCGGCCGTCCTCCAAGTCCACGACGGCGTACCACACGCGGTTGGTGCCGTCGTTGGCCGGCTTTCCCAGGACACCGACGTTGACCACCAGCGTGCCGTCGATCCGCCGCCGCCAGGGCAGGCCGGAGTGGGTGCAGCAGATGACATCCGCTCCGCTGGCTTCCACGCGGGCCCGGTGTTCCTCCTCGGGCAGCGATTCCCACCAGAAGTCGTTCAGGGCCAGTGGTGAGCCGTGCACCAGGTGCAGGTCGCAGCCCGCCACCTTCACGCGGCGTTCTGTCGGCAACGTCGCCATCCAGGCGGCGAAGTCCCGGTCGCAGGTGGCCAGGGTGTGGTCGTAGATGAGCTGGGCGAAGGCGTTGTCGGTGGGGTCACGGTAGCCGCAGCCGCAGTCGGGGTCGGCCCGGGCGATGGCCACGTCGTAGTTGCCGGCGACGCAGACGATGCCCTCCTCGGCCAGGATGGGCCACAGGGCGTTGATGTCGGCACCGAAGCCGCCCAGGTCGCCCAGGCAGAACAGCTCGTCGCAGCCCCGGGCCCGGGCGTCAGCGGCGAAGGCCCGCAGGGAGTAGGGGTTGGCGTAGGGACCGCCGCAGATCCCGAGACGCTTGCGGGTCACGGAGCTCAGCGCCCCGCCGTCGGGGCGAGGGACTCGAAGGGACCTCGGACCAGTGATTCGAGCGGGCGGCGCGCCCCTTCCTGGCCGCCCCGCAGGGAGAAGACACCCATGGCGGCCACGCCGACCAGCCAGAACGCCACCACCAGGGAGTAGGAGGCGGTGGCGCCCAGATGGGTGGCCAGCGACGGCAGCGACAGGGTGCCCAGTATTGCTCCGACGCGGCCCACCGCCACCGAGGCGCCGACGCCGGCGCCGCGCAGGTGGGTGGGGAACAGCTCTGTGAAGGTCGGATAGGCGCTGGTCCAAGCGGCGGTGGCCACTCCGTTCGATACCACGAACGCCGCGGTCACCCAGGCGGCGCTGCCGGTGGCGGTGGCCGCCGCCAGCAGCCCCACCCCACCGCCGGCCAGCGCGTAGAACCCGGCGACGGTGGCCCGCCGGCCGAGACGGTCGAAGAAACTCGACATGACCAGGCCCCCGGCCAGCCCACCCACGTTTCCGACGATGTAGAACAGCGGGATGGCCTTCTGGCTGATGTGGACCTGGGGCAGGACCACCACCGATAGAAGGGCGAATATCCCGTAGTAGCCGAACGCTTCGGCCAGGTCCAGGATGGCGCCCAGGGCCAGCCGGCCTGGGTAGCGGCGCACCAGCTCCGCCACCGCCGGCCCGAACCGCAGAGGCGTATCGTCGTCGAGACGGCCGAGCGGGGCAGCTTGGCTGACGCCGCCGCCCTCCAGCGACGCCATCACCGTCTCTGCTTCGCCGTGGCGGCCCTGGGAGACCAGCCACCGGGGCGATTCGGGGATGCGCCGGCGGAAGACCAGAACCACGAGTGCGACCAGCCCACCGAAGACGAACATGTACCGCCACGAGGTGGCCGCGGAGACGGCCAGCGTGTCGAGGACCAGGTAGGCGACCAGCCCGGCCAAGATCGCTCCTGCGGGCCAGAAGTTCATCACCACCGCGTTGGCCTTTCCCCGCACCCGGGCCGGCATGAACTCGGCGATGGCCGCGTTGACGATGGCGTACTCGGCGCCGACCCCCAGTGCGGCCAAGCCTCGCAGCGCGTACACGGCCCCGAGATCGGGAGCCAGCCCGGTCAGGACGGTGAACCCCGCATACCACAGCAGGGTGGCGACGAACAGGCGACGCCGGCCGAGCCGATCGGCGAGGCGGCCGCCGGCCAGGGCGCCGAGCAGGATGCCGACCAGCCATACGGCCAGCACTGCGTCGCGCTGGGCGACGGTGGCGTGGAAGTGGTCACCGAGAGGGCCGACCGCGGAGGAGAACATCTGCACCTCGAACGAGTCGAACAGCCACCCGGCACCGAGCGCCACCAAGATGGTGGTGTGCATTGGAGTCCAGGCCAGCCGGTCGAGGCGTTCTGGGATCGTCGACGCGGTTGCATCCGGCTTCCGGGGTACGGCGGTCATCGTGGCCTCCTGGTGGTATTGGCGATGCTGCTGGGAAACGGGGGCCACCCCTGGTCGTTCGAGCGGTCCGCTCCGGCGGGCAGGCGCAGACCCGGCCCGGCCTGATATCGGGCGGCGATGCGGTACGGGTCGACCCCGGCGACAAAGAGGAGCTTGAGGTACTGCATGAAGGCGATCATCCGCCAGGTGCCGTAGGTCTCGAAGCGGCGCGCCGAGGCGGTGGAGGTGGCGTCGAGCAGGACCAGGCGTCCCCGGCGGCGCAGCCGGCGGGACAGGTCGAAGTCCTCCATGAGAGGAATGTCGGCGAAGCCGCCCAGCCGGTCGAACACGGTGCGGCGCACGAACATCGCCTGGTCGCCGAAGATGTGCCCGAGACGCCGGGCCCGCTGGTTGGACGACCAGGCCAGATAGCCGAGTGCCGGGCCGGCACCGTCGAAGCGGATCGACAGCCCACCGCCCACCACCGCGGGGTCTGCCACGGCAGCCCGGATCTGGCCCAGAGCACCCGGGTCGATGCTGGTATCGGCGTGAAGGAACCAGATGATGTCACCGCTGGTCGCGGCCGCCCCGGCATTCAGCTGCGGGCCCCTTCCTCGCCGGCTGTGAACCACGCGGGCCAGAGTCGCCGCCCGCTCGACGGTGCCGTCCGTGCTTCCCCCGTCGACCACGACCAGCTCACAGCCTCCGAAGTCACTAGCGATACGGGCCAGGCACTCCTCGACCCGGTCGGCTTCGTCGAGGACCGGGACGACGATCGACACAGACGGCTGGTTGGACACGGGCGGCCTCATACGGTGAGGGTGAGGACATGGCGGACGGCGGGAGGAAGGTCCGGATCGGCGAGCAGAGCGGCGGCGTCCTCGGGAGTGTCGAGGTCCCGCCGCATGTCGAGCAGCGAGACGCTCGCCCCCGCCTTCGCCGCCGCGTGGAGGCTCTCGACCAGCACCGACGGTCCACCCCAGATCGGACCCAACCGGAAGACCTCCGGTACCGCTCGAGCCAGGCCGACCAGGTAGTAGCCGCCATCAGCGGCAGGCCCGATCACTACGTCGGCACGGTCGAGACGTTCGGCCGCCTCCCACAGTGTCTCCGCCCGCAGGGTCGGAGCGTCGGTGCCGATCAGGACCGCCGGGCGGCCCCGGTCGAGCGGACCGGCTGCGGCGGTGGCCATGCGGTGCCCCAGATCGCCCCCGGACTGGGCGACCATACCGACCCCCGAAGGGACCAGGGTGGCGACCTCCTCGCGAGCGTCAGGAGGGTCGTAGGCGACGGTCACCTCGAAGCCGGAGGCGATGGCCACTGACACCGTGTGGGTGAGCAGGGCGGCCGCCAGCCAGGCGCACCCCTGCGGGCCCAGCAGGGGATCCAGACGGGTCTTCACCCGCCCGGCCCGGGGCGCCTTCACCATCACCAGGACCGACGGCTCGAGGGTCACGGCTCGAAGGTGTGGACGGTCCCGGCCGGCATCACCGCGAGCTCGGCGAGCGCCGGCAGGGCGGAGTTGACGACCGCCGCCAACGCGGCAGTGCTGGCCTTCACCCTGGCCAGGAGGGCGTCGAGCGGCTCGGGTGCCGCCGCCACGCCGGTGGCGTAGTCGGTGAGATAGCCGAGTAGGACCATCGGCAGGCGGGCCTCCCCGGCCAGCACCACCTCCGGTCCGGCGGTCTGGCTGAGCGCAGTCACGCCGGCGGCGGCCAGGGCCCGGATCTCGGCCCGGCTGTTGAACCGGGGGCCGTCGACATGCCCGTAGCAGCCCCCGTCGACGGTCTCGACGCCGGCGCGCCCCGCCGCTTCCACCATGGTGCCACGCAGCGCCGCGTCGAACGGCTGGTCGAATATCCAGTGTCCCCGGCCCGGTCGACCGGAAGTGTCGTGCCAGGTGCAGAGGGAACCGTCGGGCAGGCGGTTGGACGGGAAGTACAGGTCGTCGAAGACCACCACACCGCCGAGCGGCAGGTCGGAGCGGATGGCACCGCAGACCGTGAGACTGACCACCACCTCAACGCCGGCGTCGATGAGAGCGGCCATGTTCGCCCGATGGTCCACGTGGTTGGAAAGTCGCTGGTGGGCCGGGCCGTGCCGGGACACGTGCAGCACCTCGATCCCGTCGACGATCCCTGCAGTCAGCTCCGCCTGGCCGTAGACGCTGTCATGCACCCGGCGCTCGACGCGCTCGACGCCGGGCCAGCTCTCCGTCCCAGACCCGCTGATCACTCCTACACTCATCGGATCATCACCTAGGGCGAAACCCGCTGAGCCGGTCGGATCCTTCCACTTTCCTTCCACTTTCCTTCCGGCCTCCTGGGCACGGCCGGCATCGGCAATCGCTACACCCTCGGCTGTCGCCACCCGGGGATGAAGTGGAATGCACAGCCGGCGAGACGGGTTCCCCACCTGTGACATCCAGCGACACTGGGACATCGAGCGACACTGCCGACTCACAGGTCCTGCTCTACTGGAGACCGGGCTGCCCGTACTGCTCGGGCCTGAAGCGCCGGCTCCGCCAGCTGGGGGTGCGCGCCACCGAAGTGAACATCTGGGCCGATCCGGACGCGGCAGCGGAGGTGCGGGCAGTCGCCGACGGCAACGAGACCGTACCGACGGTCGTAATCGGCGACACCGCTATGGTCAACCCGACCGGCTCTCAGGTGCTCGCAGCAGCCCGCCGGCTGGCCCCGAGCACCGTCGACCCCTCCGCGCCCGACCAACCTGGACGCGACTGGCCGGCGGCCCCTGTGCTCGCCGCCTGGGTCGTGGTGATCGCCTCGGCCGCTGCCAGCTTCGCCCTCGACGCCTACGGGCACTCCAACATCAGCTGGGGCCTCGACGTCGTGGCGGTCGCCGCGTACCTAGCGGTACGCCGTCTGCGGCGATCAGCCACCGGCGACCCTTCCCTCCGGTCACCCGAATCCCGATGACTCGTAGAAGTCGGACCCCGAAGCGAACCGCCGCCGCAGTGGTCGCCGGCGCCGTCCGCGGAGCCCTGAGCGGTGCGGCCGGCACCGCGGCCATGGACCTCATCCAATACGGCCGCTATCGTGCCGGAGGCGGCAACCAGCCCTTCGCCGAATACGAGTTCCGGGGTGTGAGCGACTGGGACCACGCCCCGGCTCCCGCCCGAGCGGGCCGGCTGTTCGCCAGGACTCTCCTTGGCATGTACCTACCCGACGACAAGGCGAACCCGGTCAACAACTTCATGCACTGGTCCTACGGGATCGCCTGGGGCACCGCCGCAGGGGCGCTGGCCGCCGGCGGCGGAACGCGCCGCGCCAGATGGGGGCCCCTGTTCGGCACAACAGTCTGGCTGTCCGACTACATCACCCTGCCCCTACTGCGCCTCTACGAGCCGATCTGGCGCTACGACGTCAAGACACTGGCCCGCGACTGGGCCGACCACGTCGTCTACGGAGCAGCCACCGGCGGCGCGCTGCGACTCCTGTCCGGCCCCCGGACCGTTCACGCGCCGCTCCGCGATGGGATCCGCCGAAGGGGGCTTCTGTGACGGGCGAGTTCGATTTGGTCGTTGTCGGTGCAGGCGCCGCCGGACTGTCGGCGGCGAGAACCGGCCGTCGACGGGGGGCCCGTGTCGCCCTGATCTCCGACGGCCCGTTCGGTGGCGACTGCACCTTCTACGGCTGCGTGCCGTCCAAGACGCTCATCGAGGCCGCCAGCCAAGGGGTCGACTACGAGACTGCTGCCACACGTCTCAAGTCCACCATCGCCGAGATCGCCTCTACCGAGAACCCTGACAGCCTCTGCCGGGAAGGCATAACTCCCATTGAGGCCGCCGCCCGCCTGGTCGGGCCGAAGGAGCTGCTCGTCGACGGCACGCCGATCGGCTGGCGTCGTCTGGTGATTGCCACCGGCAGCCGCCCAGCCGTCCCGCCCATCCCGGGCATCGAAACCGTCTCCTATCTCACCAACGAGTCGGTCTTCGATCTCGAGACGCTGCCGGCGTCGATGGTGATCATCGGCGGGGGGCCCATCGGGGCGGAGCTCGCTCAGGCCTTTGCCCGTTTCGGCACCGAAGTCACCATCGTCGAGGCCGGAGACAGGATCCTGCCTCGCGAAGAACCGCAAGCCTCCCGCATCGCGGCAGAAGCCCTCAGCGGGGATGGTGTCCGGGTGCTCACCAACGCCAAGGTCCGCTCCGTGCGCTCCTCCGAGCAGGGGGTGGCCGTCGAGCTCGGCGACGGAGAAGCTCGCGCTGAGCAGCTCCTGGTAGCGGTAGGCCGGCACCCCTCCACCGACCGGATCGGTGCCGGCGAAGCCGGCGCCGAGATCGACCGCCGCGGGCATCTTGTAACCGACATCCAAATGCGCACCACCCTCCCCGGCGTGTACGCGGCGGGCGACGTCACCGGGAGAGCCCCGTTCACCCACGGCGCCGACGAAATGGGCCGCATTGCAGCCAGCAACGCCCTGGCCCGCATTCCCTGGCACCGCTTTGACGAGAAAGCGATCCCGGCGGTCACCTACACCGCCCCAGAGGTCGCCCGCGTCGGGCTCACCGAAGACGCCGCAGCCGAAGCCCATGACGGGGCCCTCGTCGCCGAGCTGCCCCTCAGCGAACTCGACCGGGCCATCACCGCTGCCAGGACAGACGGATACATCAAACTGATCACCGCCCCACGCCGAGGAGCCCACAACCTGGCCGGCGGCCGGCTGGTCGGGGCCACAATAGTCGCCGCCCGGGCCGGGGAGATGATCGCCGTGCCCACCCTGGCCATGCGAACTCACATGTTCCCCGCCCGCCTGGCCCTGACAGTGCAGGCCTACCCCACCTGGACACTCGGCGTCCGCCAAGCAGCCGCCCAGCTGTTCATCGAAACCGGCGGCAGAAAAGCCAGGCCAGCCCGCCGGCAAGACCTCCAGCAAGGAGAGCACTCATGACCCGTCCGCTGCCCCAGACTCCGAGCCCGGGTCTTGACCTGCCGCTCGTCGACGGGGGCCGCTTCACACTCAAGGACAAGCGACCGGCCCACTTCACGCTCATCGTCTTCTACCGGGGCTGGCACTGTCCCATCTGTCGCGGCTACCTGCAGCAGCTCCAATCCGCCCTGCCTGAGCTGGAGAGCCTCGGCGTCACCACGGTCGCCGTGTCTGCCGACACCGAGGAACGAGCCCGGCGCGCAGTGGACGAATGGCATCTCGACAAGCT
>JAGWSF010000047.1 GCA_028876385.1 Acidobacteriota bacterium | reverse complement strand
GGCGGCGCGACAGCCCCTCCGGGTACCGGCGGGGCGACGTCGGGCGGGGCCACGGTGGCCTCCGATCCAGTCGCCGGTGGGGCCGGGACCCCGGCGCTCGCCGCGCCGCCCACATGGCCCGACAGGCCACCTCCGGCCACCGGGGCGGCCACCGCGCCGGGGGTGGGGGGCTCCGGCTCGACCGGGGCGGGCGCGACCTCCTCGGCCGGCGCGGCGGCCGCACCGACCGCGACCGTCCCCCCCGTGGTGGGGCTGTCGCCGATGCCGATCACTTCCTTGACCCGGTCGATGATGCCCACATGGGCGTCGGGCTCGGGTTCGGGCTCAGGTTCGGGTTGCGGGGCGGGAGCCGGGGCTTCCGCCGCGACCTTCTGGCCTTCCCATTCGAGGAAGCTCGCGCACGAGCCGCAGAACGTGTCGGAGTCCTCATTGTGGAACCCGCATCGGCTGCAAACAATCACTCGGACGGCTCCCTTCCCTCCGCAACGATCCCGATCCGGAGGCTTCTTCGAAACATGCAAGTTGCGCCCATCGGCGCGGCTATCGACTGAGGCGCGATCCTGGCAGATTCACCGCCGGGATGCGATTACCCGCCGGCCCCAGGGCCGGCTAGAGATACCTGGCGATCTCCGGTGTGAACTTCTTCCACCAGTCGGGCGCCAGACCGCCCCACCGCAGCGGCGGCCCGGTCACCAGGGCGGGGATGTCCATCCACGCGGGGGGCGTCTCGGCGGTTGCGTAGACGAAACCGCCACCCTCCTGGCCCGACTTGGCCACCCCCGGGGCGGCCACCATGACCCATCTACCCTGCAGGTAGTCCGACGCCGACACCGCGGCGCCGAAGCGGTTGCCCGGTTTGCCCGGCAAAGCGGCCAGTTCCTCGTCGAGTTGGTAGCCGTCCTCGGCCTCGGTGAAGCGGAACGCCGAGCCGGGGCCGGCCCCGGGGGCGCCCACCACCAAGGTGGTCGACTTGACCCCGGGCGGGGTCTCGGCGAAGGCCACTGCGGAACCGAAGTTCCCGCCCCCCACCGAGCCGTAGAGCCGCTTTTCGGCCGCCACGAACGAACCGTCCTGGAAACCGAACAGCCACACCGCCCCGGTGTCTTCGACCTGATCATCGAAGTTCGGATCGTTGGGGGCGCCGACGGCCAACACCGACCCGCCGGTGAGGGCCAGCGCAACTCCGAAGTTCTGCGTCTTGAAGTCCTCCGCCATCGGGAAGCTCGGCACCAGCGGTTCGCCGAACTTGAGGGAGCTCCAGGTGCCGGCCTCCGAGGTGCGGGCCACGTAGACGGCGCCCTGGCCTTCACCCGCCCCGGGGGCGCCGACGGCCAGGGTCAAGGTGCCGTCCGACCCGCCGGCCCCGTCGGTGGACATGGATATGGCCACGCTCGCCCCGAAGCGGTCACCGGCGGTTCCCGCCGGGTCCGGGTTACGGATGGGCGAGGTGTTCCACGGCTCGTTGGACCTGCGCAGCCCCCTGAACACGAAGACCTGGCCTGGCGCCCCGGCGCCCACCGGGGGCGCCGCTCCGGGGGCGCCGACCGCCACGTAGTGCTCCCGGCCGTCGCTGCAGTGGGCGACGGACGCCCCGAAGCGGTCCCCGGGGGCCGACTTGGGGTAGGACAGTTCGGAGATGACCGGCTGGGCGGTGTAGCTCCACGCCCCGTAGGGAGGGGTCAGCACCAGGACCCGGCCGGGTGTGGTCGGGTCCCCCGCCGCTCCGACCACCAGCGTGTCGCCGAACGCCACGAGGGACGACCCCACGCCGCGAATCTGCTCCGACCCGGAGATCTTGGCTCCGGCCATCACCCCCACGTAGCCCCAGGCGTTGCGCTCCTCCGAGTACATGTAGATGACCACGGCTCCCCCACCGCCGAGGGCGTCAGGCGTGCCCACCGCCGCGACGCGGGTGCCGACGGCCACCGATATGCCCGGGGTGTCGGCCGCGGTCTCGGGATCGAACAGCGGGAAGTACTCGAGGGATTCGTTCACCGGCATGGGAAATGCTCCTTGTCCAAGGCTTGCTCAGGAGGTGCGGTCGGCAGCCGACGTGGCTGCGACCTCGGCTCGCGCGACCTGCTCGCGCAGAACGTCCAGCGGCGGGATGGCGACCACCCGGCCCAGGCCGTCGAAGACCACCGAATCGGCCACCGCCGGGAAGTGATGTCGGCTCACCCGGACTATGTCGTCGGGGTTGGGCACACCGAAGTGGCCGCGGTAGGCGCAGGCGAAAGGGTCGTAGTAGGAACACTTGAGGGGTCGCTCGGGCTGACCGTACACCGAGCAGCGGTTGCCGTCGAGGTGCCGGCAGGTGGCGTGCACGATCACCGCCCAGCCGGCGTCGGCCAAGCCGATCTCGACGTTCGGGAACCCGATGCAGTACCGCAGGAACTCCACCTGCGACGAGGTCTGGGGCAGGCCGCGGTCGAACACGAGGGTCCGGCAGCACCAGGCGCCGCAACCCTGGCACGGATCGGACACGGCGGGAGAGCTGAAGCGGTGGAACTCCCCCCGACTGTCCCCGGCGTCGGGCTTGCGGCCGAGGACCACCGACCGCCACTCCTCCACCATGGGATCGGGCCCCCGGACCGGCGCCGGGCGGCGTTCGGTCGGCAGCGCGGCCAGACCGTCGAGCAGGTCGTCCCAGGCGGGGAAGCCGCTGATGCGACGGTCGTCGTCGAAGGTGATCTGCTCGGCCAGCCAGGCCATCCGGTCGGCGTCCAGGAGGGGCTTCTCGGGGTGGAGGTCGGTGGTGAACACCTTGCGGTAGCTGCAGGTGTGCGACTGGTAGGTGATACAGACCGCCGGCTGCAGAGCCGAGCCGTGGACCTGGCACAGGCCGCTGTCGACATCGAGGTTGCCGCAGGGCTGGTACAGGTACACATCCACCTGGCGGTCGGGCTGGATGGCCAGCAGGATCCCCTCGAAGTTGAGCAGGAAGGTGGCGTAGTCGACATCCATGATGGTGTCCATCCGGAAGTCCCGCAGCAGGAGGTGGGTACAGCAGGGGGAGGTGGTACAGGTGCTGCACGGGGGGGCCAGCGCCTCCCGGTAGCTGAGCGTCGGCGGCCCCGCCGACAGCTGCACCGCTTGCCCGGGGGGGTTGACGGATCCGGCCATTAGCCCACGCTCCTGCCGCCGGCCAGCCACTTGCCGACCCGGTTGGCCACCTTGGTGGTGTCCTTGTTGGCGGCGACGCCGGCCTTCTTCAAATCAGCCGCCGCTCTGCTCGACTTCACCGCCTGCTTCGCTCCACTCATGTCCTTGCGGATGCCCTGCGCATCCCGACCAATCGTAGACTTGAGGGGGGCCAGGCGCTGCTTGGTGAGGTTCTTCTCCCGCAGCAAGGCGCTCTTGGTGGGGGCCAGGGCCTTTATGGCGGCCTTCTTGTCAGCTGCGGCCGCCTTCCTCACCGCCTGCATCTCCTTGCTGGCCAGCTGACGACCCGGGGCGGAGGTCTGCGCCGCCCACTTCTTGGCCGCCGACGCGTCCGACTTGGCCGCCAACCGGGTGCTGGCCAGGAGCTGCTTGGACTGCGTGGCGGCCGGGTTCAGGTTCTTGGCCTGCTGGGTCTTCTGGCGCAACAGGGCGCTCTTGGTCGGGGCCAGGGCGGCCACGAGCTTCTTCTTGTCCGCCTGGGCGATGCCCTTGAGGACCTGCTTGTCGTGCGTGGCCACCTGCTGTAGCGGGGCGGCCACCTGCTTGGCCTTGGCTACGTCCTGGGCCTTGACCTGTTTGGCCGTCGCCTTCATCCGGTCGAGGCCGGGGACGATCTCCTTGGCCGCCGACTGCTTGGAGCGCAGCAGGGCGCTACGCACCGGCGCGGCCCGCGCCGCCATCTGCTGGCGGATTATCTGCCGCCGGATTTGGGCGCCCTCCGACAGCCCCTTGAAGTCGCCCTTCGAGGCCGCGTCACTGACCATCCAGAAGGCCACGGGAACGGCCACCGCCCCGGCGATACCCGCCGCGCCGCCCGCCGCCCCACCACGGGGCGACCGGCCGCCGCCGGCCCGGCCGGCGGCGGGTCCCGACGCCCCCGGGAACCGGCCCGGCGTCATGTGGGACTCGAACCCCGGCCTCGTTCCGGGATGGGGTTCAGCGCGCTTGGCGCCCGAAGCCGCTTTGGCGCCGGGAAGTTTGCCGGCGCCGGGAAGTTTGCCGACACCGGGCAGGCCCTTGACGCCCGGCACCTTCAGCCCGGGCCCGAGCTTGCCCGGCCGAGGCGGGTCGGGATGCGCCACCGGTCAGTCCGTCGCCTCTTCGTCGTCGA
This sequence comes from Acidobacteriota bacterium, assembly GCA_028876385.1. Taxonomy (GTDB): domain Bacteria; phylum Actinomycetota; class Acidimicrobiia; order Acidimicrobiales; family Palsa-688; genus JAKCDU01. The sequence continues at coordinate 34,431 of JAGWSF010000047.1, read as the reverse complement.
TGCGGCTGTCGGCGGGCGCCTCGAGCTGCTCGGTGTCGCCCGGGGTCTGGGGGGCCAGCTCGATGAACTCCGACCCGGGGAGGGCGACCGCGCCGGGAGCCCCCACGGCACCGTGCTCGCCGGTGTCGCCGGCGGCCTGGACCTCGGTCCCTCCGGCCACCAGCTCCAACTCGAAGGGCACGTGGGCGGGCCGGTTGGCGTCGATGATCCGGGCCAGCGTGCCCCGCCGGATGTCGGCGTCGTCGTCCACTTGCAGACGCACCTTCAGGTAGGGACGCGACGTGCCGGGCAGCACCGAGCCGGCGTTCTGGGACCAGCTGCAGCCGCCGTTGTCCTCGACCGTGGGCGTGACCCCGGAGTACAACTCGACGTGCGATACCAGCGAGGCGATGGACCCCCGGAACCGGTAGAGACCCACGGCCTCCAGGATCAACCGACGCCGGCGCTCGACCGTCCAGGTCTCATCCACGTCGAGGCCGACCCACCCGGCCAGCCAGTCGATGAAGTCCTCGGGGGCCAGAGCCGGGTCGAGGTAGGCGTCGAAGCAGTCCAAGGTGTTGAACACCGGGGCCAGGACCTCGTCGAAGGCCGCCAGGAGGCGGCCGCAGAACTCATCCTCCTGCAGCGAGGCCGGGACCTGCTCGATCAATGGACGCGGGGTCGGGAGGCCGTCGACCAGACCCCGGCCCGCAGTGAGATCGACCTCGGCATCGGGTGCGGTTGGATGGGCCGCCTCCGGAAGGACCGTGGACACTACGCCGACTCCTCCACCCGGACCTGGTGCTGATAGGAGAAGACCAGCGCGTTCGGGGCGACCTCGACGCGCTGGGCGGCGGCTCCCCGCTCCCCGGTGATCGGGTTGGCGGCGAACAGCCGCACGTCTTCGACCAGCTCGGTGCCGGGCAGACGTTGCAGCAAGGCGTAGATCTCCCCCATGTGCACCGGACGGCCGAAAGCCCACCCGTTGCCGTCGAGCCCGCCGGTGATGGGGTGCAGGTAGGCGTAGAGAGCGTCGGTTGCGGTCCGCTGCAGGCGGCCGGGGTCGGCCCACGGTCGGGCCTTCATCATGGCCACGACGGTCACGCCCTGATAGGCCGGAGGCTCGACCAGCACCCGCGACCCGATGGTCCGACGTCCATCGAGGAAGGTGGCGATGTTGGCCAGGGTTTCGGCCGGCGGCACCAGCTGCTCGAAGGACAGACGACCGTCCTCGTCGTCGGCGACGGCGGGCACCACCAGGACCCTCACCCCGCCCGCCTCGTCGTCGGTGGCGGCCGGAACGGCCTTGATGCGGGCCGCCTCGGGGGCCGCCTCCCGGGCCAGCTGCTCGAAGTCCTCGGCCGTCACCGCCCGGCCGAGGGTGCGCATCACGATCGGGCCCCGGACCTTGGCCTCCTCGATGTCCTCCCCGTCGACGCCACCGGTGGCCGGGTAGCGGTTCTCCACCCGGGCCACGTAGGGGATGGTCGTGCGACACACCCGGACGCTGCCGGCGGCGACGTTGCCCTGACGGCCACCGCCGGTGTGGTACTGGCGGACGCGCAGCACCGCGCCTTTGGCGGGAACCGCCCCGTACTGGACGAGGCCGCCGTCAGGGGTGCGGACCGACGGCCCGAGCAGCAGCTCGCCGCTCACGGAGTCGAGCACGAAGTGGCGGTCGTCGGGTCCGCTCTGGGAGAACTCCTCGACCTGCGACCATTCCTGCCATCCCTCCTCCTCGTCGGAGACCTCGAGGATGACCGGCTCGTCCCACGGCACCACAGGCACGCGCGACACCAGGAAGCGCTGGCCGGGCACGCCCTCCGACATGCCGACCACGTCCTCCTCGACGATCTCGGCCTGCACGGTGTCGCAGGTCCCGCCGATGGTCGTCACCTCGATCTGCTTGATCAGAGGTGAGTTGCTGTAGAAGGGCTGACCTTCCTCGGGGGTGGTGGTCCGGGCTCGCACCCAGCCGGCGCGCAGCCCGTGCTCCACCGACGCGGTATGCGACGAAGGGACGTGGAGGACGACCTGGCCGGCCCGGTTGAGGCCACCAGTGGTGTCCCGATCGAGCTCGCAGGGCACCCAGCTCTCCCCGTCGAAGGCCTCCCAGGCCAGCGGCGGCCAGTCAGGGTTGACCCCGATGCCTTCTACGTTGCAGTCGAACCTCAGGCTGATGGCGCAGTCGGGGACAGCCGACGTGAGGCCGATCAGCAGGACCTCGTCGGGTACGGGCTGCGGTGAGAAGCACGAGAAGGCCGACAGCTTGATCGAGTCGGTGTGGTTGCGCCAGGTGCCTCCCGTCGGGACGGAGCCGACGTACTCCATCTGGCTGGGCACGATGTCGAGGGCATGGGTGGTGGTGAAGGCCACGGCCGAGCCGACGGCCTCGGTGCGCGGCGTGGCCACCTCTACCCCCGCCGGCACCACGACCGTGGTCTCCTGGGGGGCCGACAGCCAGAAGGTCACCCGGGCCGAGGCCGCCGATGGCGGCAGCAGCCGGACACCGATCAGCTCCAGGAACTTGATGTAGTTGCGCTCCGGCATACGGTTGAGCCGGTAGAGCAGCTGGTCGGTCATGTAGGCGAAGGTCTCGATGAGGGTGATCCCCGGGTCCGAGACGTTGTGGTCGGTCCACTCGGGGCAGCGCCTCTGGACCAGGCGCTTGGACTCGTCCACGAGATTCTGAAAGCGGCGGTCATCCAGGTTGGGTGCCGGCAGCACCATCTAGTTCACTCCTCTTCGTTGATGAGGTAGAAGGGGAAGACCAGGTTCCGCGGGTCGTAGGAGCCCTTCTTCTGGTACGAGATGTTTATGTAAAGCGTGTTGCGTGACACCTGGTCGACGGTCACGTCCACCGAGTTGACCTCGATGCGCGGCTCCCAGAACGCCAGTGACCGCTTGACCTCGACCGCGATCAAACCGGCGGTCGTGGCGTCGGCGGGGGCGAACACGTAATCGTGGATGCCGCACCCGAAGCCGGGCCTCATGGGTCGCTCGCCGGGCACGGTGGCCAGGATGAGGCGTATGGCCCGCGAGATGTCGCTGTCCTCGCTGACGAGGGATATGCCGCCCGACGCGTCCGTGCCGAGGGGGTAATTCCACCCTTTGCCGATGAAGCTCTCGGCCATATCAGCCCAACCCCAGGCTGACCGAAGCCCCGCTCACGCTCACCTCGGCCTCGGGGCTGCCGATCGACACCTCGGTGGTGGTGGCGCTGCCCACCGACACCGACTCGGCGGTGATGCTCACGTTGAGGGTGTCCTCGCTGCCGATGGAGATGGTCGGGGCGTCGAGGGTCAGTTCGGCGGTGGAGGCGATCTTGACCACCGCCGCCCCGGTGATCTCGATCTCCCCCAGCGAGTTGATGGTGATCTTGGTCTCGTCGCTGTCGAGGACGACCGACAGCGGCGGCGACTCGGCGGGGGCGGTCATGATGCTTATGCCCATCTTCTCCGGCCCGTCGTTCCACTGGATGGTGTGGGCCATGCGCGAGGCGATCCGCCGGTTGCCGACCGCCCCTTCGATGGCCGGCCCGGGCAGCGGCTTGGCGATCCCGTTGTACAGATTGCCGATCACGTACGGGTTGTCCACGGAGCCCCGGTCGAAACCGACCAGGACCTCGTCGCCCACTTCCGGCATCCACAGGAATCCGCTCCCGGCGATGCTGGCCCCGATCTGCATGACCCGGGCCCATGCGCTCACGTAGCCCTCCGACAGCCACGGGAGCATCACCTTGACCCGCCCCTGGCCCTCCTCGTCCATATTGTCCACCACCCGGCCCACCACCAGTCCCGTGATGGTCGGGCGTATCCGGTCGTTGGGTGCCTCACCCGAGCTCAAGGCGAGCAGGGAGCGGTCCTTGTAGCCACCGGCGGTGACCCAGGTGGTGTAGCCGCCGCCTTCGTAGTCGAAGACGTGACGGGCTGCGGAGCAGACGTAGTAGCCGTCGAAAGGCTGGCCGGCCATCCCCACCGTCACGGCCTCACCGGCCAGGATGGACGAGTTGCCGATGCACTCGCCCTCGATCTCGGCCAGGGACCCGGCGATATCGGCGGCGATGGACTCGGCGTAGGTCTCGGCCGGCCCCTCGTCATCGAAGGGGCGGCTGGCGTCGAAGAACGGCTCGGCGCCGAACTCCTCGGCCACTGCGGGAGGCAGGGTCGCAGGGTCGATGCTCTGCGAACTGGAGGGCACCGCCGCGAACACCCCCATCAGGGGGAGTTCCTCGTCGGGTTTGTAGCCGGTGACGGTCACCGCCGGGACCTGCTCGGCACCATTGACCACCGCCCGCAACTTGATCAGGTTGCTGCCCAGCACGAGCTGGGTACCCATGGGCGGGACCATGTAGGTGAGCGACGGAGGGCTGGTCTCCTCGGGCCGGGTCATGGGGCCGAAGTTGAACAGGCCGAGAGCGTCGCAGTAGGCCACGCAATTCTCCCGGGCGGCCAGCTGCTGGATGAACACCCACGCGCTGACGTTGGCCTGGGTGAGCCACGGGTAGATGTTGGTGGTCGGGACGATCTCCCCCGGCACGATGCCAGCTTGGAGGACCAGCATGGACACGACGTCGGAGGCGGTCATTTCCGGGTAGGCCATGGTCTTGGTCCCGTGCATCAGGCGATGCGACTTGTCCATGGCCTTGACCACCGTCAGGGTGTCCCCGTGTGAGTGCTCCACCTCTACCGAGGTGACCTCGCCGGTGATGAGCGGGGTCGGCACACCGCCGCTGTTGACGGCCACGCTGAGCGGGACCGCCAGCTGGAGCCCTCCCGGCAGGAGGATGTCGTCGGGATAACCCCGGAAGACCAGCTTGGCCTGCGACGGCACGTACATGGTGCTGTCGACCTCGACGTGGACGAGCTGCTGCTGCACGAGGGGGTTGAGCGGAGCGAAGTCGACCAGGACCTGGCACTCCGAGCTGGTCACAGCACCGAACATCTAGACCGTCTCTCCGAGGAGGGTCTGGGCGTCCCGCTTCTCCGGAATGAGCAGGACCATCCCCGTCTTGATTCTCATGGGATCGTCGATCCCGTTGGCCTCGGCCAGCGCCCGCCAGTAGTTGGGGTCCTCGTACTCCTGATAGGCGATGGAGGCCAGGGAGTCCCCTTCCACCACGGTGCGGGTACGGCGGGTGGCCAGACCCCCGGAGGTCGGGTTGGTCCCGGGAAGGTTCCCGAGCGGCACGGACATGAGGGTCACCGTGGCGGTGGCCCGGGTCGGCACCCCGAGCAGGAAACGCTCGTGGCTGATGGACAGCTTGGTGATCACCGCCTGGTCCATGATGACGTTGGCCCCCCAGCCGAACATGACCATGGGAGGCCGGCCCTGGCCCTGTCCGAGGGATATCAGGGTGGGGTTCATCATCAACTTGAGCTGCGCGATGACCGCCGTCGGCGGCACCGGCGGGATGGCAAAGGCGTCGAGCTGGATGGCCACGTTCATGCTGGACGGTCCGGTGCCGATGTAGATCTGCCCACTGCCTCCGGGCCGCGACGGCAAGCTGTTCTTGCGGAAGCGGGCTTCGATGTCCTCTTTGAGCCCGGACGGGTTGTACTGGAAGGTGATGGGCGGCAGCGGGTAGTCGGTGGTCTGCAGGTAGGCGCTGACCGCGCTGGAGGCGATACCGGCGGCATTTACTGGATTGGACATTGTTCGGTCGACCTTCCTCGGCTACAGGAAACCCTGATGGTGAAAGGAGAGCTCCTCCATGGCGATGGTGGCGGCACCGGCCGTGGAGTCGAAGGTGGGTCCCTTCCACGATTCGGGGGTGACGCCCAGCATGTCCCAGACCGCGATGGTCCTCCCCGCCTGGTCCATGCAGGTGATCTGGGCGGTGGTCGGGATCGGCAGCATGTGGTAGGCGGTGATCCACTCCATGGCCACCCGGCAGTCGCTGGTGAGCGGTCTCTGCAGGGTGATCTTGGTGTAGGTCAGGCTCTTGGGGAGATGGTGCTCGATGAGGGTCATACCCTGCTCGGTGCGGGCGTCGTAGCCGAGGGTGATACCGAGCCCGGAGCACTTGCTCCAGGATCCGAGGTCGACGGCGTCGATCTGGACCTTGAAGAAGACGCTGATGCCTACCGATTCGTTGTAGCGAGGCCCCACGCCCTTGTTGGTGAATTGGTTCGCCGACGCAGCTGAGGCCGCGTACTGCTGGTCGCCCTGGGCCTCGGCCTGCGCCGCGCTCGGCTCGGGGCCGTCACCGGAATTGGAGAAATCCTGGGAGCCCGCCGCCTCCTTCTCGTACTGCGCGTTCCCCTGGGACTCGGCCTGCCCGGCGCTCTCCTCCGGGCCGTCGCCGGAATTGGAGAAGTTCTGGGAGCCCGCCGCCTCCTTCTCGTACTGCGCGTTCCCCTGGGACTCGGCCTGCCCGGCGCTCTCCTCCGGGCCGCCGCCGGCATTGGGGACACCAGCCCCGTCGCCTCCTGCGTCGGACATCCGCTACCACCTCCTGTAGTGATCGGTCAGGAGGCCGGCCCGTTCCCGGTCCTCCCGCAGTTCGCCGCGCAGGCGGTACCTGATCCAGGGGTACAGCCACCGGCTCAGATTGGAAAGGTCCTCGTCGCTCGGTCGCTCCAGGTCGCCGTCGGCGACCCCGGTCTGCGGCGCGGGTGGCTCCTGCACCACCGCCTGAGCGGGAAGGTCGTCGGCAGCCCGCTGCACCGCTCCTACCGGCACCGGGGCGGGAGCCGCCATGATCGGTGCCATCGCCGGGGCCTGGAACTGCTGGGTCACAGGTCCCTCGCTGGTGATCTCCGAGAGCCGCTCGAGGATGGTGTTGGCCAGGGCGTCGGCGTCGAGGCTGGGCGAGCCGGGTCCGGCCAGCGGCAGCGGCGCCCCCGCCGACCCCGCCTCGGGCGACGAGTTGAGGACCCCGGTCCACGTCGTCGGCCGCGGGCCACCCTGGGGCGGCTCCATGGTGGTGCGGATCACCGGGCCGGTGTTGAGGGTCATCTCCGCCTGGAGCGCCTGGGCTTCCAGCACCTGGCCGGCGGGCGAGTCCTCGGCCGGGAGGCTGCTGCCGAAACGGGCCCTTTGGGCCACGTGGGTCAGCTCGTGGGTCAGCAGGGCCCGGCCCGGGCCCACGTCCAGGCTGCCCACCGCCGCCGGGATGACCACCGCCCGATCGCTGGTAATGGCCCGGGCCCGCAGCCGGGCCACTTCCATGGCACCTCGGGGGCTACGGTCGATCGGGACGTTCGACAGGTCGACGCCGAAGCGCTGCCCGACCACCTGACGGGCCTGCTGGCCTTCCTCGGTGGAGCCCTCCTCGGTCCCGCCCTCGGGGAACGTCCGCGGTTCAGCTCCGAGTAGGGGGGCCTGGTAGCCGCCATCGTCGGGCAGATCAGCCGGGATGACACCGACCGGAGGCCGGCCCAGCGGCTCGAGGCGGGCGAGGGGGAGCTCGCTGCCGGCGTAGACGGGCTGCTCGGGGAAGGCCCGCCCGACGGCGACGGCGGCCATGGGTGCCGGGCCGGGGGAAGGCTCGGCTCCGGGAGGGGAGGGCATCCCGAGAGGGAAGCCGAGAGTCCCGGGCAACTGGTTGCGGCTGGCGGCGGCGATGCGTCCCTGCAGAAGATCGCGCGACATCTGAAGCTGCTGGTCCCGGCTCATCCTGGTGATGTCCCAAGGGGTGGCGGTGGACGGCAGGTGCTCCATCGGCTCGCCGAGACCGCGTCGCGTCGCGCCCGGTGACGGAAGGACGAGCGGCGCGGTCTGGGCGGTGCTGTCCGGGCCCGCTTCCGGGGCGCTACCGGCCCGGACTTCACCGGGGCCGGCCGGCGGCGCAACCTGGCCGAGCAGCGGCGCCACCACTCCGGGGCCAGCCGGCGGCGCGGCGGGGCCGGCCACGGGCTCGACCGACGCGACGGGACCGCCCGTCGGCGAATCCCCGGCCGGGGCCGGCGGGAGGTCCGAAGCGGGGCCGGACTCGGCCGCCGTCGGCCCCGGTTCCACCGGAGCGGGGCGGGCCGCCTCGCCCGGCGATTCCGAAGCGTTCGGCGGCCCGTCGAGACGGCGGATCTGGGTCCCGCCCGCGCCGGACCGGGCCGGGCCTGAAGCGGTGGCCAGGGGAAGGTCACCGGACGCCCCGGGACCTCCTGGAGCGCCGGGCTCGCCGAGGTCAGACCCGGTCAGGGGGGTGGCCGGGGTGAGGGGGGTCGGGTCGGTTCCGGCGAGTGGCCGGTCACCGACGAGTCCGGTGGTCGCCGGCGACCCGGGACCGGGGACGAGCCCGCTGGCAGGCGGGGCTGCGGACTCCCCGGGGGGCGGCGCCGCGGCCGGGTTGGTCGCGGGCGGGGTCGTCTCTGCCGAGGCGCTCGGCGCCCCCGTGACCGGAGAGGCCGGCTCGTCGGCCTGGTCGGCCGGGTCCTGGACGGGCGGCGGGCCGAACCCGGGCGGGGGAACGAGGGTGCGTACCTCGCTGCGGGGTAGCGGAGACGACGGAAGGCTGGCCAGAGGCATGTCGGCCGGGACGGGTGCCCGCATGAACCGTCCTACCTCGGGTTCGGGGGCCAGCGGGACGGTGATGGGCTGGCTCGGAGCGACGAGCGGTTGCCGACCGATCAGCTCGGCGGACTCCTCGGACGGCTCGGGCCGGAAGTCGGTCGCCCCCACCTGGTCGCTGGTGCCCGAAGGGCTCTCGGCCCGGGCCTCAGGTCCCGGCGCCGGGACCGCTTCGGGATCGACGTGCACCGCCGGGGTCGGGCTCTCGGCGGCCGTCTCGGCGTGGGGTGGGGCCAGCTCGGGCCCGGCCGCCACCTCGGCCCTGGGGTCGGCCCATTCGATGCGCCGGGTGGTGAACCGGTCCCGGCGGCGAGGTCGGTCCTGGTCGGCGACCGGCGGCGTGGCCAACGGAAGGTTGGCCGACTGCGCCGGTGACCCGTCCCATGCCGGTGCCGGCTCGACGGGCGGCCCAGGCGTCACCACAACCAGCCCCTCGACGATGCCCGTCGGGGCCGAATCGGTGATCAGGTGACCCATCTCACCGATGAAACGCTCGGGGGGCTGCCACGAGACCAGGGACCGGTCGAACTGCTTCGACACGATGTCAGGCATCGGCGGCAGGGAGAGCGGCATGGGCGCCACCTTGGCCCATTCCGGGACCCGGTGAAGGTCCGAGGCGCGGATCACGGGCCCCCTGTCGGCAGGCGGATCGGTCGCGTCCAGCGGTGTTTCGGGGGCGGCATCCCGGCTGCTATCAGCACCGGAAGGGGCACGGCGCCGGTTGAGCAGGCCCATCGCCGATCACTCCCTCTCTTCGGACAATCGTTGGTTGATCTTGGCTATCTCGGCCACGAAGCGTTGCCGGACGGGGTGTTCGAGATCGAGGATCTCGTCGAGCGACCAGTGGAAGTGGTAGGCGACGTAGGCGACCTCCTCGAACAGGCGGTCCGAGGGGTAGACGCTCACGACGCCCCCTGGCGACCACCGGCGAGATCGACGGTGAAACGCTCACCGCAGGCGGGGCATTGGACCGCCGCCCGGCTGTGCCCCTCGGTGTTGATCCGCCGGTAGAGGTCCTGGAGGAAGGCCAGGTCCGAGGCGAACAGGTTCTCCACCACCGACGCCCGCACGTCGTCCTCCTCGAGGGTGCCGAGCCGGGTGATCACCCGGGACAGCAGCACCACCGTGAGGTAGGCGGGGTTGCTCCGCACCCGGTCGTCGTAGAGCGGGAGCAGTTCGTCGCGCGCCGTGGCCAGGCGCATTGCGCCGGTCTTGTGGAGCACCCCGGCCGGGTCCAGGTAGCCCCGCGGCAGTTCGAACTCGAACACCGTGCGCAACGGCTCGGGGCGCGACATCGGGACCGGAGGCCGCTCAGGTGCCACTGGCACCTGAGCGGCTTCGGCGCCCGGCTCGTCCCCTTGGGGCGGAGGTGAACCTCTACGCATCTACACGGATCCGTCGTAGTCGAGGACGTACCAACCGGGCAGCATCACCCGTTGGTGGCAACTAGTTCCTCGTAGACGATGGTGATGGTCTCCTCGATGGGCGACGAGGTCGAGGCGTTCATGTTGGTCACCTTGAGCTCGATCGGCCAGGCGTTCTTGAAGGTGTACTCCCGGGTGGGGAGTCCCTCCTGGTTGTAGACCGAGACCACCCCGTTCTTGCGGGCCGTCTTGACGTCCTTGACCGCCATGTTGAACCACACGTCCCAGCTCGGGTCGTCGGTCATCACTCGGGTGATGTTGAGCTGGCCGAGGTAGACCCGGTTACCGGCCCACACCTTGTGGACCGGCTTGCCGTCGAGGGTGTTGGACTTGGTCTCCACCTTCTCGAGCTTCATCGAGAGGCCGTCCACCGACTTGATGCTGCGGCTCTCGATGCCGTCGATGGTGAAACCGAACTTGTGGGTACCGGCTGAGTCGTAGTCGGAAAATCCTGCCATGGTTCCTATAGCTCCTTGGTCTCTACTCGTTCACTAGGGCGGCGCCGCCCGAGTACTGGGACAGACGGAAGATCACGAACTCGGCCGGCTTGACCGGAGCGATCCCGATCTCGCAGACGACCTGCCCGGCATCGATACCCTCGGCCGGGTTGGTCTCGGCGTCGCACTTGACGTAGAAGGCCTCGGCCGGCGAAAGGCCGAACAGCGCACCCTTGCGCCACTCGTTGACCAAGAAGCCGGAGATGGTGCGGCGGATCTTGGACCACAGGGCGTAGTCATTGGGCTCGAACACCACCCAGTCGGTGCCGTTGAGGATCGACTCCTCCAGGTAGTTGAACAGCCGCCGGACGTTCAGGTAGCGCCAGGCCGGGTCGGACGAGAGGGTCCGGGCGCCCCACACCCGGATGCCGCGCCCGGGGAAGGCCCGGATGCAGTTGATGCCGACCGGGTTGAGCAGGTCGTGCTCGTTCTTGGTGATGTTGAGCTCGAGGTTGATGGCGCCGCGCACCACCTCGTTGGCCGGAGCCTTGTGCACCCCTCGGGTGTCGTCGGTGCGACCCCAGATACCGGCCATGTGGCCGCTCGGGGGGACGAACTGGTTGGTGCCCGTCGCCGGGTCCATGACCTTGATCCACGGCCAGTAGAGGGCGGCGTACTTGGAGTCGTAGCCGGCCTTGTCAACCCGCCATTCCTTGATCTGCTGGGCGTTGAGCCCCGGGGGCGGATCCAAGATGGCGACCCGGTCGCCCATGAGCTCGCAGTGGGCGATCATGGCCAGCTGCACGGCCTGCACGCCCTCCATGTCGATCATGCCGTTCTGGTAGGCCGACATGAGGTCGGGCACGCACACCATGGTGATCTCGTCCACCGCCTCGAGGCCACCGAAGCCGGTGCGGTCGGAGGAGTCTCCGACGTAGTCGTCGGGGGCCAGGCTGGTGGTGGCCGGCAGGCCGCCACCCGACAGGGCCACAGTGCCCCGTGCCACCGACTCGGCGGCGACGCCGAGATCCTCGATGCGGATCAGCTTGGACTGGGCGTTGACGACGGTGGCGACGTTCTGCTTGCCCTTCTTGGGCGAGAGGTTGTCGAAGGTCTCCTCGACCCGGCTGCCCTTCTTCACGATCAGCTTGAAGGCGTCCTCGGGGGCTCCCTCAGCGGTCGTGTCGGCGATCTCCACGGAGATGTCGTTGCCGCCGCTGCCTTCGGTGAGGGCCTGCACCCGGAAAGCCCCGGCGCTGGCTCCTGCGGCTCCGCCGGTGGCGGCGGTCAACTCGGCCCGGGCGTTGGCCGGAGCGGCGGCCTCACCACCGATGCGCACGACGTAGCAGGCGCCCCCACCGTTCTGGAAGTACCCGTAGACGGAGTGGTGGAGGTAGGAGCCGGCGACGAAGTCGCCGAAGGTGGTGGTGAACTGGCTCCAGTTGGTCACCAACGTCGGGGTGTTGAACGGTCCGGCGCTGGCCAGGCCGACGAAGGCGGCGACGGCGGTGCCCACGCCCTCGATGGGCCGAGCGCCCGAATCGGTTTCCTCGACGTAGACGCCCGGGGACAGATAGGTCGGCATGTGCCTCCTCCTAGTGACGGTCCCTCAGAGAATGCACCCTCCGACCGTCCGGCCGGAAGGTGCAGGAGGGCGGGTGTACGGGAAACAGTAACTGCCCTATCGGGCAGCAGATGTGCCTCAAGGGGCAGCAGTCAGGTGCCGAAGTGGTGGCTGACGGCGCGCGCCGCCACCCGGTTGGCTTCCTGCTCGTGGCGGTCACCGGGGTCGGAGATCTTCAGGCCGTCCCCGGTCTCGGTGCCCTCGACCGGCCCCTTGCGCTGCTGGTTGACGATGTGGTGCACCTCATGGATGGTCTTGAAGGCACCCTCGCGGGTGGTGACGTCCAGACCCTTGGGGGCGACCAGATGGTCTCCCGAGGCGAACATCTCGGCGTTCACGGCGTCCGCCGCCCGGGCGGCCTTGGGCCCGTCGTGGACCCTGATACCCGATGCGTCGGCGCCGGTGGTCTCCTCGACCAGCTTGCGGGCGTCGGCTTCCATGGGCCGCCCCGGTGAGCCCACCACTCGGCGGACGAGATCGCCGCGCGACGGTCCGAGGACCGACCCGACGGCGGCGTTACCGAAGCGCTTCTGCCACTCCAGCGAGTCGACGTCGCCGGACTTCGATGACCCGTCGGTCTTGGTGACGGCCGGGACCGGATGCCGACCTCGCCGCAGCGGCGCGTGACCGGCCGGCCCGTCCGAACCTCCCACCGCGCCGGCCATCAGGCCTCCAACAGGGCGAAGTAGCGGCCGAACTCCCCGGGGACCACCAGCCGGCCCAGCTTGCGGTACTCCTGCTGGATGGCCCGGATCAGGTCGAGCATGGCCACGGGGCGACCGGACTCGGCGGCGGCGTAGGCGGCGGTGACGGCGATGCTTCGGATGTTGCCACCCGACAGCTCGAACGAGCGGGCGCAGAAGTCCAGGTCGAGATCGTCGCCCCGGGGCACACCGGCCGACAGGCAACGGTCCCACAGGGCCCTCCGCAGGTGCTCGTCGGGGCTCGGGAAGTCGACGATCAGATCGAGGCGCCGAGCGAAGGCGTCGTCCACGTTGGCCCGCAGGTTGGTGGCCAGGATGGCGATCCCGTCGAAGGTCTCCATGCGCTGCAGGAGGTAGGCCACCTCGATGTTGGCGTAGCGGTCGTTGGCGTCTTTCACCTCGGAACGTTTGCCGAAGATGGCGTCGGCCTCGTCGAAGAGCAGCACGGCGTTGACCCCGTCGGCCTCGGTGAAGATCCGTTCCAGGTTCTTCTCGGTCTCACCGACGTACTTGTCCACGACGGTGGCCAGGTTGACGGTGTACAGATCGAGGCCGAGGTCGCCGGCGACGACCTCGGCCGACATCGTCTTGCCCGTCCCCGAGTCACCCGCGAACAGGACGGTTATGCCCCGCCCCCTCCCGCCGCCCGGCCGCATACCCCACTCGTCGAGCACCCGGGGGCGCTGGCGGGCCCGGGCCGCCAGCTCCTGCAGGGCGTCGGCAGTGGACGACGCCAGCACCAGATCGTCCCAGCCGACGTTGGGATGGATCCGCCTCGACAGGCGCTCGAGACCGGCCCCGTTCTGGGCCCGGGCCCCGGAGCGCAGGTGCTCGGCGCGGACCTCACCACCGTCCATCAGGGCGTGCAGGCGGGCCGCGTCGACGGCCCGGGCCACCTGATCCGACGACAGGAGGAACTGTCCCGCCACCTCGGTGCCGGAGATGGCGTCGGAGGCCTCACCGAGGCGCTGGCGCCAGAAGTCGAGCCGGGCGGCGGCCGGTTCGGGTTCCACCTCCGCGAGGAGCGGAACGCCACGGCTCCAGGCCGGTTCCCAACCGATGCGCCCGTAGAGGACCAGGGGGACGGCCTCGGCGCTGTGTACCCCTTCGACCACCCCTGTCAAGGCCCGCGTCGTGCTCCCGGCCCGGTCCTCGATGACGTCGAGCGGACCGGCGACGATGCCACCCCCCTCTAGGAGGGCTTCCCGACGGACCAGGTGGACCAGCCGGGCCAGGTCGTCGGGGGGAACCCGGCGCAGGTCCAGCACGACCGGCGTCCGGCCGGTCGACTCGAGGGCCGCGGCGGCCGCCGCGGCGGCCGACGCCCCGGCCTTCTCGCGCAGGTAGACCAGGCCGACGCCCTGCCTCAGGGCGGCGGCCAGGGCGTCGGTCAACCGGCCCGAGGGCCGCCCTATCGGTGCGTCGAGCAGGGGGCCCACCTCGGGGTCGGGCTCGTCGCCGCCGAGCAGGTGGGCGGCCACCCGGTCGGGCACCTTCAGGGTCCTCGACAGAAAAGGCCGGTCGGTGTCTTCCACCGCGACCATCCCGTTGCGGATCAGGGCGCCGCTCGGGGAGAGCCGGGACCGGGCCTCGGCCGACCACGGCGAAGTCCCGGTGAGCTCGATGGCCAGGGCCACGGAGGCCCGCCGGCGGGACACGTCATCGTTCAGGTAGCCGTAGAGACGCTCGAAGCGCACGTCGAGGTCCGGGGCCAGGGCCACGAGCAGCAGATCGATGTCGAGGTCGTCGAGGTTGGCCCGGCGGGCCAGTGCCCGCAGACGGATGGCCCCCCCGGCGGCCTCGAGCGCCGCCGCCTCCTCTTCGAGATCGTCCAGCGCCGATCCGTCGTCCCAGTCGATGACCCTCGACGCCGTCCCGGCGGCGAGGATGCGGTCCACCTGCTCGTCGGAGATGTACAGGCCCCGGAAGGGGTCGTCAGGCGCCGGGTCGTCGCGGCGGCGTCGGGCGACCAGCGCCCGGACCCGGCCCTCCACGACGGCCAGGCGGGCCAGCAGGTACGACGCCGAGGGTTGGACGGCGCGCAGCCGGCCCGGCGCCGGCGCCGGGCCGGGCGCCGCCTCGGCGGTCACTTGCCCGAGGCGGCGCCACCGCGCCTGGGGCGACCCCCAGCCCGGACCGGGGCCGATGTCGCGGCCGGGTCCTCCTCTTCGGCGGGTTCCGACTGGTCGGCCGGGCTCAGCTGACGGTACCCGTCGTCGGCGACGAGGGTCTTCTGGGCGGTGGTGTGGAGCCGGAGCGGGGCCAGGACCGCCCGGGCCACCTCGAGGAACAGGTCGGGTCGGATGGGCAAGGTGATGACCAGATCGACCGACGGCTTGAGGTCCCCGCCGAGCGACGACCACACGTCGGAGACCTGCCGGTTCTCCGGCGGCGGGTAGGCGATCTGGACCAGGAGCGGCGCTTCGGTCTCGCGCAGGATGGCGGTCATGTAGTCGGGGGGGATGTAGTCGTAGCGCATGAACAGGCCCAGGGCCGCCGACAGGAGACGGTGCTCGTCCTCGGGGCGCTGCGTCCAGGCCGTGATCAGGTAGGAGAGCTTGAAGAAGCGGGGCAGCTCGCGCCGCTCCTCGACGATGCCCTTCTCGTTGCGGCGCTCGATGAACCCGGTCTCCCGGCGCCGCAGGTCCTCGCGGATGTCGTAGAGGTAAAGGTCGAGGGTGGGCTTGTTGCGGCGCGAGGCCCAGTCGCGCGTCGGGGCGTCGAACACCACGTCCACGTCTGTCCCGCTCAGAATCTCGCTCTTCACCACGGCGCGCAGGGTCTCGTCGACCTCGTTGATCACAGCCGTCGATCCTGACCGAAACAGGGCTGCACCGAGGGGCGAGCGGGGAGGGTCATGGGGGCAGCACTGTCTGCCCGAAAGGGCAGCGGGGGACGCCCGGAGGTGATCAAATCACGCCGGCCCGCATGGCGTAGGCGACGGCGTGAGCCCGGTTGCGCAGCTGAAGGCGGCTCGTGATGTCGTGGATCACGTTCTTCACGGTTCGCTCGCTGTAGGCCAGCTTGGAGGCGATCTCCGAGGTGTCCCATCCCTCGGAGAGGAGCCGCAGTACGTCCACCTCCCGCTCGGTGAAGCCGTTGAGCGACAGTCCCCGGGGGGCCAGCACGTGGCGCTGCAGGCGGCTGACCTGGCTGAGGAGACGTCCGAGGAGGTCGGGGGGTACCGACCCGTCGCCGCGCGCCGCGGTCATCACGGCCTCGGCGATGCGCTCGGCGCAGGCCTCGGACCGGCGCAGGATGCCGCACGCCCCGGCCTCCACGGCCGCCAGGAGCCCGGCGTCCTCGAGGCGGGTGACCACGAGGACGACCCGGGCGCAGCCGTCCCGCTGCAGGGTTCGCAACCGGGTGCAGGTGGCGCCGTCGACATCATCGCTCACCAGCACGATCACGTCGGCGCCCGGCTGCTCGGCCGGGTCGACGACCAGCACGTCGGGCCGGAGGCGCAGCTCCCCCCCGATGCCCATGGCCGACACCGGGTCGGACGCTTCTATGTGCACCCGGACACGGCCACTCGACATGGTCACTGACACCCCTTTTTTTGCGGATAGAACCCGACCCCGTCCGGTCGAGCCCGTCGGGGTAATAGTGCACGGTGGGCCTCAACGGGCATTCAGCGGATACTCAACGGGAACCATTTTTTTGTCCGTTCGGGCAACGTTGAGCCGTAGTTGAGGGCTATTCGCGGGGATACGCGAAGTATGCCGGAAACTATCGGGGGGTCTCAGACCCCGAGATCGTTGAGGACGGCGTCGTAGTCCCGGCGGGCCTGCTCGGCCTCGGCCTGGCTGCCGCCCATTTCGGCGGCCTCGATCAGCAGTTTCCACAGGTCGTCGCGGTAGCGGTCGACGCCGAGCCCGGCCCGGGCCACCCGCACCGCCGGGCGGGGCTCTCCCGCCCCGATGAGCAGGGCGCTGAGCCGGGCCGTGGCGTCGCTGTAGGCCGCGGTCAGCCAGCGCCGGGCCTCCACCGCCCACTCGGCCGCCCCTGCCCCCGGCAGGAGGGCTCCGCCGTAGGCCGCCAAGGCCTGTTCCAGGGCGGCCCGTTCGGTGACCGAATCGCCCACGGCCCGGGCCGCTTCGGCCCGGGTGATGGCCTGCTCGAACTCGGCCAGATCGACCCGCGATCCGGCCGGGAGGGCCAGGCGGTAGGTGTGACCCCGACGCAGGATGATCTCGTTGGCGTCGGCTCCCGTCACCGCCACCAGGCGCCGCAGGGACGAGACCGCCACCTGGAGGCGGTGGAGCCCGACCTCGGCGTCGGCGTCGGGCCACAGGGCGGCGACGAGGGTCTCGCGGTGGACCCCGGTGCCGGCCCGCATGGAGAGCATGTAGAGAAGGGCCCGCTCCATGGGCTTGGCCGCTCCGTCGTCGACCCGCCGGCCATCTATCTCGAGCAGGTACTCCCCCATGCAGTGCAGCCGGGTCACGCCGTCGGGCGCTACCGGGACGGCCGGTCCGTCGCCCCCCGCCGGTCCGTCCCCGCTCTCCGGGGTCGCACCGGCGACGGTCGGGGGCGGCTTCGGGGGGGCCGCCGACCAGTCGGCGGGCGGGGTGGCAACGGCCACGAGCGCCTGATGCCACTCCCAGGCGCCGACCCGCTCGAAGTAGGCCCGAGCCTCGGCCTCGAGGCGGGCGTCGCCCGAGGCCAGCGCGGCCAGCGCGCTGGCCCACGGCACTTCCAGGGCCGCTCCGAGAGCCCGGGCCCGCCCGATGTGGGCCCCGGCCGCCAGGGTTCGTCCGGAAGCGACCGCGGCCACCGCGGCGTAACCGGCGAGGGACGCCTCCAGGGCGCCGGCCCCGAGGACGGCGGCGGCGTCGGCGGCGCGGGCCAGGATCGCTTCGGCGCCCGGGTCTCGTCGGCACAGGTGCCGGAAGCCGTCGATGGCGCTGATCACCGCCGAGCCCCAGCGGTCCCCCTGGCGGTCGCAGGCACCGATGAGGTCGTCCACGGTCTCGTCGGCCTCGGGGTCGGTCCCGGCCAGGCCGGCCCGGGCGATGCGCCCCAGCCACCGCATCCCGGCCACCTCGGTGTCCTCCCGCAGCCGGGCGATCAGGTCGGCGGTCACCGGTCGGCCGCGCAGTAGGGCGCAGGCGGCCTGGACGAACGACGCCGCGACCGCCACCGCGCTCGGGGCGTCGGGGTCGGCCGAGACCGATCTCAGGGTGCGGGCCGCGACCTGCACCTCCCCGGCGATCAGCGCCGCGCAGCCTTCGGCGAAACGCCCCGTCGGCCCGGGCAGCACGGCGGCCGTCTGGCACCCCTGCAGGGGGTGGTGCTGGGTGGCCCGCCGCAGCACCCCGGACCAGTCGCCACCGGCGGGCCGGTCGGGCTCCACCCAGGCCAGGATCTGCTCGCGCTGGCTCCGGCAGCGGTCGGCGACGGTGGCCGATACCGCCGCCGCCTCGGCGCGGCGCAGGACGGCGGCGCTCTCGGCGAGTGCTCCTCTCGACAGGGCGCTGCGGGCCTGGGCCATCAGCAGCAGCGGATCGGATTCGAGGACTCCCGGCGGGAGGGCCTCGGCCCACGAGTCGTCCAGGTTGGTGTGGTCCGCCCCGAGGTGTCCCACCACCCGGGCCATTCCCTCCCAGTCCTCGGCCCGGGCGTAGGCGGCCAGGGCCTCCTCCATCAGCCGTTCCCGCTCGAGCAGGGTCCCGGCCCGGCGGTGCTCGGCGCGGGCCCGCTCCAACCCGAGCGTCTCGACCAGTTTGGAGTCGAGATGGGTGACCATGACGGCGTGGTAGCGGTAGGAGTCGTCGGCCAGGCGCTCGGTGAACAGCTGCCGTCGCTCCAGCTCGGCCAGGATGGCGGCGCTCCCGTCCTCCCACCCGAGGTACTCGTCGGCCAGGCGGCTGCTCGGTCGGCGCAGGGCGCTGGTGCGCACGAGGAAGTCCTGTAGCGCCGGGTCGAGCCCGGACAGCACGTGACGCCCCAGGTACTCGCTGACCAGCCGGGTCCGGTGGGCGAGGGTGCCGAGGACCATGCGACGTTCGGCCTGGGGCCGCCGGGAGGTGGCCAGGAAGAACATCTGCAGGTAGGCCGCCCACCCCGAGGTGCGCCGGGTCAGGGCGGCCACGTCCTCGGGGAGGAGCGGCTCCCGGTAGACGTCGCGGAACAGCTCCTCGACCTCCCAGGTGCGAAAGCGCAGCTCGTCGGGCCCGATGTCGACCACCTCGCCCGACACCCGCAGGCGGGACAGGTCGATGGCCAGGTTGATGCGCGAAGCCATCACCAGGCGCCACCCGCCGGGCAGGCGGGCGACCAGGGAGTCGAGGGCGGCTTCGGCCTCGCTGCCGTCGAGCAGGTGAACGTCGTCGAGGACGACTATGAGCGGGCGCGGCGTCTCGATGGGCAGCCGGAGCAGTTCGGACAGGCCGCCGGGGGGCTCGCTCCCTGCGCCCTCGACGCCGCCGGCGACCAGTCCCTCCCAGATCCAGGCGGCCAGCGCCCCTTCCGAGCGGGGCAGGGGGTCAGGCGGGTCGCACCACGCCAGGGGACCTCGATAGCGGTCGGCTACGTGAGCCAGGAGCCGGGTCTTGCCCGATCCGGCGGGGGCCACGATCCACCCGACCCGGAAGTGGGCAGGGTCGAGCAGCCGGCTGGTCAGCCGGTCCCGGACCAGGCCGATACCCCGGCGAGGCGGCTCAGCCCCTGACCCTACGGACTCCGGCGATGCATCGATGTCGTGGGCATCAGCCACGGCGGCGCGCCCCATCCCCTTCTCATTTTGATGACCTTATCCTGGCGAGTGACAGCCTATCGTCAGCCTGCGCCTTGCGGGCTCAGGGTATGGTCGTGGTCGTGGCCGACTGGGGCTCGGTGAGCGGGCCCGTGTAGTACACGCCCACGTCGCACGCCGTCTGGTTCCCCGAGCAGTCGACCCGAAGCTGCAGCTGCTGGTCGTGGGTGAAGACCACCGGCGTCGGAAACGTGTACTCCTTGTCGGTGAGGCTCCCCAGGTTCTCGATCAGGAGCTCCTGGGTGGGCTGGCCGGGGATCACCCGCTCGAGGCGGGCCGTGCCCTGCGAACCCGAGATGTTCTGGATTATCAGGTCGCTGATGGTCAGGGTCGAGCCGCTCGCCACCGGGGGCGTGGGAACCGTCGCCGACGAACCCGGGGCCGCCACCGCCTCGAGATGCCCGTCGGTGGAGACGGTGACCGGGGGCGGAAGCGTCGTCGGTGCGGCCGCGGTGGCAACCGGGGTGGCCGTCGTCGTGGTGGTCGGCTTCACGGTGGTGGTCGTCGAGCTGGTGGTGGTGGTCTTGCCGGTGGCCGACAGGGCCGCGCTGGCCGCCTGGTTGGCGCTGTTGGCCGAGTTCTGGGCGTTGGTTACGGCGCTCTTAAGGGCGTTGGTCTGCTGTTGCTGGGCGGCTAGCGCCGCCTTGTTGGCGTTGACCGCGGTGTCGTGTACGGCTGGCTTGAGGATGAAGAACCAGACCAGGACGGCAAGCGCGATGAGCCCGATCAGACCGAAGAACCACCTGGGCAGAACCGGCCGCTGGCGGAACTGGCCGTCGAGGACGAGCGGTCTCTCCCCCTCCGCGGCCACCGTCACCTGGTACGGCTTCATCTGCTCGTGGCCCCGCCAGAAACGATGGCGCGGTCGGATGCTGACGCGTACGAAGTGGGCGGCCCCGGGGGCGGTGGTGAGGCGCGGCGGGCGGAACCGGAACCGGAGGGCGTCGGAGGGATCGATAGCGGTGAAGACCACCGGCAGCGGGATATTGCCCCGGCTGTCGATGGCCAGCCGCTGGCGGCCGACGACCCGGCCGATGGGCTGGCGGGGCAGGAGCTCGGCGCCGACGTCGTTGAAACTTCCGACGGTGATTACGCCTTCTTCGGTGACCGATTCCTCAGGCTCGTTGGAAGGGATCACCTTGATGGCGAAGGGCAGCTCGCCGGCCAGGGTGGTGTGGTCGCGGGGTGGGGCGAAGCGCAGGGTCACCGTCTGCTGCGCCCCGGGGAACATCGAGACCACCGGGGGCTCGGCCCGGACCCAACCGGCGGCGTCGCCGAGCACGAGTATGGAGAACTGCTCGACGATGGTGCCCGTGTTGGACAGGCTCAACTCGCAGCTGGTTTCCCGGCCGGGATCGACCGTCAGACTCTCTGCACCCTGAAGTGCGGCGATGACCGACATCGCTTAGGCGACCAGAACCTTGTCCGTCGGGTCGGTTACCAGCTGATCGGCCGAGTTGGCGGCCACTTCTATGGTGTCGACCGCCGAGTTCTGGGCGAATATGTAGTTGATCGCCCCGCCCTGGGTGGCGATGATCGTGTTGCCCCCGGCCGTGGTCGTCCCCCCGTACTCGCACGATTGCATGGCGCAGAAGGTGTCGCCACCGGTTCCCTTGTTGATGAGCGTGTCACCGCCGCTGGAGCCGGCTTGGAGCACGTCACCCTGACCGAGGCCGACTATCGTGCCGCCCGGCCCGCCGCCGATGAGGATGTTGCCCCGGCCGGTGGCCCCCACGATGTTCACCACGTTCTTGAGCGCCCAGGTCCACGCCCCGGAGTGGTCGATGGCCGTCCCGTGCTGGAGGTCGACGGTCACCGCCCCGGTGTACTGGGAGAAGTCCACGGTGGAGTTCCCGCCGCCGTAGATGGTGTTGTTCCCGGCGGCCAGGTACAAGAAGGTGGAAGCGGTGCCGTTGGCGGCGGTCAGCGTGTTGTTGTTGCCGTCCACCACGAACAGGTCGTTGCCTCCCTGCCCGGTGACCGTGTCGTTGTTGTAGGCGATGTACAGGTCGGGCCCGGCGGTACCGCGGACGGTGGTGATACCGGCGTTGACCAGGTTGGCCGAAGCGCCGACCGCCCAGCCGCCGGTCGCGGTGTTACCCGGCACCGAGGTCGGGCCGAAAGGCTCACCGGCGGGGATGGCCACGTTGCTCGGGGCCAGGTTCACCTGCACGGCGTTGGGGGCGCCGGTGTAGTCGAGGGTGTTGGATCCCCCGGTGCTGGTCAGGATGTCCAGCCCGGTGCCCGGGGTGAAGACCACCGACTGACCACCCCCTTGGAGGTTGTCGTTGCCGACGCCACCGACGAGGGTGTCCGAACCGCCGCCACCGGTGAGGGTCTGGTTGCCGGTGCCCGCCGCCAACCAGTCGGCGGCGGAGCTGCCGATGATGGTGAGGTTGCCGTTCCCGCCCCATATCTGGCTCCCTCCCTGGGAGCCGTAGACGGTGGTGAAGTTGCCTCCGACGATGGCCACCGATCCGGCGCCCGAACCGAGGTTCTGCAGGCTCGATGTCCCCAGATCCAAGGCGATGGGGGCAGTGATCTGCGACAGATCCAAGATGGCGTTTCCGGTGCCGCCGTAGACGTAGTCGGTGCCACCCGTCAGGACGAATCGGTCGTTACCGCCGCCACCGATCAGGGTGGCCGGGCCGGAGCCGGCGACGATGGTGTCGTTGTAGCTCTTGGTGGCGGTGATGTTGCTGATACCGCTCAGCTGGATGGTGCCCTGGGTGCTGGTGGCGGTGCCGGCGGCGACCTGGGTGGTGGTCCCGGGCAGGGTGTAGCTCGACTGGGAGTCGTTGACGGTGACGGGGACCGTGAAGCTGGCGAACGTGATGCCGTTGCTGCCGCCGGGCTCGCTCAGGCTGTAGTTGCCCGGGCCGGCGACGAACAGGTCACCGAGACCGGTGCCGGATATGGCGGTCATGCCGCTGAAGCTGAAGTTGTAACCCGATCCCGCCACCGATCCCGCCGCAGCCCCTCCCGCCACGCCGGCGGTGAGGTCGATCTTCACACCCCCCGTGGGGAGGGTGCAGGTGAGCGAGGCGTTGCACAGCTCGAGGGTGCCGGTGTTACCCCCGTTGATGTTCACCGATTCGCCCGGGTTGACCAGGTAGGTGAGGGGGCTGGTGGAGGTCACCCCGGTGATGCAGGAGAACGAGTCGTTGACCACCCCGCTCAGCACGACCGTCCCGCTGCTCGACCCGACGGGGCAGGACCCGGCCGCCGCCCCCAAGGTGACGGTGGCGTTGGCCAGTAGCCCGCTGTTCAAGGTGAGGCTGTTGGTGCCGGCGCCACCGACGAAGTTGAAGTTTCCGGGGCCGGTCTGGGTGAAGGTGTCGGCCAGGGTGCACGAGGTGGCCGTCGAGGCGCAGGTTGCGCCGATGAACTTGGCGAAGCCGATCACGGTGTCGTTGATCGTGGCCAGGGTGTTGGTCACCGTTCCGGTCCCGCTGCCCCCCGACACGGTCACGTTGGTGCCAAAGGCCGACGTGGTGAGGTCGAGGGTGCCGGGGGTGGCGCCCCCCTCGACGAGGGACTCCGTCCCCGAGCCGGCGACCACGTAGTCGCCCCCGGCGGTGGTCCCCACCAGGTTGGCGATCTGGGTGAGGGTGATGCCGCTGGTGGCCGGGCTGGCACAGGGGCTGACGGGCGCCGTCACCCCGGCGACGACGCATCCCGCCGTGCCGGTCGGCATGTGGACGGTGACGCTGGCGGGAAGGTTGGACAGGTTGAGGGTGTCGGTCCCGCCGCCACCGATGAGGTTCAGGACCCCGGCGAGGGTCAACTGGTTGGCGTTGACGAGGAACGTGTCGTTCTGGGCGGTACCGACGATCTTGCCGATGCACAGCTCGGACGGCGTGGCGGCGACCGCGCAGGGGGTGAAGCTGACGCCGGAGATGGTCGACCCGGAGATGAGGCCGTTCTGCATGTCGACGGTCACCCCGGTGGTGCCCGACGCCGGGGCCGGCACCTTGGACAGGTCGATGGTGTCCTGCCCGCCCCCTCCTTGGAGCACCACGCTGCCGGTCCCCACGTAGAAGGTGTCGTTAAGGGGCGAGCCTTGAACGGTGGGGGCGTTGGAGAAGCTGAAGGTGTCGGGGCTGCCGCTGGCGCCGGTCACCGTGTCGGTGGTGAGGTCGATGGTCACCGGTCCGGCCACGTGGGCATAGGACACCGTGTTGGTCGTGCCCGACGCGGTGAACTCGGTTCCCGTGAGGCCGCCGTAGAAGGTGTTGGGGCCGGTCGAGCCGATGACCTTGGCGAAGTCGAGAGCTCCTCCGAAGGCCAGCAGGGTGTCGGTTCCGACGGTGGTCGTCCCGTTGAGGATCTGGACGGCGCCGGTGGTCATGTCCACCGACAGCCCGGTCAGATCGCTGGCGAAGCTGATGATGTTGCCGGGACCTTGCCCTTCGAAGCTGATTCCGCCGCTCTGGCCCGGGGCCAGGAAGGTCGTGAACCCGGAGCCGGCCCCGATCAGGGTGGTGAAGCCGGCGCCGCCGGTCTGGAAGGTGTAGGTGGTGGAACCGAAGGCGGCGCTGTAGGCGGCGATCGGCGTGTTGGCGGGGGTGTCGTTGACGGTCAGCTGACCGCCACTGGTGCTGGTCGTGCCGGTCACCGCGGTGAAGTTGATGGTGTCACCGCCTACTGCACCGGTGTCGCCGAAGGTCTCGGAGCCGGTGCCGACGATAAACACGTTGTGGCCGGCCGCGGAGCCGACGACGTTGGGAATGCCGACCAGCGTGTCGGCGGCCACGCCCACCGAGGCGCCGGTGAAGGTGACGTTGTTGTTGGTGGAGGACAGGTTGATGTGGACCCCGCCGGCCGCTGCGCTGTAGTTCGCGGTGTTGGTACCCCCCACCCCGTTGAGGACCTTGCCGCCACTGGCCGCGCTGTCGTCGAGGACGAAGGTGGTGGTGGTGTTGGCCGCCGACAGGCCGAAGAAGGTCTTGATCCCCGAGAACGAGACGGTGGTGCCGGACCCGAGGTTGGCCTGGCCGCCGCAGGGGCTGGTGCCGGTGCTCACCAGGCACACGCTCAAGCTGGTACCGGAGGCGTCGGCGAAGCTCAGGGTGTCCGACGCGCTTTTGCCGTTGAAGGTGTCACCGGTCGAGCCGGCGTAGAAGGTGGACCCCGTGGGCGAGCCGACGAAGGTGATGGGGGCGGTGTCGAAGTTGGTGAAGTTGTAGGTGTTGGGACCGCCGGTCGCGGTCCCGTAGGCCGTCGACTGGGGACTCTGCCCGGGGCTGGAGACGTTGACCGTCACGGCCGTCAACAGGTTGGAGAAGTCGATGGTCTCGGCGGCTCCGGCTCTCCCCGAGAGGAAGGTCTCGCTGGTGCCCCCGGCGACGAAGGTGTCGCCGCCGGCCCCCGACCCGGTGACCGTGGTTATGGAGGTCAGCACGTCGCAGGCCGTCGGGCAGGTTCCGGTCCCCACCAGAACGGTGTTGGCGGGCAGCGAGGTGGCTCCCGAGGTCCAGGTCGAACCCGAGAGGTTGACCACGACGGGGCTGGTGTCGGTGGAGAAGGAGACCGAGTTGTTGGTGCTCTGGCCGTTGAAGTTGAAGCCGCCCGAACTGCCGGCCAGGAAGGTGGTGTAGCCCCCGTTGGAACCGATGAACGTGGTCACGTTGGCCGAGAAGGAGTAGGTCACCGCCGAGTTCTGCAGCGTCGCCTGGTCGGAGTTGCCGACCGCCGACACGTTGATGGTCAGGACCGCGCCGTTACCGGCGCTCACCGTCGAGAAGTCGAGCGTGTCGGTCCTGGACGTGCCTACGTCGCCGAAGGTCCCCGTCGTCGACCCGGCGGTGAAGTAGTTGTGCCCGTTCTGGGAGCCGATGACGTTCGAGATGCCGACCAGGGTGTCGGCGGGGTTGGCGGCGGCGGTACCGGTGAAGGTGACGTTGTTGGTGGAGATCGACAGGTTGATGTCGACACCGTTGACCGCCGGCGTGAAGTCGGCGGTGTTGGCACCCCCGGCCCCGTTGAAGGTGAGCCCGGTGGTTCCGTCGCCGGCCACGAAACGGGTGGTGCTGGTGCTGCCCGACAGGCCGTAGAAGGTGGTGATACCGGAGAAGCTGATGACCGTTCCGCTGCCGAGCTTGGCCTGGTCGGCACCCGAACAGGTCCCAGTGAGAGCCACGATGCACAGGGCCAGGCTGGTCTGGGAAGCGTCGGCGAAGCTCAGGGTGTTGCTGGCCCCTGCTTGGCCGGTGAAGGTGTCGGCGGTCGAGCCGGCATAGAAGGTGGTCGAGCCGTTGGACGATCCGATGAAGGTGATGGCCGCCGAATCGAAGTTGGTGAAGTCATAGGTCGAGCCGTTGGAGGTGGCCGTGCCGTAGAGCGTGGATTGGGGGCTCTGACCCGGCGATGACACGTTGACCACCAGGACGGCGTTGCCCAGATTGGCGAAGTCGATGGTCTCCTGAGCCACCCCGGACTTGCCGAGCAGGAAGGTCTCGTTGCCGGCCCCGGCCACGAACACGTCGCCGCCCACCCCCGAGCCGGTGATGGTGGAGATGGTCCCGATCAGGGCGTCGCTCTGCCCCGTGGCGACCACGGCCGTTCCCTGGTTGACCGTCCCGTAGGTGGTGGACAAGTAGGTGCCGCTGGACAGGTTCACGACCACCGAGCTCGTGTCGGTGGAGAAGCTGATGGAGTTGTTGGCGCTCTGGCCGGTGAAGGTGAACCCGCCGGTGCTGCCGGCCAGGAAGGTGGTGAATCCGCCGGCCGATCCGATGAGCTTGGTGGCATTCGCCGAGAAGGTGTAGGTGACCGGGGAGTTCTGCAGGGTGGCCTGGTCGGCGGTCCCCACCGGTGAGACGTTGATGGTGAGCACGGCCCCGTTGCCGGCGTTGACCTTGGAGAAGTCCACCGTGTCGGTGGGTGTCGTCCCGGTGTCGCCGAACGTCTCGGTCGTGGCCCCGGCGGTGAAGTAGTTGCCGCCGTGGGCCGAGCCGAACACGTTGGAGATGCCGACGATGGTGTCGGGCGCAGGCGGGGTGGTACCGGCGAAGGTCACGTTGCCCGACGTCGAGGACAGGTCGATCTTGACGCCCTGGGCCGCCGGCGTGAAGTCCGCGGTGTTGGTCCCGCCCACGCCGGTGAAGGTAAGTCCACCGGTGGCGTCACCGGCCACGAATCGGGTCGACGTCCCGCTCTGGCTCAGGCCGGTGAAGCTCTGGATGTTGGAGAAGGTGACGGTGGCGCCCGTACCCAGGATGGCCTCTCCGCCATTCAGGCACTTGGGGTTGACGGTGGTCAGAACGGCCGTGCACACCGTCAGGGTGGTGCCCGACGACGCCGAGTACTCCGAGAAGTCCAAGGTGTTGCCCGTCCCTCCCCCCTCGAGCTTGAAGCCGCCGCTGAAGCCGCCCTGGAAGGTGGTCCCCCCGGAGGTGGAACCCATGAAGGTGCTGAAGGAGCCGACCGTGAAGGTGTAGGTGACCTGGGTGGTGGCTCCGGTCAGCACGGCCGCGGTGTCGTTGCTGATGGTGCCGTTCGAGCCGGAAACGTTTACGAGCAGTTCCTGGGTCGCGGGTGTGATGGCGACGTTGGAGAAGTCGATGGTGTTGCCGGTGCCGCTGGTCGACTCCTGGAAGGTCCCCCCGCCGGTCCCGGCGGTGAAGGTGTCGTTGCTCCCGTTGCCCTTGAAGTTGTCGAAGCCGGACCCACCGTAGAAGGAGTTGCCGTTACCGGCGCTGGTGAAGTTGTAGGGGCCGGCCAGGGAACCGGCGTAGAAGGTGCTTCCGCCGGCCGAGGCGGTAACCGTGAGAATCCCGGTGATGGTGTCGCAGATCGTGGCGTCGCAGGTTGCCAGGACGCCGGGGTTGGCTGTCACCAGGACCTTGTTGGGACCGAGAGCGAAGGTGGGGTAGGCCGCCAGCGTCGGGCTCGCGGCCGACAGGTTGACGGCGACGGGCACGGTGTTGCTCACGAAGGTGATGGTGTTGCCGGTGCCCTGGCCGGTGATGGTCAGACCTGGTGTCGGACCGACGTAGAAGTTAGAGAAGCCCTGGGTGAGCGGCCCGATGACGGTCGTGAAGGGGCTGGAGTCGTTGGAGTTGGGGGCGGTCTGGAAGACGTAGGTGATCGTCGCGGTCGCGGCGATCCCGCTGTTCAGAGAGATGGCCCCGACGGTCTGCGGCCCACCGTTGACGTCGACGTAGAGCGGTGCGCTGCTCGTGGTGGCCACGTTCGAGAAGTCGACGGTGTTGCCCGAGCCGGTCTCGTACACGTTGTCGGCGCCGGAACCGGCCCGGAAGGTGTTGCTGTCACCCGAGACGAAGAAGGTGTCGGTCCCAGGGCCGCCGATCACGGTGAGGCCGGTCCCGGTGATGGTGAAGTTCTCGGTGCCGCTGCCCGCCACCGCCTGGTTGCCGGTGGCCGTGCCGGGGCTGAAGGTGTAGGAGCAGGCCGAACTGCAGGCGTTGGCGGTGGTGTCACCGATGAAGCTGTTGCCGTTGCCCTGGCTGGTGAACGAGTACGACGTCCCGCTCGGGCCGGCATAGAAGACGCTGCCGCCGACGGAGGGTCCGGTCACCGAGGTGATGTCTGTGAAGGTGTCGCAGATAGCCGCCGTCGCGCAGGTGGTATTGGTGGTCGGGGCGGCGACCAGCGCCTGGCCGTTCTGGATGGTGAACCCGGGGAACCCCGACAGGCTCGACTGCGACGTCCCCGACAGGTCCACGACCACGGGACTGGCCCCGTTGAAGGTGGCGGTGTTACCGCTGCCCTGACCGACGATGGTGAATCCCCCCGACGCCCCGGCGGTGAAGTCGGTGTTACCCCCGGTGGCTCCGGTCACGTGGGTGAACGCCGCCGAGGTGAACGAGTAGATGACACCGCCCACGTTGCCTGACCCGCTGGCCAGGTTGACCGCCAAGCGGTTGGTGGACGTGTTGACCGCCGAGAAGTCGACGGAGTTGCCCGTCCCGCTGGGCACGTTGAAGGCGTCACCACCGGCCCCCGCCTTGAACGTGTTGTTGCTGCCGGAGATGTAGAAGGTGTCGGAGCCGGGCCCTCCGATGACGGTCATGTTGCTGCCGCTGACCGACGTGGTGGTCGTCCCGAATGCCTCCGCCCCGGGACCGGCCTGAATGGTGTTGTTGGAACCGGTCGCAGTCACGTGATAGGTGCCGGTGCTGGTGCCGGCGAGAGTGACGTTGCCCTCGATGGCGACCGACGCGCTGCTGGCCACGTCGAACGTGGAGGTGATGTTGGGGTTGCCGATGACGTGGTTGAAAGCGGTGCCGCCGGTGGTGAAGTCGTACGTATAAGTGCCGCCGCTGGTGCCATAGCTCAGCAGAGCTGTGTTCTGTGGGACCGACGGGGAGGAGAGCGAGCTGTTGGTCTGGTTGATCAACAGCGAGCACGGGGTCCCGGGGCAGTTCACCGAGGAGAAGTCCAAGGTGGCGCCGGTCGCAGCCGAGGTCTGGAAGGTCTCGGAGCTGTCGCCGGCCACGAAACTCGCCGGAGTGGTTCCGGCCTGCCCGTTCAGGATGGCGGACAGGGTCACCGGTCCGCCGGTGCCATTGTCCCCTCCGGCGCTGAGCACGGGCGCCCCGGCCCCTCCGACCACGGTGTAGTCGGTGATGCCGGTCAGGGTGCCGGCGGTGTAGCCACCGGCGGTGGTGCAGTCGGTGCCGTCGAGGTTGACCCCGTTGGAGCCGATGTCCACCTCTTTGGCGGCCGCTCCGAGAAGGGTGACGGGAGTGGAAGCCGGCTTACCGGACGGGCTGAGGTCACCCTGGAAGGTGACCGCACAGGGAAACAGCGTGGCGGTGTCGTCCAGAGTCAGCGTCGCCGCAGTTGAGACCGACGTGAAGTTGATGACCGTGATGTGGCTGGCGCCCAGGGTGATGCCGGTGCAGTTCGTGGAGTTGCTGACCACCAACGTCCCGGCCGAGTTCGACAGGGCGGTGGTCCCATCGCCGAGGGTGATGTCCTCCTGGTTGGCGTTGGTCCCGTCTACGGCGCAGGAGGTGCTGGTCGCGGCGAAGGCCCGACCGGCGTGCAATGCACTCCCGGCTACCGTCGCCAGGGCGAGCGCCACCAGTCCTCCGAGCAGGAGGAGCAGGAGACGGATCCCGGTGGACAGCAGCCGGCGGCTCATATGTTCATCGCCACTATGGGTCGCGTCAGGCTGATCCCGCCAGTACTGCCGAAGAACTGGGCATCGCCGAAGGAGAAGATGCCCCCGTCCGACGCCACCAACCAGTAGCCCAGGCCGTCGGCGGTGGGCGACATCCCGACGATCGGCTTGACCAGGGCCACCCCGCCGGTGGAACCGTAGAAGGAGGCGTTCCCGAACGAGAAAATGCCCCCGTCCGAGGCCACCATCCAGTAACCGGAGCCTCCGGGGTCGGCGGCCATGCCGACGATCGGCTTGACCAGGGGAACCCCGCCGGTGGAACCGTGGAAGGTGGCGTCCCCGAACGAGAAGACGCCCCCGTCCGACGCCACCAGCCAGTACCCCTGCCCGTCGGGAGTGGCCGCCATACCCACGATGGGCTTCACCAGCGGGACTCCGCCGGTGCTGCCGAAGAAGTGGGCGTCACCGAAGGCGAAGATGCCCCCGTCCGACGCCACCAGCCAGTACCCCTGCCCGTCGGGAGTGGCCGCCATACCCACGATGGGCCTGGTCAGCGGCACGCCGCCGGTGCTGCCGTAAAAGTGGGCGTCACCGAAGGCGAAGATGCCCCCGTCCGACGCCACCAGCCAGTACCCCTTGCCGTCGGAGGTGGCCGCCATACCCACGATGGGCTGGACGAGCGGCACGCCCCCGGTCGATCCGTAGAAGCCCTCGTGGAAGGCGAAGATGCCGCCGTCCGAGGCCACCATCCAGTACCCGACCTGGGCCGGAGGCGGAGGGATGTGACGCACGGTCGTGGTGGACGCGCCCTGGGCGGGGTTGGGCGTGATGCCGCCCCCGGCCTGGATGACACCGGTGAAACCGGCCTGGTTGCCGGCGGTGTAGTTGACATCCACGTTGAGGCTCACCGTGGCGGTGCTCTGGCCGGCCTGCACCACAATCTGCCCGCAGTTGGTCGTCCCGCCGACGATTATCGAGCCGGCCGGCCCGCAGAAGGTGACCGGGACGTTGCTGAAGAGGAACTCGTCGAGGGTCAGGGTGTAGACGATGGTCACCTGGCCGGCGGTCGTGGTGTTGACGACCGCCGGGGAGCTGACGCTGACGGTCGGGCCGAGGAGGCGGACCATGCCGATGTTGGTGGCTCCCCCCGTGACCCCGGCGGCCACCACTCCCCCGTCGGCCTGGACGGTCACCGCATATGCGTTGGCCGGGCCCGAGTAGGACGATTGAACGGTTCCGGACTGCCCGAACCCGGTGTTGATCAGTCCGCTCGAGGCGTTGTACTGGACCGCCACCATCTGGCCGGTCTTGCTGTTAGTGGTCTGCCCGACGGCGGTGACCGTGTTGCCGTTGGGCTGGTAGGCGACCGAGCTCAGAGTGGCGGCGCTGGGGCTGGTGGCCGGCCAGGCCAGCGCCCCGCTGCTGGTGAGGGACACCACGCTGCCCTGGTTGGCGTTGGTGCCGGCCACGAAGACGGTTCCCGGGGCGGTGCCGCCGGGACTTTCGACGGCGATGCCCGCACCCTTGGTGCCAGCCGCCCCGGTGTAGATGCCGCTGGTACCGAAAGGCGTCGTGGTGCTCGTATCAAGGGCGCCCCCCGAGGTGAGCGCCAGGACGTACTGAAAAGTTTGCTGTGTCGCGC
This sequence comes from Acidobacteriota bacterium, assembly GCA_028876385.1. Lineage (GTDB taxonomy): Bacteria > Actinomycetota > Acidimicrobiia > Acidimicrobiales > Palsa-688 > JAKCDU01. The sequence continues at coordinate 3,260 of JAGWSF010000047.1, read as the reverse complement.
TCTCAGTGCCTACCACCAGCGCTTCGCCGCGGGCCGCCGACCAGGCGACACCGTTGGCGACCGACGGGTTACCCCCCACCGCGGCGACGTACTCACCGGCGGTGCCGAAGGTGCCGTCAACCGCGTAGGTGCTGTCGGAGCTGCCAGTCCTGGCCAGCCGGGCCACGACTGTCTCGGTGCCGGGGCCTCCGCCGAAGATCGTGCCGGCGGCGTAGATGTCACCGGTGGCCGGGTCGACGGCCACCCCGGCGAAACTGGCGCCCAGAGCCCCGCAAGGCATCTTGACCGTGGCGACGACGCTCATGCCGCCGGTCGGGTTGAGGACCACGACAGCGGGATCCTGCTGGCTGCTAGGGCAGGAGGTGTTGGCGAGATACCCGGCGGCGACGATGTTGCCGTCGGGCAACAGAGCTACCGATTGGGCCTGGCCGGCGCCGACCGCGTCGCTGGCCGTTTGAGCACCACTCGACGCGACCGCGGTCACCCGGAACTGGCCAGCCCCGGAGTCGCCACTCACGACGTAGCCCCCCGTGCCGAGCTGCACCACGCCGGTAGCCCCCGAGCCGGTACTCAGGCTCACCTGCCCCGAGGTCCCGAAGGTGGGGTCGAAACTGCCGGCTGCGGCCCACGCCCTTGCGGACCCGACGACGGCCGGAGCGAGGAGCGCGCCACAGAGGGCGACCGAGGCCGCCGCTGCCGTGATTCGCTTACTCCCCATCAAGCCCCTGTACAGCGCTACTCGTTCCTTCGTCCGGCCCTGACGACCCGCCAGTCATAGCCGCTGGTCACCGGCCTATGTCTACACCTTGGGCCGGCCCTGTTCAACCACGCCGTCGACCCGGTGTGCTCGGCGAGGAAATCTGCTGAGCCGCTCCCTGCGGGCCGACTGGTCTGCATAAGCGACGTACCGTCAGCAATCGGTCAATTCATCAATCAGTCAACCGGTATGTATCCGATCAATTGATGGGCAACGGGGCCAGACCCAGGTTGAGGTAGATCTGACGAGTCGCCATCGAGCGGTTCAACGTGTAGAAGTGCAGGCCCGGAGCTCCTTGGTCGAGCAGCTCCTGGCAGAGCCCGGTGGCCATCTCGATACCGGCTCGGCGCACCGATTCGGGATCCCCGGCCCGCTCGAGGACGGCGACCATGTCGGCGGGGACGGCGGCCCCCATGGCGGCCCGCCGGGGGATGGCGCTCAGGGAAGTAACCGGCATTATGCCGGGAATAACTGGCTTGTCCGTGCCTCGCCGCGACAACTCTTCGACCAGTGACAGGTACTCCTCCGGCCGGAAGAAGAACTGGGTGACGGCGAAGTCGGCGAGCTCCATCTTGGCCGACAGCATGTCCCGGTCGAAGTCCAGGCTGGGTGAGCTCGGATGACCGATGGGGTGGGCCGCCACTCCGATGGAGAAGCCGCCGATGGCGCGGGCCAGCTCCACCAGCTCGACGGCATGGGCCAGCTCGCCTTCGCCCGCTTCGGGATCGGTCGGGGCATCGCCGCCCAGCGCCATCAGGTTCTCCACCCCGGCTTTGCGCAGGTCCACCAGGATCTCGGCCAGCTCTAGGCGGCTGTGGGCGGCGCAGATCAGATGGGCCATAGGGGTGAGGGTGGTGGTCTTCAGCATTCCTACGACGAGGTCATAGGTTCGCTGGCGCGACGAGCGGCCTCCCCGGTAGGTGACCGACACGAACGACGGGCGAAGCGGCTGCAGCTCCAGCAGGGTGTCGGTGAGGATGCCGTGCTCGTGATCGTCTTTGGGGGGGAAGAACTCGAAGGAGTAGGTGCGTCCTGCGGCGAGCAGGTCGCTGATGCGGGCCATGGAAGGAGGATACGCGGCCTCGGCTAGCGTCGTTCCGTGATCACCGGCCGCGCCCCGATGCTTGGAGTGCTGGCCTCGGGTACCGGTACCGTGCTGTCGGCCATCATCGAGGCGGGGCTGCCCGTCGCCGCAGTAGTGGTCGACCGGCCGTGTCGCGCGGTGGAGCTGGCCGAGCAGGCCGGGGTGCCGGCGGTGGAGATCGTCGAGCGCAACAGCTTCGGAGCCGACTTCGACCGGGTGGCCTACACCCACCGGGTGGTGGATGCGCTCGGGCGCCACGGCATCGACGTGGTGGCCATGGCCGGCTTCGGAACGGTCCTGGCCGACCCCATCTTCGAGCGCTACCCGGGCCGGGTGCTCAACACCCACCCCGCCCTGCTGCCCGCTTTCAAGGGGTGGCACGCCGTTCGCGACGCCCTGGCGGCGGGGGTGAAGGTCACCGGCACGACGGTTCACGTGGCCACCGTGGAGGTCGACGCCGGCCCCATCCTGGCCCAGGAGGCGGTGAGCGTGCTTCCCGGTGACACCGAGGAGTCCCTCCACGAGCGGATCAAGTCCGTGGAGCGCCGCCTGTACCCCGAGACCATCCGGTCCTTTTTGCATTCTGTCCATATCCTGGAAGGAGGCGCCTGATGAGGGTGCTGATGTCGGTTTACGACAAGACGGGCCTCGAGGACTTCGCCCGTCAACTCACCGAGCTCGGCCACGAGCTGATCGCCAGCGGGGGGACGGCGACCGCCCTGGCCGCGGCCGGGATCGCCCACCGCACGGTGGAGAGCGTCACCGAGGCGCCGGAGATGCTCGGCGGGCGGGTCAAGACCCTGCACCCCCGGCTCCACGGAGGCATACTCGCCGACCTCGACCAGGACGCTCACCGGGCCGATCTGGCCTCGGCCGGGATCGAGCCCATCGGCCTGGTGGTCTGCAACCTGTACCCGTTCCGATCGAACCCCTCCATCGAGCTGATCGACGTGGGCGGCCCCACCATGGTCCGCGCCGCGGCCAAGAACTGGGCCCATGTCGGCTCGGTGGTGGACCCCGCCGACTACCCCGCGGTGATCGCCGAGCTGCGCCAGCACGGCGCCCTCTCCGATGGACTGCGCCGGCGTCTGGCAGCCGGCGCGTTCGCCCACACCGCCGCCTACGACGCCGCCATCGCCAACTGGTTCGCCGACCAGACGGCCGAGCCGGGCGAGCTGCCCCGAAGCCTCGACGTGGCCCTGGAGCGGGCCCAGACGCTGCGCTACGGCGAGAACCCCCATCAGCGCGGCGCCCGCTACCGCACGGTGGGCCGCAGCAGCTGGTGGGACGGCGCGCAGCAGCACGGCGGTACGGCGCTGTCGTACCTCAACGTCTTCGACGCCGACGCCGCGTGGCGCCTCGTCCACGAGCTGTCGTCCGACGCCGGCGGTCGCCCCGCGGTGGTGATCGTCAAGCACG
>JAGWSF010000005.1 GCA_028876385.1 Acidobacteriota bacterium | reverse complement strand
GCGACGAGTGGTGCGACGTGGACGTGCTGCGCATCCTGCGCCAGAGGTCCCTGGCGGTGCTGCGCCGAGAGGTGGAACCGGCCGACGCCGAAGCCCTGGCCCGCTTCCTGCCGGCCTGGCACGGGGTGGCCCCGGTGGGCACCCGGCCCGAGTCGACCGGGGCCGACCGGGTCCTCGAGGTGATCGGCCAGCTGGAGGGTCTGGCCCTGCCGGCCAGCGCCCTCGAGGCCGACATCCTGGCCGTCCGGGTGCGCGACTATGACCCCCGGATGCTCGACGAGTTGATGGTCAGCGGCGAGGTCATGTGGGTGGGAGCGGGCCCGCTCGGGCGCGGCGACGGCCGGGTCGTGCTGGCCCGCCGGGAGGTGGCCGGGCTGCTCCTGCCCCGCCTCGGTTACGGGCCGGCGGACCCCGCCGGGTCGGGGCCGCCTCCTGGCGGTGTCGGCCCCGTGGACGCGGTGGTGGGGCGCGACGGGCTGCACGACCACATCCGCCAGCAGTTGGCCGCCCGCGGCGCCTGCTTCTTCCGCGAGATCGGCGCCGTCCGATGGTCCGACCAGGAGGTGCTGGCGGCCCTTTGGGACCTGGTGTGGTCGGGCGAGGTCACCTGCGACGGGTTCGCCGCGGTGCGGGCTGTCGTCTCCCCGGCGTCTGGGGCCGGTCGGCGATCGGGAGGCCGAGGCTCGGGGCGACCCCGGACGGCACCCCTGCCGAGACCCGCACGGCCCCGCCCGGGCCCGATCCGCGCCACCGCCCCCCCGAGCGGGCAGGGCCGGTGGTCCCTGGTCGGGCGGGAACTCAGCGCCCCCCTCATCGACGACCCCCGGGTGCGGAGCCGCCACGACGTCGAGTCGGCCGCCGCCGCGGTGGGTGCTCTGCTCGAGCGCCACGGCGTGCTCACCCGCGACGCCGTACGCTTCGAGGCGGTTCCGGGAGGGTTCGCCGGTATCTACCCGGTGCTCAAGACCCTGGAGGAGTCCGGACGGATACGGAGGGGCTATTTCCTGTCCGGCATGGGAGGCGCGCAGTTCGCCCTGCCCGGAGCGGTGGACCGGCTGCGAGCCGAGTCCCGGCGCGTCGACACCGGCCGGGACGACCCCGAGGTGCACGTCCTGGCGGCCACCGACCCGGCCAACCCCTACGGGGCGTCGATCCCCTGGCCGGTCAAGGGTCCACAGCGCGTCGCCGGGGCCTACGTCGTGCTGGTCGACGGTCTGGGTTGCGCCTACCTGGAGCGATCGGGCCGGGGCCTCGTCGCCCTCCGGGACCCCGACCCCGGGTGGGGACCGCCGGTGGCCGGCGCGCTCGCCGATCTGGTGAAAGCGGGGCGGTGGAGGCGTCTCGCCCTGCAGCGTTGGCCCGACGACCTGACCGAGGCGCTCACCTCCGCCGGCTTCGTGCCGTCCCCCAAAGGGCTGGTCCTCTACCGCTGATTCCCGCCGGTAGCCGCCGGGAGCCGGGGTAGCCTGACCCGCCGTGCCCGCTCGGCTGCGCAGGACCCGACCCAGCCGGACGTGGCTGGTGGACCTCGGTCCGCTCCGCGACTCCAGGGACTTCCGGCTGCTTTTCTCCGGCCAGTTGGTTTCCACCCTCGGGACCCAGCTGACGGCCGTGGCCGTCCCCTACCAGGTGTTCCGCATAACGGGCTCCTCCCTGGACGTCGGACTGGTCAGCCTGGCCCAGCTCGTCCCGCTGATCGTGTGCTCCATGGCGGGGGGCGTGCTGGCCGACACCCACGACCGGAGAAGGGTGCTGATGGCCACCGAGTTGCTGATGGCCGTGGCCAGCGTCGGTCTGGCCCTCAACGGCGGTCTCAGCCGACCGGCGCTGTGGCCGCTGTTCGTCCTGACCGCCGTCCAGGGGGGCCTGGCCGGGTTCGACCGTCCCACCTTCAACGCCGCCATCCCCCGCCTGGTCCGCACATCGGAACTGGCGGCCGCCTACTCCCTCTGGCAGGTCCAGTTCCAGCTGGGCATCGTGGTCGGCCCGTCGGTGGCCGGGCTGGTACTGGCCGGCCGCGGAGTTGCCACCGTCTACTGGCTGGACGTGGCGTCGTTCGTGGTGTCGTTCGTGTCCGTGACCCTCCAGCGGCCCCAACCCCCCTCCGACCCGCAGGGCCGGCCCCCCGCCTGGCGTTCGTTGCGGGAGGGCTTCGCCTACCTGCGGGGACGTCAGAACCTCCAGGGGGTGTACCTGCTCGATATCGACGCCATGGTGTTCGGTATGCCCCGGGCCCTCTTCCCGGCCCTCGGGCTGGACTTCTTCCACGGCGGGGCCGAGGCCGTCGGGTTCCTCTACGCCGCCCCCGGGGTGGGGGCGCTGATCGGTGCGTTGACCACCGGGTGGGTGCAGTCGGTGCGGCGCCAGGGCCGGGCCGTGATCATCGCGGTGATGGTGTGGGGGGCGGCCATCGCCGCCTTCGGGCTGATAGACGTGCTGTGGATCGGCCTGGTGCTGCTGGCGCTGGCCGGGTGGGCCGACGTGGTGTCGGCGGTGTTCCGCAACACCATTCTGCAGACGGCCGTGCCCGACCACCTGCGGGGGAGGTTGTCAGCCATACAGATCGCCGTGGTCCAGGGCGGCCCGCGCCTCGGGGACCTCGAGGCGGGGGCGGTGGCCGACGGTCTCGGCAACGCCTTCTCGGTCGTATCCGGTGGGGTGGCCTGCGTGATCGGAGCGGTACTCCTGGCCGCCGCCCTGCCCGGCTTCCGCCACCAGGAGACCGTCGATCACGAGACCGTCGACCAGCGGGCTGCCCCCGGCCACTGACCCCCGCCGGGCGACGACGGCGCCCCCTGAGCCGACGGCGCCCCCTGAGCCGACGGTGGTTCGGGGCGCTCGCCGCCCCCGGGGGGGGTTCGGGGGTAAGGGCTACAGTCGGGCGGTGTTCGTGATCGAGGTCGCTCAGCCCGGGGATCCCGATGTGGTCGGCGCGGTCGGCCGGCTCCTGCCGCTGCTGTCCAGTTCGGCGCCGACTCCCACGGCGGCCGAGGTGGACGAGATCGCCGGCTCGTCGGCGACCACCCTGTTCGTCGCCCGCGACGGGACGGGTGGCCCCATCGTCGGCACGTTGACGCTGGCCCTGTTCCGCATTCCGAGCGGCCTGCGAGCGTGGATAGAGGACGTGATCGTCTCCAGCGAGGTGCGGGGCCGGGGTTGTGGCGAGCAGCTCACCGAGGCCGCTCTGGAGGCGGCCCGGGTGGCGGGGGCCCGTACCGTGGAGTTGACGTCGCGACCGTCCCGGGAGGCCGCCAACCGGCTCTACCGCCGGATGGGTTTCGAGCTGCGGGAGACCAACGTCTACCGCTACCAGCTCTGAGCGCCGCCCCGCCGGCTAGACCTCGTCGGGTCCGAGCTCCTCGACTTCGAGCAGGGTGAAGCCGTCGATGATGGTGCGCAGCACCTGCTGCGCGACCCGTGGGTCCACGCCCGCTTCAGTGGCGATGTGGGCGATGCGGTCCAGCATGCGGTCCTCGCGGGCGCGGTCCACCACCGGCATGCGGTGAGCCCGCTTGTAGTGGACGACCTCGCCGACGAGGCGGGCCCGTTCGGCCAGAAGGGCGATCAGGCGTCGGTCGACGTCGTCGATGCGTGTCCTGACCTCTTGAAGATCGGGTATCTCGTCGGGCACCGCAGCATCATGCCCGACGCGGCCGGCTCGCGGGGCGGGAAACAACCTGTCCCGTCTGGAAGTTCCCGCCGTTGGTAGCGGTAGCATGCCGACCGTACCCATGATGATCTTTCTCCTATAGGGGGAGCTGTGGCCGAATCCATCACCGTCACTGATAACCGCACTGGTGAGGTCGTAGAGATCCCCATCACCGACGGCGGCGTATCCGCGGACGACTTCCGGAAGCTGCTCCCCGGCGTCTGGTTCTACGACCCGGCCTTCATGACCACCGCTCTGACGTCGAGCTCGGTGACCTACCTCGACGGTGACGCCGGGATCCTGCGCTACCGCGGCTATCCCATCGAGCAGCTGGCCGAGTCCTCGACCTACCTGGAGGTGGCCTACCTGCTCCTCCACGGGGAGCTCCCCAACCCGGCTGAGCTCGACAAGTGGACTGACGACATCCGCCACCACACCTACATCCACGAGAACTTCCGGAAGCGGTTCGTGGACGCCTTCCACTACGACGCCCACCCCATGGGCATGCTGGTGTCGGGCCTGGCCGCGCTGTCGACGTTCTATCCCGAGGCCAAGCAGGTGCAGGATCCGGCGGTGCGGGCCGACCAGATCGTCAGGTTGATCGCCAAGACGCCGACCCTGGCCGCCGCGTCATACCGCTACAGCCGGGGCATGCCGTTCGTCTTCCCGGATAACGACCTGTCGTTCACGGAGAACTTCCTCTCGATGATGTGGAAGGTCGCCGAACCCCGCTACCAGGCCGACCCGGCGCTGGCCCGGGCGCTCGACGTGCTGTTCATCCTCCACGCCGACCACGAGCAGAACTGCGGCACGCTCGCCATGCGCACCGTGGGGTCCTCCCACGCCGACCCCTACTCGGCGGCGGCCGCGGCGGCCGCCGCCCTCTACGGCCCCCGCCACGGCGGCGCCAACGAGGCGGTGCTGCGCATGCTCACCGAGATCGGCAGCGTGGACAATGTGCAGCCGTTCATCGACGCCGTCAAGAGCGGCAAGGGCAAGCTGCAGGGCTTCGGCCACCGGGTTTACAAGAACTACGACCCGCGGGCCAAGATCATCAAGAAGACGGCCGACGAGGTGTTCGCCGTCACCGGCAAGAACCCCCTTCTCGACATCGCCCTCAAGCTCGAAGAGGTCGCCCTGTCGGACGAGTACTTCGTGTCCCGCAAGCTGTACCCCAACGTGGACTTCTACTCCGGCCTGATCTACCAGGCGATGGGCTTCCCGACCGAGATGTTCACGGTCCTCTTCGCCATCCCCCGGGTGGCCGGCTGGCTGACGCACTGGCAGGAGCTGATCGAGCAGGACTCGAAGATCTACCGGCCCCGACAGCTGTGGACCGGCCAGGACGAGCGCTCCTACAAGGCCATCAGCTCTCGCTGACCGGGGTCCGTAGCAGACCCTCCTGCACGACCGACACGGCCAGGCGGCCGTCTCGGGTGAAGATGGTCCCGGTGGCCAGCCCCCGCGCCCCTGAGGCCGTGGGGCTGTACTGGTCGTAGAGCAGCCATTCGTCGGCCCGGAAGGGGCGGTGGAACCACATGGCGTGGTCCAGGCTGACCTGCATCCCCTCGGTCCAGGTCACCCCGTGGGGCAGCATGATGGTGTCGAGCAGGGTCATGTCGCTGGCGTAGGCGACGAGGCAGGTGTGCAGCAGCGGGTAGTCGGGCAGCCGTCCGTCGGCCCGGAACCACATCTGGTGCGAGGGCGGGCGGGGGGCCTGCTCGCCGGGGGTGCGGATGGGGTCGCCGACGTGGCGCACGTCGATGGGTCGGGAGCGGTTCATCCACTCGTCGTAGTTGTCGGCGTAGCGGGCGGCTGCCTCGGCCCAGGTCGGCAGGGTCTCGGGGTCGGGGACCGGCGGGGCTTGCTCCTGGTGGGTCACCCCTTCCTCGGGCACCTGGAACGAGGCCGACAGGTGGAAGATGGGCTCGCCGCGCTGTATGGCCGCCACCCGTCGGGTGGTGAAGGACCGGCCGTCGCGGATGCGGTCCACCTGGTAGAGGATGGGGATCTTCGGGTCCCCGGGGCGGAGGAAGTAGGCGTGCAGGGAGTGGACGGGCCGTTCCACCCCCTGACCGTCGGCGACGGTACGCCCCGCCGCGATGAGCGACTGGGCGGCCACCTGACCCCCGAAGACCCGTAGCCGCTCCTCGTTGGGGCTGACCCCGCGGTAGAGGTCCACCTCGAGGGACTCGAGGTCGAGCAGGTCCAACAACTCGTCCAGGGCGGCGGTCACTGGTTCGGCGAGCGGGACGAGGTGGGTTCGAGCGGGGTCAGACGGCGCACCGCCTCATATTGGCTGGCTGACCATGGTTACCTCCAGCCCGTCCTATAGCCTTGGTGGCCGTGGCGAACACCCTCCCAGTGTTTCGAGAGAAGCTTCGCAGCCCGATGGGTCAGAAGTTGTTCCGATATTCGATGGCCTCGGTGGTCGCCGTGATCGTCAGCAACCTGTTTCTTCTCTTCTTCGTCGGCGTCCTCAACATGGGGGAGGTCCTGGCCAGCACCCTGGCCACCACCATCGCCGCCATCCCCAGCTACGAGATGAACCGGAAATGGGCGTGGGGCCGGTCGGGCAAATCCCACCTGATGAAAGAGGTCGTCCCGTTCTGGGCTCTGGCCCTCCTCGGATGGGCGTTCTCGACCCTGGCCGTGTGGTGGATGGGCCGTTACGCCAAGAGCCACCATTACAGTCACGGGGCCAAGACCCTGGCCGTCCTAGTGGTCTACTTCGCCGCTTTCGGAGTGCTCTGGGTGGCCAAGTTCATCATCTTCAACAGCGTCATGTTCGTGCACCACCACCACGATCAGAACGCCGACGACCGCGACGACGCACCGGCGGCCGCTTGAGGGCCGGCTTCCCCGTGCCGCCCGATGCGCCCCCTACCGCCGATCCCCTCGCCGACCCCACCGATGCCGCCGACCCGGGACTGCGACCCGACCAGCTCGAGCTGATCCGCTCGGTCAAGGGGTTCATGCCTGATGACGAGGGGCAAGCCCTCCTCGGCGTGGCCCGGTACGCCGCCCGCAGCGGCCTCGGCCCGCTGCTCGAGATCGGCACCTACTGCGGCAAGTCGGCCCTCTACCTGGGCTTCGGCGCGGCCCCGTTCCGGACTCCGGTCTTCTCGGTGGATCACCACCGCGGCTCGGAGGAGAATCAGGCGGGCTGGGAGCACCACGACGCGTCCCTGGTGGATTCCCGCAGCGGCCGGATGGACACCCTCCCGGTGGCCCGCCGGGCGGTGGAGGCAGCCGGTCTCGAGGAGACCGTGGTATTGGTGGTCGGGCCGTCCATGGTGGTGGCCTCGGCGTGGGGTCAGCCTCTGAGCCTGCTGTTCATCGACGGCGGACACGGCCGCGAAGTGGCGTGGGCCGACTACCGGAGCTGGACCCCCAAGGTGGCCGAAGGGGGCTACCTGGCCATCCACGACGTCTTTCCCGATCCCGCCGACGGTGGCCGACCGCCCTACGAGATCTTCTGCGCGGCGCTCGAGTCGGGGCGTTTCCAGGAGGTCCCCGAATGGTCCTGCGGGAGCCTGAGAGTTCTGCGACGCCCGGCGGACCCGGTCTAGTCGGGAGGCCGCTCAGCGGTCCCGGCGTAGCACCAGCCAGAGGCGGCCCAGGCCGAGCAGCGTGCGGGGTATCCGCCGGGCGATGGACGTGCGGGGCGGACGGGTGTCGGTGATGGCCACGGGGATCTCCCGGACCTGAAGGCCGTTGCGTTCAGCGCGGATGATGAGCTCGGTGTCGAATATGTCCTGGCCGAAGTGGCAGCGCGCCGCCAGAGTCTCGAGCGGGCCGCGCCGCAGCGCCTTGAGGCCGTGGGTGTCACTGCTGCGCAGGCCGAAACCGAAGCGCAGAACCAGGGAGAAGGTGGTGGTCACCAGGCGCCGGGCCAGACCCCGTCGGTCGTCGGACCCCGGACCCCGCTTGGAGCCCACGACGACCGCCGCCGGCCCCTCCTCCATCACCGCCAGGGCCCGGTCCAAGAAGTCGAGGTCGACGAGGTCCACGTCGAAGTTGACCACGATGTCGCCTCGGGCCCGCAAGAAGCCGTCCCGCAGCGCCTTTCCGTAGTCGGCCTCGGCCCGGTTCACCACGCTGACGTGGGGATACGCCGCTTCGAGCCGGTCGGCCTCCTGGCTGGTCCCGTCGGACGACCCGTTCTGGACGATGATCACCTCGTAGTCGTGGCCGCGGGCCGCCATGCCGGCGACCACCGCTTTCACCGCAGGCTCGAGGTATCCCTCCTCGTTGTGGGCCGGCATGACGATCGAGATCACCGCCGGCAATGGTAGGAGAGGAAGGTCCGACTGGCCCGCCGGGCGGTGGACCGGCAACATTCGGGACCTATGCCCGACGTCTCCACCCAGCCCCCCGGGGTGGCCTCCGCCCTTCCCGGGGGTCCCCGCCGGCGGCCGGGACGGACGGTCCCGGTCCTGGCCGGGGCCGTTGCGGGTGGGCTGGTGGCGCTGTCGGTACCGCCGTTCGGGTTCTGGCCGCTGGCGTGGTTGGGGCTCGGGGTTCTGGCTTTCGTGCTGCCCGGCCAGGGACGCCGGGTCCGCCTGGCCGTCGGTGCCGCCTTCGGCTTGGTCGACTTCGCCGTGGGCCTGGCCTGGGTGCAGGAGTTCTCGGTCTACGGCTACGTGGCGTTGGTGGTGATCAGCGCGGCCTACTCGATGGTCGCGGTGCTCCTCGTGCCGGCCCACCGGCGCGGCGGCGTGGCCCTCGGGCTGCCGTGCACCTTCGTGCTGGCCGACTGGGCCCGTGACCGCTTCCCCCTGGGTGGTCTCCCGCTCGGCGGTTTCTCGCTCGGTCAGGCGGCGGGACCTTTGGCGGCGGTGCTGCGCCTCGGTGGGAGCCTGGCTCTCACCGCCGAGACGGTGCTGGCCGGCGTGGCCCTGGCCGAACTGGCCCGATGGGTGGTGGGTGGGCGGGACAACCCGGCTCACGATCGGCGGCGGGCGCCGGCGGTGACGGTGGGCGCGGTGATCCTCGCCGTCGTCCTGCCGGTGGTCGGGCAATGGTCGCCGTCGGGCGCGGGCGGCCACCGGGCGGCCATCCGGGTGGCCCTGGTCCAGGGAGGGGGTCCCCGGGGGACGCGGGCCATCAACACCGATCCCCAGGTCGTCTTCGAACGCCATCTACGCGAGAGCGCCGCCATATCCGGCCCGGTGGACCTCATCGTGTGGCCCGAAGGGGTGCTGCAGGCGTCGAGCGCGGCTACCTACGCGGCCGACGCCGCCGACCTGGCCCGGCTTGCCGTGCGCCACGGGGCCACGGTGGTGTCAGGGGCTGAGCAGCCCGTGGGGGCCACCCACTACCGCACCGACGTACTGGCCTGGAACCCGCAAGGGCAGGTGGTCGGCCGGTACGTGAAGAACCATCTGGTGCCCTTCGGGGAGTACGTGCCCTTCCGGTCGGTCATCCAACGCCTCTTCAACCTTGCCGACGTGCCATACGACGCCATCCCCGGTCATTCGTCGGGGTTCCTCCCCACCCCGGCCGCACCGCTGGCGGTGATGATCTCCTACGAGGTGTTCTTCGACGAGCGGGCCAGGGGAGGGGTGCGGGCGGGGGGTGAGCTGCTCGTGGTCCCGACCAACACGGCGTCCTACCGGAGCACCCAGGTGCCCACCCAGGAGGTGGCCGCCGACCGCCTCCGGGCCTGGGAGACGGGGCGGTGGCTGGTGCAGGTGACACCCACCGGATACGCCACGGTCGTGAGCCCCACGGGCGCAGTGATCCGCAAGAGCCACCTCGATGCGGCCCAGGTCGTGTCGGCGACGGTGCCCCTGCGTACGGGGTATACGGTCTATGACCACATCGGTGACGAATCAGTGGCGTTGATCGCCCTCCTCGGCTGGCTCGTCGCCTGGCGGGGGGCGCTCCGCGGCCGGCTGAGTCGACTCCGGAGCCGGCTCAGCCGAGCCGGCACCACCGCCCCAGGAATCTAGAACGAGTTGCAAATTTGTCACCGCTCAACAAGGATTTGACGCTTATGGCCGGGACCGACGGGCTTCGTGTCGCTCTGCTCGTCTACCGGGGTAACCCCCACTCGGGCGGGCAGGGGGTATACACCCGCTACCTGGCGCGGGAGCTGGTCAACCTGGGCCACCGGGTGACCGTCTTCGCCGGTCAGCCCTACCCGGAGCTCGACGAGGGGGTGGGCTGGGTGCCGGTCCCCAGCCTGGACCTCTACCGTCCTGACAACCCGTTCCGGATCCCGCACCCACGCGAATTCAAGACGCGCTACGACCTGGCCGAGTTCGCCCTGATGTGCACCGCCGGCTTCCCCGAGCCCCGCACTTTCAGCTGGCGGGTCCGCGACGTGCTGGCCGCTCGTCGGGGCGACTTCGACGTGGTCCACGACAACCAGACTTTCGGCACCGGCCTGCTCGACGTGATGAGCAGCGGGTTGCCGCTGCTCGGCACCTGCCACCACCCCGTCACCGTGGACCGCAAGCTGGACCTGGAGCACGCCCCCACGTGGCGGCGCCGCCAGCAGCTGCGCCGCTGGTACGGCTTCCTGCAGATGCAGATGAAGGTGGCCCGGCAGATCCCCCGTATCCTCACCGTCTCGTCCTCCTCCAAGCGCGACATCGTCGAGCAGTACGGCGTTCGGGAGGAGCAGCTCGAGGTCGTTCCCATCGGGGTGGACCAGAACCACTTCCGACCCCGGCCCGACATCGCCCGGGTTCCCGGCCGGATCATGACCACGGCCAGCGCCGATGTGCCCTTCAAGGGCCTGCTTCCTCTTGTGGAGGCCGTGGCCAAGGTCCGCACCGAGCGCCCCGAAGCCCACCTGGTCGTGGTCGGCAAGCTGCGCGCCGACAGCCCGGTGGCCAAGGCCATCGAGCGGCTCGGCGTATCCGACGGGGTGACCTTCGAGTCGGGCATCAGCAACGAGCGCATGATCGAGCTGTACGCCGAGGCCGAGGTCGCCGTGGTCCCGTCCCTCTACGAGGGCTTCTCGCTGCCGGCCGTCGAGTCCATGGCGTGCGGGGTGCCCCTGGTGGCGACCAGCGGCGGGGCCCTGCCGGAGGTGGTGGGCCGGGACGGCGAGACCGGACTCCTGGTCACCCCCGGCGACTCGGGCGAGCTGGCCGCAGCCATCGAGCGGGTCCTCGCCGACCGGGAGCTGGCCGCCCGCTTGTCCGAGCAGGGGCGCCGCCGGGTCCTGGAGCGGTTTACCTGGCAGGCCTGCGCGGCCGCCACGGCCGACAGCTACCGGTGGGTCATCGAGGAGAAGCAGCGGGGCGCGCCCAGGTGCTGACCGTCCGCTACGACCGCCTCGGGGTGTGCCCGGGTGACCGGCTGCTCGACCTGGGAGCGGGCGCCGGCCGTCACGCCTTCGAGGCCATGAGGAGGGGTGCTTCGGTCACCGCCGTCGATGCCGACGCGGCCGAGGTCAAAGACGTGAGCTGGATGATGAAAGGCCTGGCTGCGGACGATCCCGTCGTGGCGGCCGGGGGTGGCCGGGGGTCGGCCATGGTCGCCGACGCCTTGGAGCTGCCGTTCCCCGACGGGGCCTTCGACCGGATCATCGCCGCCGAGGTGCTCGAACACATACCGGGCGACCGTCAGGCCATCGGGGAGCTGACCCGGGTGCTGCGCCCGGGCGGCACGATGGCCATCACCGTCCCCCGCTGGTGGCCCGAGTTGGTGACCTGGGCCATCTCCGACGACTACCACAACAAGCCCGGTGGCCATATCCGCATCTACCGCGCTTCGGCGCTGGTGTCGCGCGTCGAAGAAGCCGGGCTGGAGCGCTACGCCTCCCACCACGCCCACTCCCTGCACAGCCCCTACTGGTGGCTTCGGGCCGCGGTGGGCGTCGATCGCGACGATCACCGCCTCGTGAAGGCCTACCACCGGATGCTGGTCTGGGACATCACCGCCCACACGCCGTTCACCCGGGTTCCCGAAGCCCTCCTCAACCCGGTCATGGGTAAGAGCCTGGTGACCTACTTCCGGAAGCCGGGATGAGCCACCAGCCGCTGAGCCGCAAGGAGGTGGCGGCCACCGCCGAGTGGATCGCCTCCGTGCAGCTGCCCAACGGGATGATCCCGTGGTTTCACGGCGGTCACTGCGACCCCTGGAACCACACCGAGGCGGCCATGGCGCTGCTGCTCGCCGGTCGACGCCACGAAGCCGAGAGGGCGTTCGAATGGCTCGCCGCCAACCAGCTAGAGGACGGCGGGTGGTGCCGCTACTACCTGGCCGAAGGCGTGGAGGACCCCCGCCGGGACCCCAACGTCGGCGCCTATGTGGCTGCCGGGGCGTGGTGGCACCATCTGATCACCGGTGATATCGGTTTCCTGGAGAGGCTGTGGCCGGTCGTCGAGGGGGCCATCGAGTTCGCCCTGCGCCTCCAACAGCCCGGCGGCGAGATTCTGTGGTCCATGGACCCCGACGGCCAGCGGGGCCGCTACGCCCTGCTCACCTCGACGGCCTCGATCCACCACAGCCTCCGCTGCGCCATCGCCACCGCCGAGCGGCTCGGCCATGAGCGCCCCGAGTGGGAGTTGGCCGCCGACCGGGTCGTCGACGCCATCGCCCACCGCCCCTCGGCGTTCGCCCCCAAGGACCGCTGGGCCATGGACTGGTACTACCCGGTGCTCTCGGGCGCTCTGCAGGGGGAGACCGCGGTGCAGCGGATCGAGTCCCGCTGGTCGGAGTTCGTGATGGACGGGGTGGGGGTGCGCTGCGTGTCGGACGAGCCGTGGGTCACCGCCGCCGAGACGGCCGAGTGTGCCATGGCCCTAGACGCCGTGGGCCTCGTCGACCTCGCCGGGGACCTGGTGACCGCCACCCGGCACATGCGCGAGGACGACGGTTCCTACTGGACCGGCTGCGTGCACCCCCAGTGCGTGCGTTACCCCGGCGGCGAACGGACCACCTACACCGCGGCCGCGGTGCTTCTCGCCGACCACGCCCTCTGGGGTGACACCCCGGCGGCCGGCCTGTTTCGCGGTGAGAGCCTTCCCGGGGTGGTCGACGTGACCCGGGTCTCGGAGAACGTGGGCAGTAGTCGCGACCACCGGGGCTGAGCCCCTCACCGGGGCTGGCCTTCTCCGCCGGCCCGGAGGCGCCTCGGAGGTGCTGGGGCTCGGGCCGGGTCAGGTCGGCTCCGGAATCGCCTAGGCCGGCTCCGCGGTCAGGCCGGTTCCGGCTTCGGGCCGGGCGCCGGCAGCCAGCACCGTGCGCGCCGCCGAGCGCCCCGACTTGATGCACGCCGGGATTCCCGCACCGCGGTAGCTCGCCCCGGCGACGGCGACCCGGGGCGACCAGGCGGCCAGGGCCCGCTCGATCCCCTCGACGACCGACCCGTGGCCGACCTGGTAGAGCGGGAAGGCATCCGGCCAGCGGCTCAGCCGGCTCTCCGCCGGCTGCAGCGGGCTACCGACGGCGCGGGACAGCTCGGCTATCAGGCTGGCTGTCAGTTCGGCGTCGTCGAGGCGGTCGACTCTCCCGTCGCGGGAATGACCGGCGGAGACGCGCACGATGTGGTGTCCGGCATCGACTCCGGCCGCCGGCCACTTGTTGGTGAAGAAGGAGCAGGCTGTCATGAGTCGGTGCTCGTCGTGGGGCACGAGGAAGCCGTTGTAGCCGGCCGGGGGACTCCACTGAGACGCCGGGATGGAGACGGTCAACAGGGCCACCGAGGTGAAGCGGATGGATCCCAGACCGGCCGGGGCGGCCGGGCCGAGCAGGCGGGACGCCACCGGTGCCGGCACGGCCAGCACCACGCCCTCGTAATCGCGTGACCCGGAGGGAGTGGTGACGCTCACCGTGGCGTTCCCTCCCCCCGGACCGACGGTCGGGCCTGCTTCGCCTGCCTGGCCTGCGCCTGCCCTGACGGCCTCGACGGGCTCGGCGTGGAACACCGTGGAAGCCGCCCGCAGGGCCTTCTCGAGCTCCTCCACCAGGCGTCCCGTTCCCCCGGCCGGGGTCAGGAAGATGGGCCCTGACTGGGTGCCGACGGGGGCCGTCTGGGTCCGCAGTCCGAGCAGCAGGCTGCGGTGGCGCCGGGCCGCGGCGAGCAGGTGGGGAGCGGTGAGCTCGGCGCTCAGCTCGTCGAGCGAGGCGGCGTGGATGCCCCCGAGAAGGGGCTCCACCAACCGGGTGGCCACTTGCCGCCCGAACCGGCCGGTGACCAGGTCCCCCACGCTGACGTCGCCGGCCGGGTGCGATGGGGGCAGCACCAGGTCGAGGGCGGCCCGGGCCAGCCCCCCGGGACCGAGTAGACCCGACCGGATGACCGGCCCCAAGCGGCCGGGGACGCCGAGCACCAGCCCGTCGGGCAGGCGCCTCAGGCGTCCCCGGGTCCACAGCAGCGTGCGCCCGGCCGACGGGGCCACCAGGTCGCCCAACCCGATCTCGGAACACAGGTCGGTGGCGTCGGGGGTCCTCACCAGGAAGGCGTCGGGCCCCTCGTCCACCGGCCGGCCGGCGAAAGGCGACGTGCGGATCTTCCCGCCGATGCGGCCCGGTTCGTAGACGTGGGCGGGGTGGCCGGCCCGGGCCAGCTCCCACGCTGCGGCCAGCCCGGCCACGCCCCCGCCGATGACCGCGTAGGTCACCCGGGCGGGGCCCGGCGGGCCCCGGAGGGGACGCCGGAGCGGTCTGTCACGCCACCTTCCCGGCGGCGTGCAGGTGGTCCACCAGCGCGGTCAGGACCCCGGGGTCGGTGTCGGGCAGTACGCCATGGCCGAGGTTGAAGATGTGGCCGCGTCCGCCCCCCTGGATCACGATCCGATCGGCGCGCCGGCGGACCACGTCCCAACCGGCCAGCACCGAGACGGGGTCGAGGTTGCCCTGCACCGCGAAGTCGGGTCCGAGCCGGGCCCGGGCCTGGTCGAGCGGGACCCGCCAGTCGACGCCGACCACGTCGGCCCCGGCCTGGGCCATGAGGCCGAGGAGCTCGCCCGTGCCCACCCCGAAGTGGATCCGCGGGACGCCGAGATCGGCCACCCCTTCGAGCACCTTCTTCGAGGCGGGCATCGCATGGCGGGCGTAATCCTCGGGTGAGAGGGTCCCCACCCAGCTGTCGAAGAGCTGTACGGCCTGAGCCCCCGCCCCCACCTGGGCCCGCAGGGTGGCGATGGCCAGGTCGGCCAGCCGGTCGAGGAGCGCCGCCCACAGGTCGGGCTCCTGCCACATGAGCGCCTTGGTGCGGACGTGATCGCGCGACGGGCCGCCTTCAACCAGGTAGCTCGCCAGGGTGAAAGGAGCGCCGGCGAACCCTATGAGCGGCACCGTCAGCTCCCGGCTCAGGATGCGGATGGTCTCGATCACGTAGGGGATGTCGGCCTCGGGCTCGAGGGGTCGAAGCCGGGCCAGGTCGTCGGCCCCGGCGAAGGGCTGCTCTACGACGGGACCCACGCCGGGCTTGACGTCCACCCCGAAGCCGATGGCCTCGACCGGCACGACGATGTCGGAGAAGAGCACGGCCGCGTCGACCCCGTACCGGCGTACCGGCTGCAGGGTGATCTCGGCGGCCAGCTCGGGATCGCGGATGGAGTCCAGGATGCTGCCCTGGTGGCGGGCGGCCCGGTATTCCGGCAGAGCCCGGCCGGCCTGCCTCATGAACCAGACGGGCAGATGGTCCGCCGGCTGGCGCCGGCAGGCCGCGAGGAAAGGGGCCAGGGTCAAGCCGGTCGGATCGGGTCAGGGAACGACAAGTCGGCCACGGCAGATGCTAACTCGGCGGCCCGGCTTGCGATCGTCGTCCGCAGCACGCAAAGTAGATGTTTCCTCGTATGGCCCACCCCGACGTCCCGGCCGAACAAGCTCACGTCGATCTGGCGTACCAGAGACTCGCCGATATGAGGGCGGCGGCTCAATCCATGCTCCAGGACGCGTTCGGCGAGCGGGGAGGCACCTTCCAGGCGGTGACCGAGCGCGACATCCGGGTCCGTACCAGCCTGGGCCGACTGGAGCATCTCCAGCTGGGGCGCGAATCGCTCGTGTTCGGCCGCATCGACCGCTCGGGGGGTGAGCCCGACACGCCCGTGGAGGAGTTCCACATCGGCCGGTTGGCGGTCTCCGACGCCAACCTGGAGCCCTTGGTGGTCGACTGGCGGGCGCCCGTCGCCGAACCCTTCTACCGGGCGACCGGCGCCCACCCCATGGGCCTGAGCCGCCGTCGGCACCTCCTGACCGAAGGTCAGAGGGTGCTCGACCTCGAAGACGAGCTGTTCGACCCCGAAGGCGACCACTCGGGTCGCGGTCTCGGCCTCTCCGGGCCCCAGGTGCTGCTCAGCACCCTGGAGCGCACCCGGACCGGCCGCATGCGCGACATCGTCGCCACGGTCCAGAGGGAACAGGACGAGATAATCCGGGCCCCCCTGCCGGGGGTGCTCGTGGTGCAAGGAGGCCCAGGTACGGGCAAGACGGCGGTGGCCCTGCACCGGGCCGCCTACCTGCTCTACACCCACCGGTTCCCGCTCGAGTCCCAGGGGGTGCTGGTCCTCGGCCCGAACCCGACCTTCCTTCGCTACATCGAGCACGTCCTGCCGTCGCTCGACGAGACGGGCGTCGAGCTGTCGACGGTCAACGGCCTCTACTCCCGCACCCGCCCCACCGGCTCCGACGACGAGGCCGTGGCCCTCCTCAAGGGGGACGCCCGCATGGCCAAGGTCATGGCCCGGGCCGTGGCCGACCGGCAGCGCCCGCTCCGACGTACCGCCGAGATCCCTTTCGGTCGGCGGGTGCTGCGGGTCACGTCCGACCTGTCGGCCCAGTTGGTCGCCGCCGTGAAGCGCCGCCCGGGCACCCACAACGCCCGGCGGCGCACCCTCGAAGGGGCCCTGTTCCGTCACCTGGCCGAGCAGATCGCGGCCGAATCCGAGGACGGCGCGAGCGATACGGTGAGCGCCGACGAGCTGGCCGGCATGGTCCGTCGCCTGCCCGAGATGACCGAAGCGCTCGAGCGTATGTGGCCGGTACTGACCCCCGAGCAGCTGCTCCACGACCTCTTCGGCGCCGCGCCGCTCATCGAGTTGGCCTCCAGGGGGGTGCTCTCGCCGGCCGAGCAGAAACTGCTGCGCCGGGAGAGAGGGGCTCCCGACGATCCCGTCGGCTGGACCGACTCCGACATCCCCCTCCTCGACGAGGCCCTGGCGCTGCTCGGTTCCCGTCGACGCCCCGGCCAGGAACGGCCCGAGGGCATAAGGACCTTCGGTCACGTGGTGGTCGACGAGACCCAGGACCTGTCGCCCATGCAGCTGCGGATGGTGGCCCGGCGGTCGCTGTCGGGGTCGATGACCGTCGTCGGGGACGTGGCCCAGGCGACCGGACCGTGGGCGCCGTCATCGTGGTCGCAGGTGGTAGAGCACCTGCCGGCCCGCAAAGGTTGGAAGCTCGTCGAGCTGACGGTCAACTACCGCACCCCGTCCGAGATCATGGAGGTGGCGGCTCGGGTGCTCGAGCAGGTGGCCCCCACCATGCGGGCGTCGGAATCGGTGCGGGCCACCGGTCGCAGACCGCGGATTGTGCGGGCCGACCGCCCGGGGGGTTTCAGCTCACCCGACGGCATCGCCGCCGCGGTAGCCGAGGCCCTCTCGGTGGATCTCGACGAAGGGGCCGGCGGGAACGCCGCGGTGATCGTGCCGCCCTCGCTCCAACAGCCCGTCGCCGAGGCCATCCGGCGATCCGGGGTGGACTTCGGGACGGCCGGGCGGGAGGCGCTCGACCAGCGGGTCTCCCTGCTCAGCGTCGACGACGTGAAGGGCCTTGAGTTCGACCTGGTGACGGTGGTCGAACCGGCCCGGATGGTGGCAGAGTCGCCGCAGGGCCTGCGGGCCCTCTACGTGGCCTTCACCCGGGCCACCCAGCGGCTCACCATCGTGCACGCCGATCCCCTCCCGGCGGTCCTCGCCGGGGTGGCGCAGCACTCGGCGTAGTCTGTTCGGCGCTATGGCTCTCGACCCTGCCACGAGGAAATCGATCGCCGATCTGGTCCGCCGGTCGGGCTACGAGCGCCGGGAGGAGCCGTTCCAGCTGACCTCGGGAGGCTGGAGTCACGACTACGTCGACGGCAAGTACGCCGTAGCCACCGGCCCGGCGCTGCGCCAGGTCTGCGAGGCCGTGGTCGAGCTGATCGACGCGCCGTTCGACTCGGTGGGCGGCCCGACCATGGGCGCCGACGCTTTGGCCCACGGGGTGGCCATGGTCGCGGGGTGCACCTGGTTCTCGGTGCGCAAGGAGCCCAAGGGGCACGGGCGGGGAGCCTGGGTGGAAGGCGCCCGGCTGGGCCCGGGCGACCGGGTGGTCATGGTCGAAGACGTGGTCTCGACGGGGGCGTCGCTGCTCAGGGCGGCGGAGAAGGTCACCGATCTGGGCGCCTCGGTGGTGGCCGCCTCGGCCCTGCTCGACCGCAGCCCCCAGGTGGCCGAGCGCTTCGCCGCCGCAGGAGTGCCCTGGCAGCCCCTCCTCACCTGGGCCGACCTGGGCATAGAGCCGCTCTGACAGTGGCCGTCGCCGACGGGCTGTCGGAACCGCCCGGCACCGATCCTCTGGACGTGTTCGGGGAGTGGTTCGCAGCCGCGGCGGCCGCCGGCCAACCCGAGCCGGAGGCCATGGCGCTGGCCACGAGCACCGCTGACGGCCGCACGTCGGCGAGGTTCGTGTTGCTGCGGGGCTTCGACCCGCGGGGGCTGGTCTTCTACACCAACCGCCGCAGCCGCAAGGGCGGCGAGCTGGGCGCCAACCCCTACGCGTCGGTGGCTTTCCGGTGGTTGGCGGTGGACCGTCAGGTCAGGGCCGCGGGCCCGGTGGTTCTCGTCGACGACGACGAGTCGGACGCCTACTTCGCTTCCCGTCCCCGGGGCTCGCAGCTCGGGGCGTGGGCTTCGGAACAGAGCCGGCCGATCGGGTCCCGGGACGACCTCGAGCGCCGTCTGGCCGACGTCGAGGCCCGCTTCGCCGGTGTCGAGGTGCCCCGCCCGCCGTGGTGGGGCGGCTACCGGATCGAGCCCGACGAGATGGAGTTCTGGCAGCAGGGGCCCTTCCGCCTCCACGACCGCTTCGTCTACCGCCGGGTCGACGGCGGCGGATGGTCCTGCAGCCGGCTCAACCCCTGAGTCGCGCCGAGAGCCGGCCGGCGGGCGGGCGCGGCCCGTTCAGATCCCCGGACAGCAGCCGGCGGCCCCTTCAGCGTCGGTGGGGCACACCGGGTCTCCCAGGGCCTGATCGACCTCGGAGAGTCCCCGGGCCAGGCCTTCGAGGTGGCCGGCCAGCGGATCGAGCAGGAACCGGCGGACCCCCTCCACGTGGGTGGGAGCGGCGGCGGCGAGCCGCTCCCGGCCCGACGCCGTCAGGTGGGCCATGGCTCCCCGCCCGTCGGCCGGGCACGAGCGGCGCTCGACCAGGCCGGCTCGGACCATGCTGTCGAAGCGGCGGGTGAGGCCGCTTCTCGAGAGGAGGAGCCGGTGGGCCAGTTCCGACATGCGCAGACCGTCGGGGCCGGCCTCCGAGAGGTGGACGAGCACCGCGTACTCGGCCAGGCTGAGACCGTGACCGACCCGAAGGTCGTGGTCGAGGCGGCCCTGCAGGCGGGCTTCCACGCTCAGCATGAGCCGCCACAGAGCCTGCTCGTCCTCGGACAGCCACCGCGTCGGCACGTCTCCAGGGTAGGGCGGGCGGGCAAAGTCGCGGCCGATGACGCTCAGCAGGCCCGGTAAGGCCCGACTTACCCTTCACGAAAACGCCTTGATCAGCTAGTATGCGTCTCCTGGCGGCCACGGGTCATCGTCGACCGGGCTCGCCGGAAGTTCCTGTCCGGGTACATCGGGAGAGACGAGGACGAGTGCCCAACAACCACGCCGCTCAGCCCGAGGAGGACTTGGTCCGCCTCTATCTGAACGACATCGGTAAGCATGCCCTGCTGACCAAAGACGACGAGGCCCGCCTGGCTCAGGCCATCGAGGCCGGTCGCGAGGCGCGGGCCGAGATGGCGTCCGGCAAGACCATCACGCCGGCCCGCAAGCGTGAGCTGCGCCGCCTGATCCGCGACGGCGACGACGCCGCCGAGACCTTCGTGAAGGCCAACCTGCGTCTCGTCGTTTCCATCGCCAAGAAGTACCAGGCCGCCGAGCTACCCCTGCTGGACCTGGTCCAGGAGGGCAACCTGGGCCTCATGCACGCCGTCGAGAAGTTCGACTGGCGCAAGGGCTTCAAGTTCTCCACCTACGCCACCTGGTGGATCCGCCAGGCCATCACCCGGGGCATCGCCAACACCGGCCGGACGGTCCGTCTGCCGGTCCACGCCGGGGACCTCCTGACCCGGGTCACCAAGGCCCGCGGCCGGCTCGAGGGCCAGTTGGGGCGGCGTCCGACGGTGGCCGAGCTGGCCGCCGACCTCGAGCTCGAAGAGGAGAAGGTCACCGAGATCCTGCGGCACGCGGCCGAGCCTCTCTCCCTGTCCGAGCCGCTGCGCGAGGACGGTGACGCCGAACTGGGTGACGTGGTCGAGGACCGCTCGGCGGTGTCACCCTTCGATGCCGCGGCCGCCGCCCTGCTGTCGGGCGAGGTGAACAAGATGCTGGTCGCTCTCGACGAGCGGGAGCGGGAAATCCTCCGCCTACGTTTCGGGCTGGACCGGGGCGAGCCGCGTACCCTGGACGAGGTCGGCGAGCATTTCTCCCTCACCCGGGAGCGCATCCGTCAGATCGAGGCGCGGGCCATGTCCAAGCTGCGTCATCCCTCGACCGACCGCGGCGCCCGGGAGCTCCTCACCGGCTGATCAGGCCGAAGCGGATGCGGCGGGGCTCCACCTGGTGAACCCGGCGCACATTCGACCGACGGTGTCTGCCGGGCCGGCCACCACCAGATACTCGATGTTGCGGGTCCGCCCGACTTGGCCGACCTTCTGGCCTTGAGGGTTGTGAATACCGATCTGGGCGCCTACGTAGCGCTTCGAGTCGAAGGCCAGCACCTCCACCGTTCCCCGGGAAGCGGCCATGTCGGCGACCTCGCCGGGGGTCACCCAGCCCTCGTCGCTACCCGATACCAGCAGGGTGTCAGCCGGCACCTCGTCGATCAGCCGGGCCAGGGCCTCGGGCGCCTGGCGGCGGCGGTTGAAGACGCTGCTCCCCGACCCTTCCCGCAGGTCCGACCGCTTGCAGGCCACCCCGTAGTGGTCGGGAGCGTCCCACGCCATCAGGGTCTCCCAGACGTGGTAGTTCCCGGCGTAGCGGTGCTGGTTGTACGGAGGGTCCAGGTAGGCCAACCCGGCCGCGGGTAGGAGGGAGGCGACGCGGGTGGCGTCGGCGCGCACCGATGTCCCGGATCCGGGGAGCAGATCGGGGAGGCGCAGCTCGAGCTCCAGGTAGGAGCGGGGTGACCAGTTCTTCAGGTAGGCCATCTGGACTCCGGTGGTCGAGTCCACCCGGTCGGCGGCCTCCAGGAGTGAGGTGAGCAGTACGGGCCGCCAGGGGTGGTCGGGTCCGAAGCCGTCGATGGCGTCACGGATGGCGTCGATGCGCCGTGCGTTGTGCTCCTGGAAGTACCGGGCCCGGCGGCTGAACGTCTCGGTGAAATAGCCGACCCGGCCATCGAGGTCCTGGAGCCGGCGCAGCGCCGCGGTGACCCCCTCGACGTCCACCGTGGCGGCGTCGGTGGCGACGTAGCAGCCGGACAGGGCCTCCGAGTAGCGGGCCGTGTCGACGGCCACCACGTGCGCCCCCCGGCGCTTCCACTCCCTCGCCACCCGCGTGGTCCCGGTGAACAGGTCGAGGGCGGTGGTCGCTCGGCAGCGGTCGAGGAGTTCGCCCAGGACCGGTACCAGGCGGCGTTTGGAACCGATGTACTTGATCATGGGGGCGCTCAGATCAGACGGTCCGCCCGCCGAAGGCCCGGGGGAGCGATTCGAGGACCACCGAGGCGATCAGCTTCAGCTGGCGGCTGGTCACGAGGAGCAGCGCGTAGTGACCGCTACGGCCGGGAGGGGCGAGCTCGACGTCAGCCGACGTGAAGTCACCGCGGAAGGCCATGACGCACACTGACGTATCGTTCTCGGCGGTCAGCTGGGCCTGGGCCGCGGGGGGCAGGTGACGGCGCACTGCGTCGACGGGCACCCGGTGCACCCCGATGAGCGAGGCGTGATGGGCGTGGATGGCGCTGCGACCCACCGGGATGGCCCGGAAGCATACCGACACCGAGCCGTTGGAGACCCCCGGCGTGTTGCTGCAGGCACCGAGCAGGAGCAGGCTGGCGGCCAGGACCACGTGTTTGGGCCGCCGTAGCGAGAAGAGGGGCATGGGCTAGCTCCCGGACTCTAGTGCTGGGACCCCGGCGAGCAGGGGGTCTGCCTCGATGCGGTCTCTCCGGCCGGCCATGGCCAAGGCGCCCCACGACATCCACCCGACGGGCAGCACCAGCCAGAAGGAGACCATCCGGTAGAGGAGAACGGCGGCCACGGTCGACTCGGCCCCGCCGCCGAAGGTCACCAGGGCCACCGTGATGCTGCCCTCCACGGCTCCCAGCCCGCCCGGGGTGATGGGCATGATCGACGCCAGCTGCCCCGCCCCGTAGGCGAGGAGCAGGCCCCGCCAGGGGACGCCGACGCCCACCGCCAGGAAGGACATGGCCAGGCAGCTCAGATCGGCCAGCCAGTTGGACAGTCCCATCACCGTGGAGCGCATCCACACCCGCCGCGACGGGTTCACCGACCTGAGCTCGGCGGCCCAGGAGGAGACCCACTCGGAGGCCGGCCGGTTGGTGTCGGGACGGTGCAACACCCGCTGCGAGAGCCCCACCGCCCGGACCACGTGGGGCCGCAGGTGCCGGCGCTGGATCACGACGATGACCAGGACGGCGGTGACGGCCACCGTCCCGCTGATCACCTCCACGAGGTTGTAGGTGCTGCCGGTGCCGAAGGCCAGGGCCAGTCCCACCGCGGAGATGGCGGCCAGGGAAGCGAAGGTGACGACGTTGAAGGCCACCACCACCCACCCGGCCAGAAGGTCGTCGGAGCCCCAGCGGCGGAACTGGCGGAACAGGTAGGCCAGGTAGATGACCCCACCGCCGGGGAAGGAGTACTGGATGGCCGAACCGGCCAGGGTTATCCCGAGCATGTTGGCGGCCGGGACCCGCACCCGACCGGCTCTGAGCAGACGGCGCTGCAGAGACGACAGAGCCGTGTAAGAGACCAGCTCGGCGAACACGGCGATGGTGAGCCACCACCACCGGAGGTGGTCGAGATAGCTCCCCACGCCGGTGAGCTCCTGGGTCTTGCCCGACACCGCCCACGCCGCGACACCAATGGCTGCCACGGCGACGATGACCCTGAGATAGGGCCAGGCCCGTCGTAGGAGCCCCGGTCCGGAGGCCACCAGCGGTGGGTCGGGCGGAAGGGATCGGTCCAAGGAGGGGATTCTGACACCTCGGGATGGTCGAGCCGGGGCGCCTGACCACCGATGGCCACAAGTGTGATGTCGAGCGACCCGGACGGTCTGGCACCCTGGTGGGCGGTGCAACAGCCAGGTGAGCCCTCGATCCCGACCGGCGCGGGGTTCACCCCGGTCCCGCCGGTCGCCGCCCCCCCGGGCGGCGGAGGCGGCCCGGCGGCCGGCCCGCCTTCCGGCCCCGGTCGTCGCCCCCGCTGGTACGCCATCGGCGACGACCCGCCTTTGGAGCCGGTGGGGACCCGGCGGGCCTACACCGAGGTGCTGCTGGTCTACCTCGCCTTCTTCGCCGCCGGCATCGTCGCCGCCGCCCTCCTGCTCGGCAACCGCGGTTCCGACCTGGCCAACCGGGGGAGCTGGGGGGTCTACATGCCGGCCGCGGTGAACGTGGTGGCCGAGATCGGTCTGGCCGTGGCGGTGGTGCTGCTCCTTTCGTCCCGGCGGGGGGTGTCACCCGCCGCCCTGGGGCTGCGGGTCGGTCGCCACCGCGACGGGCGAGTGAACATCAGCCAGTCCATCCGGATCATGGGCTGGTGCTTCCTGGCCATCATCGTGGGTGGGGTCATCAACGCCGCCCTGCAGAGCGGATCGCTGCCCCCGTTCAAGGACAATGCCCCGTCGTTGATCTACGCCATGTTCGACTCCCTGCAGGCCGGGGTGGTCGAGGAGATGGTCGTCCTGGCCTTCGTCGTGGTCACCTTGCGCCAGGCCCGGCGCCCCTGGTGGGAGATCACCGTGGTGGCCCTGGTCCTGAGGGGCGCCTACCACGTCTACTACGGGCCGGGAGTGTTGGGCATCCTCGTCTGGGCCGCCCTCTTCTACTGGATCTACCTCCGGTTCCGGCAGCTGTGGCCCCTCATCGTGTGCCACGCCCTCTGGGACATGGTGGCCTTCCTGTCCAGACCGGCGCCGGCGGTGGCCGGAGTAGGCGTGCTGGCCGTCCTGGCGCTGTGGGTGACCAGCATCATCTTGTGGTTGGTGGCCCGCAGCGAGCGCTCGGGCCGGTCCGGACCGCCGGCCAACGGATGGCCGGCCGATGCGACCGCACCGTGGCTGCCCGGTGGTCCCCTTCCCGGTCCGGGCCGCCCGCCCCGGGTCGACTGGCCGGCCCAGCGTTACCCGGGCGTGACCCCTCGCCCGGCCGACGCCCGCCGGGCCGACGGTCACCCGGGCGTCGGTCCCGGGCCGGTCCAGGAGGTCCCCGCGGTCGTCCCTGGGCCGGCTCACCCCGGACAGTTACCAGCCGGGGTGGCCGCCGGGGGCCCACCGCCGGGCTGGCACCCGGACCCGGCGGGTCACAACCGGTGGCGGTGGTGGGACGGGCAGCGCTGGACCGACCACGTCTCGGGGCACTGAACAGCAGTCGGGCCGCCAGCCATGGCCCTCCGTCGGCGCTCAGCGGCTGGCTTCGAGGCCTCGGTCGGGTCCCGGGGCCGGCCGGGGGCGGCCCCGGTCGGCCACGACCCGCTCCCGGGCCCGGCCCACGGCGGCCGCCGGGCCGAGGACCATCAGCGGGCGGTCCCCCAACGACGCCAACCGCGGGGTGGCGGCATAGCCGAAACCGACCCGGCGCTGGTCGGACAGGTCGAGCACCGACCGCCGGCCGGCGGTCCACTCGACGGTGACCGACCCTGAGGACCGCGAGGCGGTCTCGGTAACGGTACCGATGGCGCCGGCTCCCGGTAGGCGCCGGCCCCCGCGTACCACCACCACCCGGTCGCCGGGTTGGTAGCGGCCCGGGCCGCGTTGGGGACGGTCCTCACCGAGGGCGGCCCGATTGAGCGCCCTCACCTCCTCGACGCCAAGACCGACCAGTACGGCGGCCCGCCCGTCGCCGTCCCACCGCTCCAACAGGTCGGCGGCGGCTGACCGCCCCGGTGAGCGCGCCGGCCCCGTCGAGGGGTCGGCCCCGACGGCCCACGGCTCAGCGTGGGGAGCGAAGTGGCGGCCGATGACCGCCGACGCCTCCACCAGCCCGTGACTGGCGGGGTTGGTCAGCCTGGGCATGGTGCCCCCTTCGACCAGGATCAGGTGCTCCCGGGCACGTCGTGACTGGCGCAGCAACTCCGAGGACGTGCGCCGGTCGGCCTGGTCGACCACCACGATGTCGGCGGCGGCCCTCGGGTGGGAGGCGGCGGCGCCGGTCAGGACCTCCCAGCGCAGCCGTCCCTCGTCGGTGGTGTCTATGGTCACGGACCGGCCGGTGGCCGCCCACCTCTCCAGGCAGGAGGCCAGGATGTCGGCCTGCCCGAGTAGCTCGCTGTACCCGGGAGGTGCTCCGAGGATGGTCACACCGCGCCCCGGACCGGTGAGCAGGTCGATCAGCTCCTCGGGTCGGTGGCGGCCCCATTGATCGCCCCCGGGAGGAGGTCGCTCGGCGTTCTCGCCGGCGAACCGCTCGGCCAGCGCCTCGAAGAGCAGATCATCCATGCGCCGGGCCGCCGGGGTGGTCCAGCGGAGACCGGAGGTGGGCGACGGCGCCGGGGGCATCTGGGAGCAGAAGCGCTCAACCCAGCTGAGGGCTTCTTCCACCGGGTGTCCCAGGGGACTGGCCGCGGCGAGGGCCACCAGTGCGTCACCACCGCGAAAATCGGATCGCCGCTCGGCCAGGCGCAGCTCGACCCGGCGGGCGAGCGCGGCCTGGTCGGGGACTCCGGGCGCCTCCCCGCTCCCGGCGGGCCGACGCTCCGGGGAGTCGCTACCCGCTCCCGGCCGGAGCGGAGCCACGGTGTCGAGCCGGGCTCGACGCGCCGTGGGCTGGTCGGCGCCCGTAGCCCCCGAGGCGGGTGGGCCGCCCATCGACGCCGGAGCGGGGGGATGGGCCGACGGCGCCAGATCGGCGGCCGTGGCCTCGGCGGCGCGGCGCGCCGCGAAACGTCCGTCGGTGCGCACCCGACGGCCCTGGGAGCTGGCCTGACGGATGGCCTCAGTGGGGGTGTCGGCCAGGTCGGCCAGGCCGTCGGGTCTCAGTCGCCAGTCCAAATCCCAGCCCCGTCTCCGCAGGTGGTGGCGCAGACCCATCTGGTAGAGGGCGGCCAACCCGGCTCTTTCCACGAACCAGGTCGGCTCCACCGCCCCCCAGGAGCTTGCCGAGCGGGACAGGTTGGCTATCAGCACGTGGCTGTGGACGTGCGGTTCGCCCGCAGAGTTGGCCAAATGGAGGAACTGGGCGCCGACGAGGCCCTCGGCCGGAGTGGGCTGACCGCCGGATCGGCGCCTGGAGGTCACGGCCCGATCGAGGTGGCCGACGACGTCGTCCACTGCGTCGCGGTGGGCTTGCGCCACGTCTGTGCCATCGGGCGGGGCGACGGCGGAGTGGAGCAAGGAGAGGGATTTCGGCGCCGAGAAGATCAGATCCCAGCCACTCCTGCGCCGGGCCGGTCGCCGCTCCGGTAGGTAGCCACCGGTCCGGGGGTCGCAGCCGTCGAGGACCCGCTCGATCTCAGCTCGGGACGGTGGCCCGTGCAGCCCGAGTAGCCGGGTGGCCCCACCTTGCCAGCGGCCCGGGTCGCGCCCGTCGAAGAAGTAGCGCGCCGACCCGGGTGAAAGCGTTCGGACGATCAGCATGAAAAAATACTAGCAAGGCATGAAATCATCTGACATGCTTTAAACGTTCCCGATCCTGGAGGTTCCCGCCGATGCTCACCACCTCGCTCGTACTGTCCGGGCTGCTAACGCCAGCCGTCCCCCCGTTCCCGGTCCCCGCCCTCCCGGTACTGGCCGCCCTCCCGGTACTGGCCGCCTTTCCGCTGCTGGCCTTGCCCGCCGTCAGTCTCAGCCCCAATCCGTCCGACCTGCCGGGTTCGAACGTGCTCAACGATCTGACCAACGGCTTGGGGGCGTGGGCGCTGATCGCCGCCATGGTCGGCATAGTCGTCGGGGCGGTGATGTGGGCTTTCGGCCACTACAGCCAGAACTGGCAGCAGGCCTACAACGGAAGGAGAGGGGTCATCGTCTCGGCGCTGGCCGCGGTGCTGATCGGGGGCGCCCCGCTGATCATCAACTTCCTGGTGCAGAAGGGCGGCACCATCCGTTGATGGCCCTTCCGACCGACCCGCTGTCCACCTCGGTACTGTGCCTGCCGACCATTCCCTGCCCGTCGCAGATCATCGATGCCGGCAACCGCGTCGGGGGGGCTCTCGCCGCTCAGGCCGCGACATCGGTGTTCCAAAGCGTGGCGGATGGTCTCAACCAGGCCGCCGACTGGTTGTTCGGGACCATCATGCAGATGGTCACCGACTCGGCGTCGCCCCAGATGGGCGCCGGCTGGTTCACCAAGGAGATGGGGCTGATGGAGCAGGTCGCTCTGGCCGTCGTGCTCCCCGTCCTCCTGGCCGCCACCATAGGGCCGCTCCTGCGCCAGGACGGTCGACGGCTCCTACGGGTCTGGGGAGTCGGGCTGCCTCTTGCCCTCTTCTCGGGACTGGCGGCCTCGCAGGCGGCCGGGCTCCTGCTGTCGGCGACCGACGCCATGTGCTCCCTGGTCCTGGGTTCGGATATGCAGCGTCTCGGTCAGCAGTTCAGCAATGCCATAGCCGCCGCCGCGCTCAGCCCGGCCCCTCTGTTCGTGCAGATCGCCCTGGCCCTGATCGCCGTCCTGGGCGCAGTGCTGGTCTGGCTCGAGTTGATGGTGCGTTCGGCGGGAGTTTACGTGGCGACGTTCTTCATGCCGCTGACCCTGATCGGCTACATCTGGCCGGCCACCGCCGGGATGGCCCGCCGTGGCATAGAGATACTGGTCAGCCTGATCCTGTCGAAGTTCGTGATCCTGGCGTCGATCGGGCTGGGCCTGGCCGCCTGGGCGGGCGGGGGTGTCGATGCCAGCTTGTCCGGCGCGGCGGTGCTGCTGATAGCGGCTTTTGCCCCGTTCGCGCTGCTCAGGTTGGCGCCGGTGGTGGAGGCCTCGGCCATCGCCCACCTCGAGGGGATGGCGCGCCGGCCGGCCCGGGCCGCCACCCGAGCCATGGCCACCCCGTTCCATCCCGCCGCACAGGCGGCGATGGCGGCGGCCTCGGCCCGCCGCACTGGCGCCGCCGAGGAGGGGGGTGGGCTCGGGACCCGCCCGGTGACGAGCCAGTCCCTGCCGTGGCGCAGAGCCGACTTCCCCCTCGAGGACCGACCGGGGGGTGGGGCGGGAGCCCAGGATGGCTGACACCCCGCGCTACACCTTCGGGCCGCTGGAGCGACGGGGGCTCCTGCTCGGCCTCGGCCCCCTCCAGCTGTCCACCATCGCCGCCGGCCTGGTGCTGGCGGTGGGCGCCCGGGCCGGGCTGGGAGGGACGGCCGGCCTGATCTCCGCCGTGGCGGTCCTCCTGGCCTCCCTCGCCGGTGCCCTCTGGACGAGGGAGGGGCGTCCGCTGGTGGCCCGCGGCGGCATCGCCGCGGCCTGGCTCTTGCGCAACCGGGCCGGTCCCTCCTTCGATCCGGCGCCCACCTCCGGTTCGGCCACCGGGGTCCGGGAGGGACGCGTCGGTGGTCGGGCCGCTCCCGGCCCGCGCCGGATGGTTCCCGGGATCACCGTGCTGGAGGACCCCGGCCTGCCCGGGGAGGAGCCGCTCGGCGTGATCCGGGACAGCCGGTCGGGTACCTGGGCGGCGGTCCTCGCGGTGCGAGGTGCGCCGCTCGCCCTGCTCGACCCGCCCGACCAGAGCCGCTGCCTCGAAGGGTGGCGCCAGGTGCTCGGGTCGCTGTGCCGGCCGGGCAGCCCCGTGGCAAAGGTGCAGTGGGTCCAGCGATCCTGGAGCGGTTCGGCGGCCGGGACCGAGTACTTCGACGGTCTCGGGTCGGATGGCGGCCCGGCGGCACCCGGGCGGCCCAGGCCTCGCTCTGTCTCCGGGTCGGGCGGGGCGTCGCCTGCCTCCCCGTCCGAAAGCTACCGCCAGTCGTCGGCCGAGGTGGCGCCCCACGTCACCTACCACGACACCTGGCTCGTGGTGGCGGTCGGCTCGGCGGGGGAGAGGTTCGCGCACCAGCCGGGGCGTCGCCGTGGCGACGAGGTACTGGCGGGGCTGCGAAGGGAGATGCGCCTGCTGGGCGCTCAGCTCACCGCAGTGGACCTGCGACCGGGTCCGCCCCTCGACGGAGGCGAGCTGGCCGACCTGATCAGACGACCCCATGAGGAAGCCGCCAGGTCGCGCCGGCGCGCCGCTCGCCCGTGGCCCACAGCTGTGGAGGACCGATGGTCGTGCTGTCGCGCCGATGGCATGTGGCACGCCACCTTCTGGGTGGCGGAATGGCCGAGGGTCGATGTGGGGCCGGACTTCCTCGGTCCGCTCCTGCTCGGGGAGGGCCGGCGCAGCGTCTCGCTGATCATGGCCCCGGTAGGGTCGGAACGGGCCGAGCGCGAGGTCCGTTCGGCCCGCACCGCCGACACCGCCGACCGCGAGCTGCGCGCCCGCGCCGGCTTCCTGGCCAGCGCCCGACGCCAGCGCGAGGCCGACGGGGTCGAGCGTCGGGAGGAGGAGCTGGCCGAAGGTCACCACGAGTTCCGCTTCTCGGGCTACGTGACCGTCTCGGGCCCCGATGCCGAGACCCTGGCCACGGCGTGCGCCGAAGTCGAACACGCGGCCCAGAGCTGCCGGTTGGAGTTGCGGCGCCTCTACGGTCGCCAGTTGGAGGCTCTGACCTGGACGCTGCCGTTGGGGCGCGGGCTGCGCTGAGCCACGACGATGAGGCCGCCTCCCGCCCACCGGGCCACCACCGCCCATCTCCAGGCGATTTACCCCTTCGCGACCTCCGGGGGGATCGGCGGGGCCGGTCCGCTGCTGGGCCGAGACGTGTTGGGCGGCCCTTTCTCGTTCGATCCGTGGGAGCTGTACCGGACGGGCCGTATCACCAACCCCAACCTGGTGGTGCTGGGACAGCTCGGCCGGGGCAAGTCCACCTTCGTCAAGATCCTGGTCTGGCGCCAGTTGGCCTTCGGCCGCCGGGCGTGGATCATGGACCCCAAGGGGGAGTACGGGCCGCTGGCCCGGGCCTGCGGCACAGAGCCGCTGGCTCTGGTCCCCGGCGGCTCGGTCCGACTCAACCCTGTCGACGGCATCGGTCGCGCCGCACCCGGCGGTGGCACCGGGGGTGCCCGGCGGGCCACGGATCTGGTGTCCACCCTGGTGGCCACCTCACTCCGGCGCCTGCTGGCGCCCGAGGAGAGGGCGGCCATCGACCTGGCTGTCCACCACCTGGCCCAGGACGGGCCCACCCCCACGCCCACCCTCCCGGACCTCGTGGACGTCCTGCTCCTGCCCTCACCGGAATCGGCCGCAACCGTCGGGACCGACGTGGCCGGCCTGGCGCGGGCCGGGCGCGACGTGGCCCTGGAGCTCCGTCGCATGGTGCGGGGAGACCTGGCCGGCATGTTCGACGGGGTCACCTCGGGGCGCATCGACGACGGTGACGCCGCAGTGGTGGTGATCGACCTCTCCGCGGTGTTCGGGTCCCCGGCCCTGCCCCTCATCATGACCTGCGCGGCGGCGTGGCTGCAGGGCGCGCTGGCCGCGGCCGACGGAGTCAAGCGTCTGGTGGTGATCGACGAGGCGTGGGCCATCCTCAACGACCCGGCCATCGCCCGCTGGTGTCAGGCCAACTTCAAGCTGTCCCGCTCGTTGGGCATCGCCAATGTGGTGGTGGCCCATCGGGTGTCCGACCTGTCGGCGGCCGGCGCCGACGGATCGGCCGAGGAGAAACTGGCCACCGGTCTACTAGCTGACTCCGAGACCAGGGTCGTGTTCGGCCAGCCCCCCTCCGAGGCTCGAGCCACGGCTAGGGAACTGGCGCTCAGCGGGGCCGAGGCCGACCTGATACCCCGGCTCCCGAGAGGCGTGGCCCTGTGGCGGGTGGGCTCGCAGTCCCATCTCGTCGAGCACGTGCTGGGCCGCTCCGAGGCGGTGCTGGTCGACACCGATGCCGCCATGCGGGACAACCCCCGTCAGTTCCCGGGATCTGGGGCCGATTTCTGTGGAACCGAAGGGTAGGCGCCTGGTGTTGAGCCTACTTGGTGGCGGGGGTTGGGGGAACTGGGTGTCAGCCGGCCTCGCGGCTCGGCGCGGTGTCGGGCGTGAGGAGCTGGTGGACGCGCTGATGGGAGATGCCGAGGATGGCTGCTGCGTCGCGCATGCTGATCCCGCGGCTGGTGAGAGCGGCGGCTGCTTTGCGGGTCTGTTCGATGGCCAGGCGGTCAGCGTTGCGGGCCTGTTCTCGGGCCTTGCGGGCTTGTTCGACGGTTCTTCCGGTGGCCTTGGGCAGTACTGGGCGGGGGACGAGGTCGATGGAGGCCTCGTCGGTCTGGAACCACAAGGCTGCTGCCTCGCGCATCCGGTTGAGCGCTTGGTCGATGGTCTTGCCCCAGGTGTGAACGCGTGGTTCTTCCTCGAGCTCGACCGACCAGCGGCCGTCGGCTTCTTTCTCCAAGCGGGCGGTGTAGGTCTTCACGGTCTCCTCCGTCGTGTCGGTGTCGTCTGTCATTTGGTGAGCCATTGCGGGCCCAGGCACGGCTCCAGGTCGCGTTCGATCGACCGGAGCGTGCCTGGGGGCAGGTCTCCGGTGTGATGGGGATGACGGTCTGGCATTTACCGCAGCGCCAGATTTGGTGGGCTCCTTTTTGTCGCACCGAGTCGCAGCCTCGTTGTCGAAGCTGGCGGATCAGCTCCCGGGCGGTCACCCTGCAGTCTACTGTCCTAGACGGATACCTGTCCAGGTCAATGGACAGGTGCTATTCGGTCCGGTGGGCGAGGTCGGGATGTCCGAGGGTGGTGGCGTAGCGCATGGCGGTTCCGATGGTGATGCCGAACAGGTCGCAGATACGTCGCACGTCGCCTCCGGTGGCGTGGATCTCGGCGAGGATGCGGTCCTCTCTGAGGGCTTGGGGGCGCAGCCCTGTTCCTTTCCACGGGAATTGCTTGCCGACCGGGACGAGCCGTGGGGCGCTCACCCGGCCGACGAACAGGTGGGGGTTGATGCTGGCCGGCCAGGTCCGGTTGCGATGATCGAGCCAGGCGCCGAGGCGTACGCGTACCGGGCCGGCCAAGGGGATGTCCCGGCCGTCGAGGTGAAGGCGTCCGTCGACGATGTCGGTGAGTTGGAGCCGGACGAGCTGTTGGGCCGTGAGGGCGTGGAAGGCGACCAGGGCGACCGCGAACGCTACGGCGGGGTCGGGACAGTCCAGGGCCTGGCGGACGGCGGCGGTGTCGAGGGGCAAGGGCACGGTGGCGTTCACGGCCGTGATGGGCATGCCCCGGGTGGGGTTGGTGAAGATCAGTTTGCGGGCCTTGAGCACCTTGAACAGCGACCGCAGTCCGTACTCGGCCCAGTTGCGTCTGGAACCGCTGGGGGGCAGCGCCGCTCGCACCTGTGCGGGGGTGATCTCGGCCAGGGATTGGTGGCCGGCGGCGGCCCACGACTCGATGATCGGGGCGATCCCCATGATGTGGATGCGAGCCGTCTGGGGGTCGCGGGAGCGTTGTCGGGGTGCAGTGCTGCTCCCGTCGAGCATGACCTCGAGCCAGATCTCCAATTGGGCTTTCATCGGTTCGGGCAGGTGGGCGGTCTTGGCCGCGAAGTAACGCTCGACGTGAGAGATCCGGTCGTCGATGAGCATGTCGGCCGCCGCGAGGACATCGATGGTGGAGGCGATGTTGCCGCCATAGCGGGGCAACTGCATCACGTCGGTGGCGCGGATCTTCGCCCCCGGCGTGTCTTGGAGGACCTGCAGGAGCGGCAGAGATCGGATGACATCGTTGGTCTGGCGGCGGGACCATCCGTGCTTAGCGGCGTGCTCACGTACCACCACCGAGCAATGACGGATCAGATCGCTGTCGGCGTCGAAAGCCCGTTCAAGCACCACCGCCGGGTCGGGGTCCATGTGGAACAACGACTCCTGGCGCCAGGCGAGCGGACGGAACCGAGTTGGTGGCCGTCGGGACCGTCGCCCCTCAGGTCTGAGCCGGGGCGTGCGGGACCGCCCGAAGCGCATATTGGCGAAGAAGAGCTGCTGGCCATAACGGTTTGCGCCCGGAAGGTCGATAGCCCGGCCCGGTTCTTGGACGCTGCGGGCCTGTTCGAGGCACAGCCAGCACGCCTGCTGCACCCCGACACGGGTGTGTCGGCCACGGTATTGGCAGTCGCCCAGCGGGTAGTGAGTGCACCACCACCGGCAGCTGGAGCACCGCCAGCTGTTCCCTCGATACACCCCCCAAGCCAGGCAGTCCCGACAGGCGCCCAGGTGCAGCGGCGCGCCGGGATGGCACCGATCGCACAGTCCCTCGCTGAAGTAACGGTCCGCGGAGGCGCATTTGCGGCAGGCGGGCGGGGTGAACGGCCCGCCCGGCAGGCACTCGTAACAGAAATCGACCCGCGGTCGAACCCAAGCCACCCGGCGGGCCTGACACGCGTTGCAGCGCGCCGGCGGGCGGGTCACAACGGCGGTTCGGACTTGGGTCTACCGAACCGCGGTGCCACCCGCGGAGAGGCCCCCTCTGAGGTGGCCGTCTCCGGGCGTCGGGGTCGTCGGGCCGCGACCTTCTCGGGTTCGCGGATCAGCAGCGCGGCCGGGTCGCATTCCAGCACGGCGCAGATGACGTCGAGGTCATCGAGGCGGATCGTGGTCGGCGTCCCAGCCCAAAGAGCCGACATCTTCCCGGCCGACAGCTCCAGCCCGGCATCGGCCAGACGCCGGCGCATCTCGGCCGACTTCCATATTCCGCGCTCGGCGGCCTTCAACCGCAGATTCCATTGCACGAGCTCAGCCTCCTTCTGCGAAGCGGGTTTCCAGGCGCCGATTGGCGGCCGTCCACGCCTGCTCGATGTGGTCGTCGCGGACGTGGATATATCCGGACGTGGTGGCCAGCCACTGATGGCCCAGAAGCTCCTGCAAGGCCTTGAGGTCCATCCCGGCCCCATACAGAGACGAAGCACAGAAGTGGCGCAGCACATGAGGGCTCAGCCGCCCCGACCATCCCGGCAACCACGCCGCGGTGGCCACGCACAGCCCCTGGCGCAACGCGTCGCCGCCCACCCGCCGGCACCGCTCCAGATCGGGGTCATGCCGCTCGCTGGGCAGCAGCGGCGCGTCAGGGTCGGACCAGTCATCCCCGAAGCGATGACGGACCTCGGCCAGCCACCAATCCATCAGCCGGTCGGCGCCGTTGATCGCCGGGACCAGACGG
Source organism: Acidobacteriota bacterium (assembly GCA_028876385.1). Classification (GTDB taxonomy): domain Bacteria; phylum Actinomycetota; class Acidimicrobiia; order Acidimicrobiales; family Palsa-688; genus JAKCDU01. The sequence continues at coordinate 11,395 of JAGWSF010000005.1, read as the reverse complement.
CCTTTCGGGCCGCGGCCCCGACTCCCTTTGCCATGACGGACATGCAACTTGCCGAACCCACCCAGATCCGGCCGCCAGTCACGGATATCGAGCATCACCGTCTCGTTCATCCGCAACCCCAGCCGCCGCCACAGCGACGCCGCGCAATAGTCCCGGGCGGCGGGCAGGTACTTGCGGGCCTCCAGGACCGACCCACGCCACTTGGCGAACAGCTCATCCACCTCGACATCCGAAGGAGGCACCCGCACCTTGCCCAACGACGCCCCCGACTGCCGGTTGAACTCGTCGATCGGCTGCTCGACCACGAACCCGGTCAGAGCATGAACGTCGCCCTGATACCTGCTGATCACGAACTCGAAGAACAACGCCAACGCCCCCGCCTTACCCGCCCGGGTGGACACGCTGCGCCCGGCCCGACGCTGATCGGCCAAGAACCGATCCGCATCGTCACATGTCGCCGACCACAACGGCCGGCCCAGCGAACGAGCGAACTCGATGATCACCGAACGGGTGTGGCCCACATGCCCGTCGCTGAGCCCCGCGGCCGCCATCGCCAACGCGTACTGGTCGACGATCTCCTGCTCGAAATCCTCGACCTCCTGATCGCTGCGCAGAGCACGAGGAGAGCCGATGTTGCGGACAGCGGCCAGACTCAACGGCCAACCAGTTCACTCAACGCGACCATCCGTCGACTATACCGACAAACCGTCAGGAATCCCGACCATCCGTCAATAGATCCGCACCCGGCCAAGAACCCGCCCCCGGCTGGGCTACCCCCTCAATCCACCCCCGCACTCAAGGAGGAACCCGAGTGCATAGAGATTGACGCGGCCGGATCGGCGCCGGGCCACGCCGAACCCGAGAGGACCACCGGTTGACCCCCGACCGCACCCGTGGACCCCGGGCCGGCTCGCCCTCGGAGACGCTGCTCCTCGGCGCTCTCGGTGTGGCCGCGGTGCTCGGAGCCTGGTTCTGGGCGGCCTCCAGTCTGGCCGCGTGGGTCAGCACCGGACGCTGGCCCGACTACCCCCTACGGGGGGCCTGGGCGGCGGCCTTCCGTTTCGGTGCCGACGCCGGACGGCCGCTGCGGGCCTGGGTGCGCGGCTCGTCCGGCCCCGCCCCCAGGGGGAGCTCGGCGTGGGTCTTCTATCCCATCGGGGCGGCCGTCGGAGCCGGCCTGGTGATCGTGGCCGTGGTGGTGGCCCGGGCGGTGGGCCGTCCCGGCGACGCCGGGACGGTGGGCGCCCGTTGGGCGAAGCGGGCCGACCTGCGGCCGGTACGGGTGCGCACCGGGCGAACCCGGGGCCGAGTGGTGATCGGCCGACCAGCCGGCCGGCGGGGCCTGGTGGCCACCGAGTCCCGCCATTCGCTACTGGTCATAGGCCCCACCCAGTCGGGCAAGACCACCGGCCTGGCCGTGCCGGCCATCCTCGAGTGGTCCGGTCCGGTGGTCGCCACTTCGGTCAAGGACGACCTGGCCCGAGCCACGAGCGGGTGGCGATCCCGGGGTGGCCCGTGCTGGCTGTTCGACCCGACGGTGAGCAGCGCGACGGAGGGGCCGTGGCGTTCGCGCTGGTCTCCCCTGTCGGCGTGCGGCTCCTGGTCGCAGGCCCAGAAGATGGCCTCCTGGCTGGTCGAGTCCACGCCGGGGCGTAGTGGCATGGCCGACGCCGCCTTCTGGTACAGCGCGGCGGCCAAGCAGCTGGCCCCCTTGCTCCTCGCCGCCGAACGAGGCGCCCTGACCATGGCCGACGTGGTCCGTTGGACCGATACCGAGAACTTCGACGAGCCCGGCACCTTGCTGCACCTGAGCGGGGAGGCCGAGGCGGCGGTCGCCCTCCAGGCCTGCCACGGTCGTGACGAGCGCATCCGCAGTTCGGTGACCACCACCTTGGAGACGGTCCTCTCGCCCTTCTCCGATCCTCTCGTGGCTCGTTCCACGGCGGCCACCGACGTCGATGTGGCCGCCCTGCTGGAGAGGTGCGGCACCCTCTTCCTCTGCGGTCCCTCCCACGAGCAGGCCCGGGTCCAGGGGCTGTTCGCATCCCTCGTGTCCACCGTCATCGCCGCCGCCGTCACCGAGGTCGGCCGCCGGGGTGCCCCGCTCGACCCGCCCCTGCTGCTGGTGCTCGACGAGGCCGCCAACATCGCCCCGGTGCGGGACCTCGACACTCTGGCCTCGACCGCCGCCGGTCTCGGCATCCAGTTGGTTACGGTCTGCCAGGACCTGTCACAGCTGACGGCCCGCTACGGGCCCGAGCGGTCGCGGACCATCGCCAACAATCACCGGGCCAAGCTGCTCTTGAGTGGGGTGGGCGACCTGCAGACCCTGGATCTGCTCTCGGGCCTGGCCGGTGAGCAATCGGTGCGCGAGACCTCCTTCACCCGGGACATGAGGTCCGGCGCGGCCAGCCGGTCCGACTCGACCCGGATTCGCCGCCTGGCGCCTACTGACGAACTGCGCCGCGTGACCCCGGGCCACGGTGTGCTGGTCTACGGTCACCTCCCGCCGGTTCGGGTCAGGCTGCGTCCGTGGTACTCCGATCCGATGTTGCGCCGAAGGTCCGAGACGGGCGGAGCGACCTCGGGGGTCGCCTGACCGTCCGGGGCTGGTGGGGTCAGCCGGGCGGCGGGTCGGCCGGCGGCTTGCGGGCCCGACTGGGTGACACCCGGGGCGGTTCTCCGGGCATCTTGGGGTACACGGGAGGCCAGGGAGCATCGGTCAGTCCCGACGCCAGGTCGCGACGCGACATCTCGAGTAGCGGTTCCAGCGACTGGGGGCGGCTTGCCTCCCAGGGGTCACCGTCGGCGGCGACACGGGCCGGAACGGTGACCAGGGTGAGCTCGTCGGGGGCGATCGTCGGCAGCTCTTCCCAGGCAAACGGGGTCGACACCTGACCGGCAGCCCGGGCCCGGACGGACCAGGCTCCGAAGACCGTTTTGTGGGGGGCGTTCTGGTTGAAGTCGACGAACACCCGGGCTCCCCGCTCCTCCTTCCACCACGCCGAGGTGATCAGATCGGGCCGGCGCCGCTCGAGCTCGCGGGCCACGGCGACCGCCGCGGCGCGAACTTCGATCGATCCCCACCGAGGCTCCAGGCGCACGTAGACATGGATGCCGCGGTTGCCGGTCGTCTTGGGCCAGCCCACCAAACCCACCGAGCGCAGCAGGAGATCGGTCTCCCGGGCGGCGTCGCGGAGCATGTCGAACTCGACCCCCGGCGACGGGTCCAGATCGATGCGCAACTCGTCGGCGTGGTCGGGGTCGGAGGCCCGGGTGGGCCAGACGTGGAAGCCGAGGCACCCCAGGTTGACGGCCCACAGCACATGGGCCAGGTCGGCGGCCACGAGGGCGTTGGACGTGGTCCCGTTGGGTGTCGAAACGACGGTGGTCTGCAACCACTCGGGGTGGCTGTCGGGTACCCGCTTCTGGAAGAACGAGCTCCCCCCGGCGCCGTTGGGGAACCGCTGCATCAGTACCGGTCGCCCTCCCATGGCGTCCATCAGGGGCGCCTCGACGGACTGGTAGTAGCGGACCAGGTCCAGCTTGGTGTGGTTCCCGTCAGGGAAGAAGACCTTCTCCGGGCTGGTGATCTCGATGGTCCGACCGGCCGCCTCGACCTCTACCCGACGGACCGCTCCGGCCACCGGTCGGTCAGGACTCGGCTTCGGTGCTCTCGGCCGGGTGGTAGCTGGCCGCCAGCAGCCCGGCCGACGAGCCGATCCCGATCAGCGCGGCCAGCAGCGCCCAGCGAAGGCCGGCCCGGTGGCGACCCCGGGCGGCGTCCAACGACAGGCGTCCCGGGCCGAGGGCGGCCATCACCGCAGCGACGGCGGCCACGACCCCCGTGTACTCCCAGCCCCCCTTGAATACGAAGAAGCCCTTGGCGCGGTGGTCGGTGCGCGCCGCAGTGGCCATGAGGCCGATGGTGGCCGCCGCGGGCAGCGGGCTGGCCGCGCCCAGGGTCAGCAAGGTCCCCGCCCCCATCTCGGTCGCCGCCGCCATCCGGGCGTGAACGTGGGCCGGCTTCAGGCCGAGGGCCTCGAACCAGGCGGTCGTGCCCTGGATGCCTCCCTTGCCGAACACCTTGTTGTACCCGTGGGTGAACAGCATCGGGCCTATGGTGAGGCGCAGGAGCAGCGAGGCGCTGTCGGTCGGGATTCGGGAGGATCGTGACTTGGCGGCCATTGCGCCCAAGGTAGCCGAGAGGTCCGCGGCGGCGGGCTACCCTCGTTCGGATCGTGGCGCCCAAGGTCAACTCCCTGCACGACCTACCGGCTCCGGTCCCCCCGCCGGGCCGGACCCGCCTGGCGGCCGCGGTCGGAGCGGCCACGGCGGGGGTGTCGCGCCGGCTGGGACGCGGCAGCGGGTCAGTGATCGGCGGCCGGGCCGTGCTCCTGGTCGACCCCAGGGCGCTCGGGAGGCTGTCGGCGGGCCGGACCGTCGCTCTGGTGTCGGGCACCAACGGTAAGACCACCACCACGAGCCTCCTCGCCGCCGCCCTGGGCGGACCCGGCCGGGTGGACACCAACCTGCTCGGGGCCAACTTGATACCGGGCCTGGTGGCGGCCCTGGCCGCCGGCGCGCCGGAGCGGCCGGCCGTGCTCGAAGTCGACGAGGCGTGGCTGGCCCGCGTCGTGGACGCCACCCGGCCGCAGGCCGTGGCGCTTCTCAATCTCAGCCGCGACCAACTGGACCGCAACAACGAGGTGCGCACCCTGGCCAACCTGTGGCGGCGCACCTTCGAGTCCCATCCCGAGGTGACGGTGGTGGCCAACGCCGACGATCCGCTGGTGGTCTGGGGTGCCGGGCGGGCCGGGAGCGTCCGCTGGGTCGGAGCCGGTCAGCCTTGGAAGGACGATGCCGGGGGCTGCCCCCAGTGCGGTGGTCGCATCGACTTCGACGACTCCGGCTCGGGATGGCGTTGCGGGGACTGCGATCTGCAGCGGCCGGCGTTGGATGTGCGCATGGAAGGCGCCGAAGTGGTCTGGGCCGGTGGTCCCTCGGTTACTCCCGAGCTCCACCTGCCGGGGCGGGCCAACCGGGCCAACGCGGCCATGGCGCTGGCCACGGCCGAGGTCCTCGGAACCGCTCCGTCGGTCAGCGCCCCGGCCCTGGGCTCGTTGCGGGAGGTGGTCGGCCGCTACGCAGTGGTCGACGCCGGCGGCCAACGGGCCCGCCTCCTCCTGGCCAAGAACCCGGCCGGGTGGCTCGAGGTGTTCGACTTCCTGCGCCCATCCCCCATCCCGGTCGTGATCGCCATCAACGCCCGCATCGCCGACGGCCGCGACCCTTCCTGGCTCTGGGACGTGCCCTTCGAGCGGTTGCGCGGCCGCTTCGTGGTGGCCACCGGCGAACGCAGCCGGGACCTGGCGGTGCGGCTGCACTACGCCGAGGTGGACCATGTGCGCGAGCCCGACCTCGCCCGGGCCGTCGCCGCCGGGCGGGCTCCGGAGGTCGACGTCGTCGCCAACTACACGTCGTTCCAGCAGCTTCGAGGCCTGCTGGCGTGACGGTCTCGGTCGGACTGCTCTTCCCGGACCTGCTCGGCACCTACGGCGACTCCGGGAACGCCGCCATACTCGCCGCCCGGCTGCGCTGGAGGGGCCATGACTGCGAGGTGGTGACGGTGCGCTCCGGCGACCCGGTGCCGACGAGCTGCGACATCTATGTCGTGGGAGGCGGGGAGGACCTGCCCCAGGCCCAGGCTGCCCGCCAGCTCGGGGCCGGTCGCGACGACGGGCCTTTGCAGCAAGCGGTGGACCGCGGTGCGGTGGTGTTCGCGGTGTGCGCCGGACAGCAGATCATCGGGCGGACCTTCAGCGGCCCCGACGGTCTCCCCACCCCGGGGGTGGGGCTGCTCGACTGCACCACCGCGGCCGGGGAGGGTCGGCGCATGGTCGGCGAGATCGTCGTCGACCCCGCTCCCGATCTCGGACTGCCGGTCCTGACCGGCTACGAGAACCACGCCGGCGTCACCCGGGTCGGACCATCGGCTCTCCCGCTCGGGGCGGTCCGCCGCGGTTGGGGCAATGGGGGTGACAGCGGCACCGACGGGGTCCGCTCCGGCAAGGTGATCGGCACCTACCTCCACGGCCCGGTGCTGGCCCGCAACCCCGCCCTCGCCGACCGGCTGCTGTCCTGGGTCGTCGGCGAGGTGGCACCGCTCGACGACGCCGAGATCGACGAATTGCGCCAGGAGCGCCTCGGGACGGTGCTGGCCGGGGCGGGATGGCGGCGGAGGCTGGGGCGGCGGTGACCTCCCAGGCCCTGCACACCGATCACTACGAGCTGACCATGCTCGACGCCGCCCTCGCCGCAGGAGTGGCCGACCAGCCGGTCGTGTTCGAGGTGTTCACCCGGGCCCTTCCGCCCGGGCGGCGCTACGGGGTGTTCTGCGGGCTGGGCCGGCTGGTGGAGGCCCTCGGGCGGTTCGTGTTCGGCGCCGACGAGCTGGAGTGGTTGGAACAGCGGGGGTTTCTCACCCGAAGGGCTCTCGAGTGGTTGGAGACGTACCGCTTCACCGGGTCGATAACGGCCTACGCCGAGGGGGAGCTCTACACCGGGGGCTCGCCCGTTTTGAGCGTTTCGGGCACCTTCGCTGAGGCCGTGCTGCTCGAGACCCTGACTCTTTCTGTCCTCAACCACGACTCCGCGGTGGCGGCCGCGGCCAGCCTGGTGGCGGCCGCTGCGGGGGACCGCCCGGTCATCGAGATGGGGAGCCGCCGGACCGAGGCCGAGGCCGCCGTAGCAGCCGCCCGGGCCGCCTACATCGGTGGCCTGGCGTCGACCTCCAACCTGGAGGCCGGCCGGCGCTACGGCGTCCCCACGGCGGGCACCACCGCCCATGCCTTCGTGTTGCTCTTCGACGAGGAGCGGGAGGCGTTCCGCGCTCAGGTGTCCACCCTCGGTGCCGCGACCACGCTCCTGGTGGACACCTACGACACGGCCCGGGCCATTCGGACGGCGGTCGAGACAGTCGGTGTCGACCTCGGGGCCATCCGCATCGACTCCGGCGACCTCGGGGCGGAGGCGGTGCGGGCCCGACAGTTGCTCGACTCGATGGGCGCGACCAGGACGGCCATAGTCGTCACCGGGGACCTCGATGAGTCCGCCATCGCCCGGCTGGGTTCGACCCCGGTGGACGCCTACGGAGCCGGCACCAGCGTGGTCATGGGCAGCGGTCACCCGACGTGCGGGTTCGTCTACAAGCTGGTGGAGGTGGACGGGCGCCCGGTGGAGAAGCGCTCCCCGGGCAAAGCCACCGTGGGTGGGCGCAAGCGGGCCTGGAGACGCGCTGACGGCGGAACCGACGTGGTGGCCGTCGGCCCGGTGGCCTCCCCGGAGGGGTGCCGTGACCTGCACCACGAAGTGGTCCGTCACGGTGAGGTCCTGGTGGACCCCGATCTGGAGACCGCCCGGCGGCGGCACCGCCAGGCGCTGGCCGATCTGGGCCCGGACCGGCTGCTTCTACTCGAACGAATGTAGGAGGCCAACGCCCGGCCGGAGCCGCGTGACCGCCGTCAGGAACCGGTGGCGGGAGCCCGGCGGCGCCGCGTGACCGCCGCCGGGGTGGCGTCGGAGACAGCGGGGGTGGTGGCACTCGTCGTGGTGGCAGCCCGACGGACCGGCGTGGGCCGGGGGGTCGAAGTAGTGGCGGGCCGCCGGACCGGCGTGCGGCGCGGCGTCGGGGGAGTGGTGGCCACGGCGCGGTGACGGGCGTTGGCCATCTCACCGGCCTGACCGCGGGTGACCTCCCAGAGCTTGATCCCCCCGAGTATCCCGGCGGCATTGTCCACCACCGACACGCCGGCCGGGAGGTCCGAGCCGAGACGGGCCGAGTTGCCTCCTCCTATGTAGCAGTGGTCGAAGAAGCACAGGGCCCGGAGGACCTCGACGGTCTCGAACACCCGGGACCGCCACTTGCTGGTGCCGGTCTTCTTGCGGGCCGCTTCGCCGAGGACCTCGTTGTAGCTCTTGCCGCGACGCAGGGGGTGGTGGGCCAGCTCCAGGTGGGGGAGGAGCTGCCCCTGGCTGAAGAAGGCCGTTCCGACCCCGGTCCCGAGGGTCACGACCAACTCGAAGCCATTGCCCTCGATCACCGCCGCGCCCTGCAGGTCGGCGTCGTTGGCCACCTTGGTGGGCTTGCCCGTGACGTCCTCGAGGGCGGCCGCCAGGTCGAAGGACTGCCAGGCCCGCACCAACTTGGGGGCCGGCGTCCCACCCGGGCCGTCGGGCGATACGAAGTGGGGAGCCGACAGGATGCGACCGTTGCGTACCATGCCCGGGAAGCCGACCGAGATGCGGTCGAAGGACGGCAACCCGGCGATCAGGGTCTGCAGCTCCAGAACCAGCTTCTGCGGCGACAGCGGGTAGGGCGTATCCACCCGGACCCGGGGATGCTCCATCTGGCCGGTTCCGTCCAGCACCGACGCTTTCAACCCCGTGCCACCGATGTCGATGGCGAGGGTGTCGAGAGAATCTTCTGCTCTTGTAATCGCGGCCATCGCGCGAGACTATTCCTTGTGGCCAGGTGACCCTTGGGTTCGCAGGATTTCGAGCCGATGGGTAAGGAAAACGATGTTGGTGACGACCAGCTGGACAGGGGTGGAGGGATGAGCACTCCGGACGCAAGACTAAATGCCGCTGAACGGGCCGCTTTCGCCCATCTGGAAGCGGCGGCGGTGGCGGCTGACCCCCATCTGGCAGCCCGGCTGCGGGGTCGGGCCAGGTGGCGGGTCCATCCGGCCCTCCGATCCGCCCAGGTCGCGACCCGCCGCGGCTGGGCCACGCTCGTCGCTCATCGGGTGTGGGGCGCGCCCCTGGCGCTGGTCGGATTCCTGCTCATGGCTGTCGGGCTGAGCGCCGGCTTGGCGGTCTCCCTGCTCGGGGCCGCCCTCGCACTGCTCGGGCTACGTCTGGTCGCCGAGACGGTGCGCTCGCGACTCGCCGCCGGATCGGCCCGCCGGGCTGCGGCCCCCAAGGGCGACTAGAGACACCCCGGCGACTGGAACGCCCGGGTGGCAAGAGACACCCGGATGCCAAGAGACCCCCCGGTGCCAAGAGACACCCCGATGGGAGGGCGATCAGCCGCCGCCCACCCCTCCGGGTATCCCGCCGCTTCCGCCGGCCCCTGCGGCGGCCCCCGTGGCGCTTCCGGCGGCGCTGGCCCGCACCGCTGTGGCTTGCACCGTGCCGCCCGCCCCGGTGGTGCCCGACACGATCACCGTGTCGCCGATCTGCAGGCCGCTGACCGGAGTCGTCGCCGTGCGGGTGACCCGGGTCGCGGGGCCGACGGTCACCTTCACGATGTTGCCGGCCGAGTCGGAGATGTCGACCACGTCACCTTGGACGTCGATGACGGTACCGGCCGTCGCCGCTCCGCCCGCCCCCCCGAAGCCCCCCAGCCCGCCACCGGCTCCCCCGGTGCCGGCACCGCCGCCCCGGGCCGCGGCGAACCGGCTGGCCAGAGCGGACAGGGCCGACGACGTCCCGCTGCCGTGGTGCTTCTCGGCCACCACACCGCCCCAGAAGCCCCCGCCGAGCAAGCCGAGGACCAGCAGCCCGGCGGTCAGATAACGCACCCGGAAGGAGCGACCGGTGTTCTCGCGGGTGACCCACTCGTCGTCGGGGTCCTCCGGGTGGATCTCCATCTCGGGAGCTTCGTCGGCCATGAAAACCATCTCGTTCGTCCTTAGCTCTGCTGCTGCTTACTCGTACCTGAGCGCATCGACGGGGCGCAGGGCGGCGGCCCGGCTGGCCGGGTAGAAGCCGAAGAACACACCGACCGCCACGGTCACCGCAAAGGCTCCCACCACCGAACCGGTGGTCGGCACCGGCTTGACCCCGGCGATGCGGAAATGGGTGCCGATCACGCCCACCACCACCCCGGCCAGACCCCCGATCAGCGAGAGGAGCACCGCCTCGGTGAGGAACTGCCCGAGAATGGCCCGCCGCGGAGCGCCTATGGCTTTGCGGATGCCGATCTCGCGGGTCCGCTCGGTGACCACGACGAGCATGATGTTCATGATCCCGATCCCCCCGACCAGGAGGCTCACCGCGGCGATCACGGTGAGCAGCACGGTGAACGTCGAGCTGGTCGAGGCGCTGGTGGCGAGCAGAGTCGCTTCATTGACGATGGTGAAAGGGAGGTTGGCCACGCTGGTCTGGTTGGCCGAGGCGAGGATGTCGGCCGTCTCCTGCTCGGCGGCGTTGACCGATCCCGCCGACCGGGCCTGCACGATCAGCTCGGTGAAATTGTTGGTGTAACCGGTGAGGAGATCCTGGGCCGTCGTGTAGGGGACCAGGGCGATGTTGTTCGGGTCGGCTCCCACCCCCGATGCTTTGCTGGCCAGGACCCCGACCACCTGGAACCGGACTGACCCGAAATACACTTCGGCGCCTATCGGGTTCTGTCCGACCTGGAACAGGTCGGACACGAGGGTCTGGCCGATCACCGCGACCTGGTCGTGGTGGGCCACGTTCTGCGTGGTGAGCGACGAGCCGGCCTGCACCTGATAGTCCTCGGCGGTCAGATAGGTCGGCGTGGTCCCGGTCAGGCTCACGCCGCTGTCGGACGCGCCGCTGTAGGACGCCGTCCCGTTGGTGTTGAGCACCGGCGACACTGACAGCACGTCGGGGGCCTGGTTGGGGTCGGAGATGTTGGCCACGTCCTGGGAGGTGATGGTCGCGGCCTGGCTCTGGGTGCCCCCCGTCGCCGGTCCCCGGCCGAAGCGGCCCCGGTTGAGGATGGTGATGGTGTTGGTTCCGAGGGCCTTGATGCGGTTCTGAACGGCCTGCGACGACCCGTTCCCGTAGGCCACGACGATGATCACCGCGCCCACGCCGATGAAGATGCCGAGCACCGTCAGAGCCGAGCGGAGCTTGTTGCTCGACAGGCCCCGCAGGGCGCTGCGCAGGTCTTCGGCGATGTTCAACCGGTCACCGCCGGTGCCTGGTCGACCCGCTCGTCGGAGATGACCCGGCCGTCGCGCAGGCGCACCACCCGCCGGGTGTGGCGGGCGATCTCGGGTTCGTGGGTGATGAGCACCACGGTGCGCCCGGCCCGGTTGAGCTGATCGAAGATGGCCATGATGTCCTCGCTCGAGCGGGTGTCCAGGTTGCCGGTCGGCTCGTCGGCGAGGATCAGCGACGGGTTGGTCACGATGGCCCGGGCCACAGCCACCCGCTGCTGCTGGCCCCCCGACATCTCGCTCGGGAGGTGACGGGTCCGATCGGCCAGGCCGACGAGTTCCAGCGCGTCCATGGCCCGCTGGCGGCGCTCCCGGGCGGGTACCCCGGCGTAGCCGAGGGGGAGCTCCACGTTGGCCAGGGCGGTGGTCCGGGGAATGAGGTTGAAGCTCTGGAAGACGAAGCCGATCTTGCGGTTGCGGAT
>JAGWSF010000046.1 GCA_028876385.1 Acidobacteriota bacterium | reverse complement strand
CGACCTCCCCGATCCGGTGGTCGGTCCCGGCCAGGTGCGGATCCGGGTCCATGCCGCGGCTGTCAGTCCAACTGACACCTTCGTCCGGAACGGGGCCAGGGCCGAGGCCCAGCAGGCGTCGGGGCCACCCCCGTACGTCCCCGGCATGGACGCCGCCGGCGTCGTCGAGGAGCTCGGCGAGGGCGTCGACCATGGTCTGGCCGTGGGGGACCACGTGATGGCCATCGTCGTGCCCAAGGGATCGAGGGGGGCCTACTCGGAGCAGCTGGTCCTGCCGGCCGAATCAGTCGCCCGGGTGCCGGCCGGGGCCACGGACGTGGAGGCGTCGACCCTGCCGATGAACGGCCTGACCGCCCGGCTCGCCCTCGACACGCTGGGTCTGGCCGCCGGGCAGACCATCGCCGTCACCGGGGCGGCCGGCGCCTTCGGTGGCTACGTGGTGCAGCTGGCCAAGGCCGACGGCCTGACCGTCGTCGCCGACTCCTCCGAGGCCGACGAGGTGCTGGTGAGCGCGCTGGGAGCCGACGTGATCCTGCGGCGGGGGGAGGACTTCGCGGCCAGGGTCCGCGACCGTTTCCCCGACGGGGTGGACGGGGCGGCCGACGGGGCGCTCCTGGGGGAGCGGCTGGCCCCGGCGGTACGTGATGGCGCCACCATCGTGACGGTACGCGGGTACGAGGCCGAGTCGGAACGCGGCGTGCGCTTCCGGCCGGTGTGGGTGCGGGATTACTCCCGCGAGCAGGCCCAGCTCGACCGCCTCCGCCAGCAGGTCGAAGAAGGCCTCATCACGTTGCGGGTAGCCGGGACGTTCAGCAAGGAGAACGCCGCGGAGGCCCATCGCCGGCTCGAAGCCGGCGGGGTGCGCGGCCGTCTGGTCCTCGAGTTCTAGGGCCCGTCAGCGGGCCCCGGGGGCGGGCCGCCCCGCCGCCGGGAGCGGCCGCCGGCCGTTCAGCCGCCGAGGAGGACGGTCAGCTCCAGGCCGGCTCCGCCGAGGGCGTCCCAGGGAGGAGCGGCCGAGTTGGGCGCAACGGACAGGAAGAAGGACACGTCCTGCATCATCTGGTCCCAGGCCAGAGCCGCGGCGGTGGCCGGGGGGCGGCCGAGCGCCCTCACCCGCTCGACGTCGGAGCTGAGGCGACCGAGGAAGGCGGGGTCGGGGCGTGGGGTCCCCGAAGACCCGGGTCGGGGCGGTGAGAGATCGACGGCCAGCCGGTCGAGGGCGGCCCGGGCGCCGGCCACCCAGGCCGCCTCGGATCGACTCGGCGGGGCCGAGGACCGGCCCACCGTGGCGGCCACGACGAGGATAACCACCAGGGCCACCAGCAGTTCGATCAGCATCCGCCGACGAGCCGGCGACCACCCAGCCGGCGACCACCCGGTCGGGTCGCTGAACCAGGTCCCGGAGCGGCGGCCGAGTGCCTCCTTCGACGTCCGGGGCGGGGGCGGGGCCGGCGGCGGCGCCACGGGGCGGAAGGGGCGGTCCTCGACGTGCGGAGGCAACTCGGCGGGGGCGAAGCCCACGGCGCCGGCCGTCGGGTCTTCGCGCAGGTCGATGAGCCCGGAGGGCCCCGGAGGCCGTACCGGGCGGCCCCACCCGCCACCGGCGGTGGTGGGCCGGGGAGCGACCCCGGGTTCGGCGGTCGCGAGATGCCGGTCGCGGTCGGGCGCGTGGGTCAGGAGCCAAGGGTAGGTGCTGGTCGTGCCCCGGTGGCGGAGGCCGGCGCAGCTCAGCTGCCATGATGTGGGCCTGATGCGGCTCGTGGTGGCCACCTGTACCGTCGACTACACCGGTCGGCTGTCGGCGCACCTGCCGATGGCCACCCGGCTGATCATGGTCAAGGCCGACGGATCGGTGTCGGTCCACTCCGACGGGCGGGCCTACAAGCCCCTCAACTGGATGACCCCACCGTGCCAGCTGCGGGCCGACGCCGACCGCTGGGTGGTGAGCAACTCCAAGGGGGAGACCCTCACCATCGAGCTGGCCGAGGTGCTCTGGGAGGTGGAGCACGAGCTCGGGGCCGATCCCGGTCTGCGCAAGGACGGCGTCGAAGCCGACCTTCAGGAGCTGTTGGCGGCCCGGCCGGAGGCCGTGGCCGAAGGACTGCGCCTGGTGCGGCGCGAGTACCCCACCGACATCGGGCCGGTGGACCTCCTATGCCGAGACGCCGAGGGGCGGGCGGTGGCCATCGAGATCAAGCGTCGGGGCGAGATCGACGGGGTCGAGCAACTGGCCCGCTACCTCGAGCGCCTGGACCTCGACGGGAGGCTACGGCCGGTGCGGGGCATCTTCGTGGCCCAGCAGATCAAGCCCCAGGCCCAGGTCCTCGCCGCGGCCCGCGGGATCGACTGCGTGGAGGTCGACTACGACGCCCTGCGGGGGGCCGCCGACGAGCGCCTGACCCTCTTCTGAAGTCCCGTTAGCGGCGGTCCTCGGCCCACGTGCCCAGGCTCCCCGGGGCCACCCGCTGGGGGCTGGTGGGCGGGGGCGGGGCGTCGGCCAGGCGGTCAGCCACCAGGCCGATGGCCCGGGTGACGGGCTCGGTCAGGGCCCCGGGGAGGGGATGGCCGTGGCGCAGGACGTCCTCGAGCTTGCGCTCCGGCAGGTGCACCGGCCCGGCCAGGGCCAGGGCCACGCCGCCGGCTTCGAGCAGCGAGGCCAAGGCTCGGGCCGACTCGGCCCGGGCCCGGGGGTGGCGGGGCGACCGGTTGAGCACGGCCACGACCCGATCGGGTTCCACTCCGGCGGCGATCATCTGGCGGATCAGCACGGTCAGCGAGTGAATCCCCTTGAGCCCGGGGGTGCCCACGGCCAGGCACACGGTCGCCTGGCGGGCCGCACTGCGGGCCAGGTGGTTGCGCTCTTCCACGTCGGCCGATCCCCCCTCGGTCTCCCCCTCGAAGTCGCCGGTAACGTCGGCCACCACCGCCTGGAAACTGCGGCGCAGACCCGTGACGGCGGCGTCGACCGAGCGGGGTCGCAGGGCCGCCCAGGCCTCGGGCTGGCGCAGACCGAGGAGCAGGCGGTAGCCCCGCCGGGGCACCGAGAAAGTCATCCTCGAGATCTCGTCGGGCCCCGGCCGCCTCAGGCGGTGGGCCTCCACCAGCTCCTGCAGCCCCGGCCCGAGCTCCGCGCTGTCGTGCAGCATCGCCTGCTCCCCGGGACGGGCCAGGTCGGCGAGCAGCACCCGTCCCCCCGAGCGCGGGTCAGCGCACAGTCCCGACGCTACGGCCATGGCCACGGTGGACGCGCCCGTGCCCCCGGGACCGCACACCACGAAGAGGGGGGCCTGCCAGAAGCCCTGGGCCGGCTGGTCGTCCAACCCGGGGGGCAGGCCGGTGGCGTCGCTGACCGGCCGGCAGTAGCGGCTCAGGACCTCGATCAGGTCGTCGGGACCGAACCCGGCGTCCATCTCGGCCGCCACGCCGAGATCCCGGGCCTGGCCCGGCGGGCCCGGGTGGCGGGGGTTGCGCACCACGACGACCGGGGTGGAGTGCCCGGCGCAGTCGTCGACCAGGTCGCGGTCGAGCGCCGGGCTGGACGCGTCGACGAGCAGCGCCGAGTGGCGGCGACCGGAGCGCAGGCGGGCCCTGACCTCCTCGGCGGACACGCACTTGACGAACTCGGCGGCGAGCGCAGCCGAGGTGGTCCAGCGCGAGACCGACTCGAACCACGCCGCCCGGGGCGGAGCCAGCCCGAGCAGGACGAAGCGCTCACCGGTCACGGTCCGCTGCCCCGGCCGTCCGAGGGGTAGGCCCGGATCAAGTCGATGGTCCCGTTGTGGGCGGCGGCGATCAGCGCCTCCGCTTCGGTCAGGCTGCCCACCCCGAGGGTGACGACGGTCCCCGAAGTTCCGGCGCCGCCCAACAGACCGCTGGGGGGACCGCCGACCGATACGAGCACGGCGTTGCGCAGCACCACCGTGGGGCCGCCCGCCCCGCCCGACGGGCCGGCCCCACCACCGCCGGTCCCGGCGGCGGGCGTCTCGAGGACGTCGACGGGGTCTCCGGGGGCCAGGGCGGCCATCGAGGTGGGGTCGACGGCCACGCTCACCGGTCGCGTCGCCCCCGGTCGGTCGGCGAGCATCGACGACTCCACGAGTTGGCCCGGCCCGACCGCCACCGCCAGGACGTGGCCCACCAGGGCGTCGGGACTACGGAACGACGCGGCCCGGGTGGCCCCGTCGAGGGCCATGGGGGTCAGGCCCACATCCCCCGGGCTGATCACCGCACCCGCCGGCAGGTCCCGCTCGGCCACGACGTAGGACAGGCGGTTGCCGCCCGCCGCTGAGAGGGACGCGGCGAAGACGATCACCGCGGCCGCCGCCACCAGAAGACCGCCGGCCACGGCCCGCAAACCGGGTCGGGGCGCCCGCCGGCCTGATAGCGTGCCGGCCGGGTCGGCCGTTGGCGATCCGGGGTCGTCGGCCCGTACGACCTGGGGGGCCCGGGACGGGCCCGGCACCATGGTCCGGGTACCGTCGGCCCGTCGCCACGCCACACATGAAATCTAACGAGATCCTACTGGCTTGTCTATAAGAAGGTTAGTATGTCGCCATGAGCGATCCGATCCAATGGATGGGCACGCGTGAAGCCTGCGAACGCCTGGGGGTGACGCTGCGCACTCTGTACCGGTTCATCGACGAGGGCCAGCTGCCGGCCTACAAGATGGGGAGGGTGATCCGCGTCCAGTCGTCGGACGTGGACGATTTCATCGCCCGGATGCGGATAGAGCCGGGCACGCTGGAGCACCTCTACCCCGAGCCCAAGCCCCGCGGGGCCCGGGTCTACTCCGAGGACGGCACCCCGAGCGACGCCGTCTGAGCGGCCCCCGGCCTCGCAGTTGGGCGCCCGTTTCCGGGTTGGCGACCGGTGGGTTCTCAGCGCAATTCGATACCGGTGACGGCCGCAAGGGCGACGTGCACGGGCCGATGGGGGTCGGTGCCGGTACGCACCGTGAGCAGGTCCTCCCCGCACGACGCCACGGTGCCGCTGATGCGCTCCTCGCCGACATGCACCGTCACCGGAGCGGCCTCGGCGGCGAGCACGTCGAGGGCCCCGGCCAGGGTCAGCTCCAGTGGGGGGTGGCGCCGCCCACTCGGCTGCCAGGTCGCCGCCCCGGCGTCGGCCGGGGTGACGGTGCCGAGCGCGTCGACGGGCACCAGGACCGGGCCCCGACCCGCCCGATCGAGGGCCACCAGGTCGCGCCCGACGCCCGACAGCCGCCCCGTGTAGCGGCCGCCCCCGCGTACCGACAGGGTGGCCTCGGCCCCGGACTCGGCCAGGTCGACGAGAAGGCCGCTGAGGGTGGCCTCGGTCGCCGACTGCTCGAGCAACGACCGCAGCCGGGTTCGCTCCCGGGCCGCCCGCCCGACGCGCTCGGTGGCTGACCAGCGGGCCAGTTCGGCCAGGATGTCGTCGGGCCGACGCCCGTCGTTACCGTGCCCTGTCACCGCCGTGAGGGTAGCTTCGTAGCGATGGCCGACTGCCTGTTCTGCAAGATCGTGGCCGGCGAGGTCCCCTCCGAGGAGGTCGTCTCGTCGGAACAGACCTACGCTTTTTCCGATATCAACCCCGCCGCCCCGGTCCATTTCCTGGTGGTGCCCCGCCGCCACATCACCAACGCCGCCCATGTGCAACCCGGCGACGGGGACGTACTGGCGGAGATGTTCGCCACCGCCCGGGCCGGCGCCGAGGCCCGGGGAATAGCCGAAGACGGCTACCGGCTGGTGTTCAACGTCGGGGGCCACGCCCTCAACAGCGTCCCCCATCTCCACATGCATGTGCTCGGTGGCCAACAGATGGGCTGGCCGCCGGGGGTCGACCCGATTGTCTGAAACCCCCCTCCGCAGCGGGTTCCGTCCTGCGGAGCCCGGCCAAGCGGTAGCCTGAAAGTGAATCCGGCCGTGTCCACTACCGTCACCGTCACCGTCCCCAACCATCTGATGCCGCGTCTCGTGGGCCCGCTCAACGAGAATTTGCGCACCGTGGAGAGCGCCTTCGAGGGCACGTCCATCCACGCGCGGGGCAACGAGTTCACCATCGCCGGCGACGACGCCGTGGTCGCCGCCCGCCTGGTGGACGAGTTACGGCTCCTACTCGAGCAGGGAGCCCAGATCGACCCCCAGGTGGTACACCGCACCATCGACATGGTCCGGGCCGACGAGCGCCCCTCAGAGGTGCTGACCTCCGAGGTCCTGCGCTCGGCGCGGGGCCGGTCGGTGCGGCCCAAGACCAGCGGGCAGAAGCGCTACGCCGAGGCCATCAGGGACCACATCATCACCTTCGGGGTGGGCCCGGCCGGCACCGGCAAGAGCTACCTGGCCGTGGCCCTGGCCGTGCAGACCCTTCAGGCCAAGCAGGTCGACCGCATCATCCTGACCCGACCGGCGGTCGAGGCCGGGGAGCGCCTGGGCTTCCTGCCCGGCGACTTGATGGCCAAGGTCGACCCCTACCTGCGGCCCCTCTACGACGCCCTCTACGACATGCTGGGCACCGAGGCGGCCCGCCGGCTGCTCGAAACCGGGACCATAGAGGTGGCCCCCCTCGCCTACATGCGGGGCCGCACCCTGAACAACAGCTTCATCATCCTCGACGAGGCCCAGAACACCACGCCGGAACAGATGAAGATGTTCCTCACCCGCATCGGCTTCGGCTCGAAGGTGGTCGTGACCGGCGACGACACCCAGATCGACCTGCCGGGGGGCCGCTCGGGCCTGACCGGTCTGGAGCAGATGCTGGCCGGCATCGACGGTCTGGCCTGGGTCAGTCTGGGCCGGCGGGACGTGGTGCGCCACCGGATCGTCTCGGACATCGTCGGCGCCTACGAGGCGGCCGAGGCGCAGCGCACGGGTCGGGCCGGGAGCAGCGCCAAACCCGCTGAGCAGGCGCCCCCCGGAGGCCAAGCGGACGGCTTCGGATCCGGAGCCTGAGGGAGCCGGGACGAAGGTGCCACCGTCTGTCTTCGCGGCTGACGAGCAGTCGGACCACCCGGTCGACACCCTGCGCTGGATCAGGCTGGCCGAGGCCGTCCTGGCCGACGAGGGCGTCCGGGGCCCGACCGAGGTCTCGATCCTGTACGTCGACGAGGCGACCATCGCCGATCTCAACTCCCGCTTCCTCGGCAAGGAGGGCCCGACCGACGTTCTGGCCTTCCCCATCGACGAGGAGCCGGTGGAGGGAGGTCGCAGCCCCGACTCGGGGGGGACGGGGCCCGGGTTCAGCCCGACCCCCGACGACCTTCCGACCCTCCTCGGCGACGTGGTGATCTGCCCGGCGGTGGCCCACCGCAACGCCCCGGAGCACGCCGGCACCGTCGACGACGAACTGGCCCTCCTGCTCGTGCACGGGCTGCTCCACCTACTCGGCCTCGATCACGAGGACCCCGAGGAGGCCGAGATCATGGAGGCCAAGGAGCGGGAACTGCTCGGTCGCCACCACGGGTCGGTACCGGACTCGGCCTACCCCACAGTGGCGTCCGATGAGGGCGCCGCCGCCGCCCCCGCAGTGCCGCCCGCCGCCCCCGCAGTGCCGCCCGCCGCCCCTGCGGTGACGACCGCCCCTGCGCCGCCGCCCGGTACCCCGCCGGCCGCCGCCGCTGAGCCCCCTGGCGGGGTTGAGCCCCCCGACATCGCCGAGGACGGGACCGGTCCGTGATCGGGGCCAGCCACCATTTCACCGGCAACGACATCGTCCTGCTCGCCGTGGTGGTGGTGCTGATCGGAATCACCGGATTCCTCGCCATGTCGGAGACGGCGATCACCCGCATCAGCAAGGTCAAGGCCATGACGCTGGTGGAGGAGGAGCACCGCCGGGCCCGCACCCTCCTGCGCCTGGTGGAGCGCATCGACCGGGTCCTGCCGGTGATTCTCTTCGCCCTGGAACTGTGCACCCTGGTCGCCGCCACCCTCGTCGGGGTGCTGGCCGAGCACGCCTTCGGAGGTGTGGGGGTGCTCATCGCCACCGCCTTCGAGGTGGTGGTCATCTTCGTGGTGGCCGAACTGGCTCCCAAGACCTGGGCCGTCCAGCACTCCGACCGGGCCGCCCTCCTGGCCTCACCGGTGATCCGCCTGCTCGTGGCCTTCCGGCCCCTGGGCTGGATCACCCGGGCCCTGATCGGGGTGACCAACGCCCTGCTGCCCGGTAAGGGGATCAAATCCGGTCCCTACACCAGCGACGAGATGCTGCGGGCCATCGCCGACGAAGCCGCCGAGGAAGGGGTGGTCGAACACGAGGAGCGGACCCTGATCCACTCCATAATCGACTTCGGCGACACCGTCGTGCGGGAGGTGATGGTGCCGCGCCCCGACATGGTGGCGGTGGAGTCCTACGCCCGCATCACCGATGTGATCGACATCGTCATTCCCGCCGGCTACTCGCGCATCCCGGTCTTCTCCCAGGGCATCGACGACATCGCCGGTATCGTCTACGTGAAGGACCTGATGCGCGCCGAGCGCGAGGGCCGGGGTGACAGCCAGGTGTCCGAGGTGATGCGCGACGCCCAGTTCACCCCCGAGAGCAAGAAGGTGTCCGAGCTGATGCGGGAGATGCAGGCCGGGAAGTTCCACATGGCCGTCGTGGTGGACGAGTTCGGCGGCACCGCCGGGCTGGTGACCCTCGAGGACCTGCTCGAGGAGCTGGTGGGGGAGATCACCGACGAGTACGACATCGAGGAGACCCCCACCGAGCACCTCGGCGACGGCACCATCGTGGTGAACGCCCGCATGCCCGTCGACGAGGTCAACGAACTGCTCGACGACGCCGGCCAGGTGGGGCTGCCCGAAGGCGACGACTGGGACACCGTCGGTGGCCTGCTGTACTCACTGCTCGGCCATGTGCCGAACGAGGGCGAGTGCGGCGAGGTGCACGGCTACCGCTTGACCGCCGAGCGGGTCCAGGGCCGGCGCATCGGCCGGGTCCGCATCTCGGTGCTGGCCGACCACCTGGACCGGCCGGCCGAGCAGGCCGGCTCTTGAGGTCGGGCTTCGCCACTTTGGTGGGGCGCCCCAACGTGGGCAAGTCCACGCTGCTCAACCGGATCCTCGGCCAGAAGGTGTCGATCACCTCCCCGGTGGCCCAGACGACCCGCAATCAGGTGCGGGGGGTCCTGACCCGGCCCGACGCCCAGGTGGTGTTCGTGGACACGCCGGGGATCCACAAGCCGCGCACCCTCCTCGGGTCGCGTCTCAACGAGGCCGCCACCGACGCCCTCGGCGGGGTGGACCTCATCCTGTTCGTGATCGACGCCACTGCGGCGGTGGGCCGGGGCGATCGCTTCGTCGCCGGCCTGGTGCCGGCCGAGACCATCCTCGTGGTCAACAAGACCGACGCCGTCGGTCGACGCCAGGTGCTCGACCAGCTCCGGGCCGCCGCCGAGGTCTCGGACTTCCTGGAGTTCTACCCGGTGTCGGCCCGCACCGGGGAGGGGGTGGCCGAGCTCGTCGACGCCATCGCCGGCCGTCTGCCCGAAGGGCCCCTGCTCTACCCCGACGACATGGTCACCGACGTGCCCGAGGCCTTCTGGGTGGCCGAGCTCGTGCGGGAGCAGCTCTTGGCGGTGACCCACGACGAGGTACCCCACTCCATCGCCTGCCGGGTCACCGAATGGGAGTGGCCGCGCATCCGCTGCGAGATCCTCGTGGAGCGAGACTCGCAGAAGGGCATCGTCATCGGTCATGGCGGCGAGGTGCTCAAACAGGTCGGTATCGCCGTACGCCAGCAGCTGCCGCCCGGGGCCTACATCGACCTGTTCGTCAAAGTCGACCGGAACTGGCAGAGCCGGCCCAAGGCCCTGGAGCGGCTCGGCTACTGAGCGCCGCCCCGCGGGTCAGTTCCCGGGGCCCGGCCACTGGGACGCGGCTACCGGGTCCTAGCGACCGGGGCCCGGCTACGGGGGTCTCGCTACCGGGTTCGGTCTCGGTCCTCGGGGGCCGCGGCGAGGAAGTCGGCCACGTCGGAGCGGTGCCGGGTGCGGCGCATGGGGGGCAGGGCGTTGACCAAAGTCCAGCGGTAGCGCGCCTTGGCCAGGCGCCGGTCGAACACCGCCACCACGCCGCGGTCGCTGCTCGAGCGGATGAGGCGTCCGCAGCCCTGGGCCAGCAGCGCCGCCGCCCGGGGGATGTCGATCAGCTCGAAGGCGCCGGGGCCGGCCTTCTCCCGGCGGGCCTGGAGGAGGGGGTCGTCGGGGCGGGGGAAGGGCAGGCGGTCGATGGTGACCAGCGACAGGGCCGATCCCGGCACGTCGACGCCCTGCCAGAAGCCCATGGTGGCGAAAAGACACGACGTCTCCTCCTGACTGAAGCGGGCGACCAGCGCCGGTTTGGGCAGGTCGGACTGGGTCATGACCTCGAAGCCGACCCGCTTCTTGACCTCCTCGGCGGCGGCCCGCATGGCCCGCCAGCTGGTGAACAGGGCCAGGGTCCGGCCCCCGGCGGCCTCGATGAGCGCCACCAGCTCCTCGTGCATGGCCGCCTCGAAATCCTCGTGGCGGGGATCGGGCAGGTGCAGCGGGCAGTAGAGCAGCGCCTGCTCGTCGTAGGCGTAGGGGCTGCCCACGTCGAGCTGGTCGTAGGACCCGTCGGGTAGGCCCAGGCGCGGTCCGAGGCGGGGTGGGATGGTGGCGCTGGTCAGGACGGCGGTGGGCGCCTCCGGGGCCTCGTAGCCGCCTTTGGGGGACCACAGCCGGGCCCGCAGGGACGCCCCGACGTCCACCGGCGCCACCCTCAGCGCCGGGTTCCAGTCGCTGCCCTCGACCCAAGCCACGTCGTCGCCTCCGAGTTCGACGAGCTGGTCTATGTCACGCTGCAGGTGACCGAGGGCCTGCTGCAGTCGCAGCAGCCGGCCGTGTTCGCCGCCGCGGTCGCCGGAGCGGCGCAGCTCGGCCCCCAGACGGGCCAGGCGCTGGCGCAGCATGACCAGGCGGTCGATGTCGTCGGCGGGCAGCGGCCGGGGCAGGGGGCGTCCGAGGTGGGCTTTGGCCGTCTCGGTGAACACGGCGGCTGCCTCCTCCACCGACTGGGCCGGGGCGGGATCGGCCAGGAGGGCCCGGCTGCCCCGTCCGAGGGCGGCGAAGCGTCCGGACGTGATCTCGAAGCCGAAAGCCGATGAGGCGATGTCCTCCAGCTCGTGGGCTTCGTCGAAGACGACCACGTCGTGTTGGGGGAGGAAGTCGCCGCCGATGGCCAGGGCGGTCGAGTAGAGGTGGGTGTTGACCACGATGACGTCGGCCAGCGCGGCCCGGCCCCGGGCCTTCTCGGCGAAGCAGCGCTCCCCGGCCGGGCAGCGGGTCGCCCCGGGGCAGTCACGGGCGGCCACGCTCACCTGGGCCCAGGCCTGGTCGCGCGGTTCGAAGTCGAGCTCGGCCCGGTCCCCGGTCTCGGTGCCGTCCTCGGCCCAGCGGGCCAGGCGGCGGACCTCCCGGCCCAGCGGACCGAGGTCGGCCGAGCCGGGATCGTCGAGGAGCAGCTGGTCACCCCCGGCGCCCAGCTCGGAGACCCGCTGCAGGCAGACGTAGTTCGACCGGCCCTTCAGCACGGCGAACTCGAAAGGCAGCCCGAGCGACTCGCGCAGCCGGGGCAGATCGCGCGTCGCCAGCTGGTCCTGGAGCGCCTTGGTGGCGGTGGACACCACCACCCGGGCGCCGCGGGCCAGCACCGGGACGAGGTAGGCCAGCGACTTGCCGGTTCCGGTCCCGGCCTGGACGATCAGGTGGCGCCGCTCGTCGATGGCGGCCGCCACCGCCTGGGCCATGGCCCGCTGGTTGGGGCGTTCCTCGGAGGTGGGCAGCGCCCCGGTGGCCCTCGACAGGGCCAGATCGATCACGGGGTCGGGCACGGCCTTCGAGGCTACGTTCCCCCAAGGGCCATCATGGGTCCATGAAACTCCGCATCTTCACCGAGCCGCAGCAGGGCGCTTCCTACGACCAGCTCCTGGCCGTGGCCCGCTGCGCCGAGGAGGAGGGCTACGACGCCTTCTTCCGGTCCGACCACTACCTGAAGATGAGCGACGTGGACGGGCTCCCCGGTCCCACCGACGCCTGGATCACGCTGGCCGGACTGGCCCGCGACACCCGGACCATCCGCCTCGGCACCCTCGTCACGTCCGCCACCTTCCGCCTGCCCGGGCCTCTCGCCGTGGCCGTGGCCCAGGTCGACGCCATGAGCGGCGGTCGGGTCGAGCTGGGTCTGGGGGCCGGCTGGTTCGCCGACGAGCACCGCGCCTACGGCATCCCCTTCCCGCCCACCGGGGAGCGCTTCGAGCGGCTGGAGGAGCAGCTGACGGTGATCACCGGCCTGTGGGGTGACGACCCGACCTTCTCCTTCGAGGGACGGCACTATCAGGTAGCCGACAGTCCCGGGCTGCCCAAGCCCTGGCAGAAGCCCCACCCCCCGGTCATCGTGGGGGGCGCCGGAGCCCGGCGGACCCCCCGGCTGGCAGCACGCTTCGCCGACGAGTTCAACAGCCCGTTCCTCGGCCCGGCCGACGCCGCCGCGCAGTTCGAGCGGGTCCGCCAGGCCTGCACGGACGCCGGTCGGGACCCGGCGACGATGCGTTTCTCGTCGGCGGTGGTGGTCTGCTGCGGGTCCGACGAGGCTGAGGTCGCCCGCCGGGCGGCGGCCATTGGCCGTGAGGTGGACGAGCTCGAAGCCAACGGGGTGTGCGGCACACCCGACCGGGTGGCCCAACGGCTCGCGGAGTGGGCGGCGGCGGGAGCCGCCACGGCCTACCTGCAGGTCCTGGACCTGTCCGATCTCGATCACATCCGGCTCATCGCCCGGGAGGTGGTTCCCCTCCTGAGCTGAGGTGGCGCTACCGTGCCGATGGTGGACTTGGACGGCCTCGACCCCAACCGCATACCCCGTCACGTGGCCTGCGTGATGGACGGCAACGGCCGCTGGGCGACCAAGCAGGGCCTGCCCCGCACCGAGGGCCACCGGGCCGGCGAGGAGGCGCTGTTCGACGCCGCCTGCGGCGCGCTCGAGCTGGGCATCCCCTATTTCACCGTCTACGCCTTCTCCACCGAGAACTGGCGGCGTCCCCACGAGGAAGTGCGCTTCCTGCTCAACGTGATCGCCGACCAGCTGCTGACCCGCCGGCGCGACGAGCTGCACCGCATGGGGGTGCGCATCCGCTTCATGGGCCGGCGCGACTGGAGGGTGCCCCGGTGGGTGGTGCGCCGCATGGACGAGGCGGCCGCCCTCACCGCGGCCAACCGGGCGATGACCCTCACCGTGGCGTTCAACTACGGGGGCCGGGCCGAGCTGGTCGACGCCGTAAGGGCCATCGTCGAGTCGGGGGTGGCGGCCCGGCGCATCGACGAACGCACCATCCGCCAGCACCTCTACGCCCCCGAGCTCCCCGACCCCGACCTGGTCATCCGCACCTCGGGTGAGTTCCGCATCTCCAACTTCCTGCTGTGGGAGCTGGCCTACAGCGAGCTGGTCTTCACCGACGTCCTCTGGCCGGACTTCCGCCGGGAGCACCTCTTCGAGGCCGTCCGGGAGTTCCAGGCTCGCGACCGCCGCTACGGCAACACCCCCGGCGTGCGCGACGACGGGATCCCTTGATGGCTCGGCGCCCCCGGCGGTGACGCTCTACCGGGAGGAGGCGGTGGTGCTGCGGACCCACAAGCTCGGGGAGGCCGACCGCATCATCGTGCTCATGACCGGCGGCCGGGGCAAGGTCCGGGCCGTGGCCAAAGGGGTGCGCAAGACCAAAAGCCGGTTCGGGGGGAGGCTCGAACCGCCGGGCCACGTGTCGCTCCTCCTGCACGAGGGCCGCAACCTCGACGTGATCAACCAGGCCGAGACCGTCGACCCCCACCGGGTCCTGCGCGAGGACCTCGACCGCATGACCGACGCCCTGTCCCTGGTCGAAGCCGTCGACCAGGTCGCCCAGGAGGGCGAACCCAACCCGGCTCTGTTCAAGATGCTGACCGGCGCCCTCCGGGCCCTGGCCGAGGCGCCCGAACGGCCCCACCTGCTGGTCGGGGCCTTCTACTGGAAGCTGCTGGCCCTCGAGGGGGTCGCCCCCGTGCTCGACGGGTGCGTCGTGTGCGGCACCCCCGACACCGTCAGCTTCGACCCGACCGAGGGCGGGGTGCTCTGCCGGGAGCACCGCCGCGGCGCTTCGGTCGAAACGGCCACCGTCGACCTGGTGCGGCGGATCCTCGGGGGACGCCTGGGCTCGGCGCTCAGCGAACCCCCCGGGCCGGCGGTCTTCGCCGCCGCCCACCTGGCCACCGTCACCCTCGAAGCCCACCTCGAGCGGCGCCTGCGGGCCGTGCACATGCTGCGCGAGGGGTGAGCGCTGCCGCCCTTACGGCGATACCGGCGCGCAGGGGAGCGGAGCGGGGTCGAGGGCGGACCCCGACAGCAGGGCCCGCAGCTCGCTGACCGGCATGGCCAACCCGTCCCCGGAGGCCGTGTCGAGGGCGAACACCACCCCGACCACGTTCCCCGACGAGTCCAGCACGGGGCTGCCCGAGTTGCCGTGCTGTATGGGGTTGCTGATCTCCATGACCGGGCCGCCCAGGCCGACCTGGGCCCCGGCGACGGTTCCGAGGACCCGGCCCGAGGTGACCGTCAGCTGGTTGCCGAGGGGGTAGCCGGCGACGTAGACCGGCGCGCCGGCGAGCGGATCGGCGGCCGCCAGCGGGGCCGATCCGGGGCGGGGCGGGGAGGCGAGGAGCACGGCGAGGTCCTCATCGTCGGCGTGGCCGGCCACCTGCGCGGTGAAGTCCCGGCCGTCCCAGGTGGAGAGGTCGAGCTGCGTGGCCCCGGCGGCCACGTGCCGGTTGGTGACCACCGACGCCGACCCGTCCGTCACGGCGAAGGCGGTGCCGACGCTCAGGCAGGCCGCGTTGCGAGCCCGGAACACGAAGCCTCGGGCCTCGGTGAGGATGTGGCCGGTGGTGCCGGAAGCGCCGCCGCCAGACGGGTCGGAAGCCACCGCGGCGGCGGTCACCGCGACCGGAACGGCGGCCGTCCCGGGGGGCGGGTCAGGGGCGCAACCGGCGCCGGCGGCGGCCGCGCCGAGGGCCAGCAGCACGGCCGCCGGCCATCCGTGTCGCGGCCGCCGACGACCGGGCCGGCGGTAGCGGCCCAGGCTCAAGAGGACGCGTTCCTGATGGCCGCCTGCAGCGCGTTATTGCCGTCCTGGGCCTGTTGGCAGGTGCTGTCCACGCTGGCCGCCTCGGCCTGCAGCGCGTCCAGGGCGGTGGTGCTGCCGCTCGCCACGGCGGCGTTCAGGTCGCTGTCGAGCTGGTCGGTGGCGGCGATGCACGCCTGGAGGTGGTCGGCGACCTGGCCGGCGGCGCTGAGCAGATCCTTCAGCACGGTGGTCTGGTCGATGGCCTTCTCCTTCTGGTTGGCCACCGTCGCCAGCTGCGACGCCATGGTCGCCACCTGGGCGTTGAGGTTGCGCTTCTCGGCGTTCAACGCCGCGATGTTGTCGTTGGCGGTGCGGATCTGGCCGGCGGCGGCGGCGCTGACGCCGACCTGGGCCTGGTAGAGCCGGCGCCATCGGGTCGCGGCCTGGTCGTTGTGCCAGGCGAGCGTGCCGAGACCACCCCCGACCGCAGCCAGGGCCACCACCACGGCCAGACGGGCCGGCCATCGCCGCCGGCGGTTGGGTCCGGTGACACGGCTGGCGACCGGGATGGCGACACTGGTCGGGTCGTTCGGGGGGCGGCCCTCCCCGTAGCGGTCCCAACCGTCGCCAGCCGCAGGGAGGGCCCACGGCTCAGGCGGGTTTCCGGTAGGGGGCTGGGTCCAAGGGTCGTCGGCCGGGGGCGGGGCCGGGGCCGCGGCGCCCCAGGCGCTCCGGGCGTCGCCCGGTCCGGCGGCCGGCGCACCCCAGGAGTCGCCGGGCGGGGCGGACATGGCCGTCCACGGTCCAGGTGGGAAGCCCGCCGGCCTGGGCGGTCCCGGCGACGGTCCGTCAGACCCGTCGAACACGCCCGGTTCCCCGGCCGGTCGGCCGGTCGGTATCGGCGGCACCGGCGGCCGCCTGCGGCCCGGCGAGAATGGACACGGCAACAGCATGCCACCGCCGCTGACCGAGAGGGGGGCCAGCCCGGGCCGGCCCCGGTGGCCCGGGTCCGTCTCAGGTGTCGCTAGCCTGCCGCGGCATATTCGCGTGCGCCGGCCTACCGAAAGGTGAGCCTCGCAGAGGACCGGGAACGGTCCGCCGACCAAGGAGTGACCGAGTGCCCCCCGAGATGGACGACATCGTCAGGCTGAGCAAGCAGAGAGGCTTCATCTTCCCCTCGGCCGAGATCTACGGCGGGTTCCGGTCCACCTACGACTACGGGCCGCTCGGGGTGCTGATGCTGCGCAACGTGAAGAACGAGTGGTGGCGCAGCATGGTCCAGATGCGCCACGACGTGGTCGGCCTGGACGCCGCCATCCTGTCCACGCCGCGGATCTGGGAGGCCTCCGGCCACCTGGCCAACTTCACCGACCCGCTCATCGACTGCCGCAACTGTCACGAGCGCTGGCGGGCCGATCACCTCGAGGCCAGCCCGACCGACGCGAAGCTGCACTGTCCGAACTGCGACAGCACCGACCTGACCGAGGCCCGGGCCTTCAACCTGATGTTCAAGACCCATGCCGGTCCCGTCGAGGACGAGGGCAGCGTGGCCTATCTGCGGCCCGAGACGGCCCAGGGCCATTTCGTCAACTTTCTCAACGTCCTGCAGACGAGCCGCAAGCGTCCGCCGTTCGGTATCGCCCAGATCGGCAAGTCCTTCCGCAACGAGATCACCCCCGGCAACTTCGTGTTCCGCACCCGCGAGTTCGAGCAGATGGAGCTCGAGTACTTCGTTCCCCCCGCCGACGCCGCCAAGTGGTTCGATTACTGGTGCCGGGAGCGCTTCGAGTGGTACGTGAGCCTGGGCATACCCCGCGACATGCTGCGCCTGCGCCCCCACGAAGCCGAGGAGCTCTCCCACTACTCGGCGGGGACCTCCGATGTGGAGTTCCTCTTCCCGTGGGGTTGGGGAGAGCTGGAGGGCATCGCCAACCGCACCGACTACGACCTGAAGGCCCACGCCGCGGCCAGCGGGGTCAAACTCGAGTACTACGACCAGGGTTCAAACGAGCGCTACGTCCCCTACGTCATCGAGCCGGCGGCGGGCGCGACGCGCACGATGATGGCCTTCCTCCTCGCCGCCTACGACACCGACGAGATCGGAGGGGAGAAGCGCACCGTGCTGCGCCTCCATCCCCGGCTGGCCCCCTACCAGGTCGCCGTCCTGCCCCTCTCCAAGAAGGACACCCTGGTGCCGGTCGCCGAGGAGGTGCTCGGGCTGCTCCAGCCGATGGCCATGTGCGACTACGACGAGACCCAATCCATCGGGCGGCGCTACCGCCGCCAGGACGAGATCGGCACGCCCCTCGCGGTGACCGTCGACTTCGAGACCCTCGAGGACCGGGCCGTGACCATTCGCGACCGCGACACCACCGAGCAGGTCCGGGTGCCCATCGACGCGCTCGTCGCCGAAGTCGGGTCCCGACTGGGAATCTGAGGCCCTGCGCCGGGTCGTAGTATCAGGGGATGGCCCTCGTCTTCTCGTTCGACCACAAGCACCGCCGCCCCCCGATGGAGCTGAAGGATCTCCTCGGCGGCAAAGGCGCCAACCTGGCGGAGATGACCTCGGTGCTCGGCCTGCCGGTGCCCCCGGGCTTCACCATCACCACCGACGCCTGCCGGGCCTACATGGTCGGGGGGTGGCCCGAGGAGCTCGACGCCGAGGTGGCCAAGCAGGTGCGCAAGCTCGAGAAGGCCATGGGCAAGAGGCTGGGCGATCCGACCGACCCGCTCCTCGTGAGCGTGCGCTCGGGCGCCAAGTTCTCGATGCCGGGGATGATGGACACCGTCCTCAACCTCGGTCTCAACGATGCGTCGGTCAAGGGCCTGGCCGAGCAGACGAGCGACGAACGCTTCGCCTACGACTCCTACCGCCGTTTCATCTCCATGTACGGCCGCATCGTGCTCGGCCTCGACGCCGACCTGTTCGAAGGGCCCTTCGAGGAGGCCAAGCACCGCGCCGGCGCCGGCAGCGACGCCGAGGTCCCGGCCGCCGCCCTCCAGGACCTGTGCCAGGTCTACAAGCAGGTGGTCGAGCAGAAGACCGGCCGCCCCTTCCCGCAGGACCCCGCCGACCAGCTGCGCGGCGCCATCGAGGCCGTGTTCCGCTCCTGGAACGGGGCGCGGGCCGTCGCCTACCGGGTCCGTGAGCGCATAGCCCACGATCTGGGCACGGCGGTCAACGTGCAGACCATGGTGTTCGGCAACCGCGACGACCAGTCGGGGACCGGGGTCGGCTTCACCCGCGACCCGGCCACCGGCGCCCAGGGCGAGTACGGCGACTTCCTCGTCAACGCCCAGGGCGAGGACGTGGTCGCCGGTATCCGCAACACGCTGCCGCTCGCCGATCTGAAGACCATCTTCCCCAAGATCTTCAAGGAGCTGATGGGCATCTTCGAGCGGCTCGAGGCTCACTACCGCGACATGTGCGACACCGAGTTCACTATCGAGCAGGGCAAGCTGTGGATGCTCCAGACCCGGGTCGGCAAGCGGACGGGTGCTGCGGCCTTCCAGATGGCAGTGGACATGACCAAGCAGCGGGGCTGGAAGATCTCCAAGGAGGAGGCCGTCATGAGGGTGACGGCCGATCACCTCGACCAGCTCCTGCACCCCCAGTTCTCCGACTGGCCGGACAAGCCGCTGGGCGCCGGTCTCGGCGCGTCGCCGGGCGCGGCCGTGGGCCAGGTCGTCTTCAGCGCCGACGCCGCCGCCGAGGCCGCCGGTCGGGGCGAGCGGGTGATCCTGGTCCGCAGCGAGACCTCGCCCGAGGACGTCCACGGGATGATCGCCGCCCAGGGAATCCTCACCTCCCGCGGTGGCCTGGTCAGCCACGCCGCCGTCGTCGCCCGCGGCTGGGGGAAGCCGGCGGTGGTCGGTGCCGAGTCGGTGCGCATCTCCTCCGACAGCTTCACGCTGGGCGGCACCACGGTGCGCCAGGGGGATTACATATCCATCGACGGCAAGACCGGCCAGATCGCCCTCGGCGAGTGGCCGGTGGAGACACCCACCATGGAGGGTCCCGTCGAGTCCATCATGAAGTGGTCCGACCAGATCCGTAAGGGCAAGCTGGCGGTGCGGGCCAACGCCGATAACGGCCCCGATTCGGTTCAGGCCCGGGCCTTCGGCGCCGAGGGCATCGGTCTGTGCCGCACCGAGCACATGTTCCTCGCCGAGGACCGCCTGCCCATCGTGCGGCGCATGATCATGGCGTCGACGGCCGAGGAGGAGACCGCCGCCCTCGAGGAGCTGCGGGTGGCCCAGAAGCAGGACTTCGTGGCAATCCTGGAGGCCATGGACGGGCTGCCCGTCACGGTGCGCCTCCTCGACCCGCCCCTCCACGAGTTTCTCCCGTCGTTGTCGGAGTTGGAGATCAAAGAGGCGACGGTCGGGCTCTCCGACGAGGAGAAGAAGCTGCTCGCCGCGGCCCGTGACTGGCAGGAGTTCAACCCCATGCTCGGCACCCGGGGGGTCCGGCTCGGGGTGATCAAGCCGGGCCTGTACGCCATGCAGGTGCGGGCCCTGATGCAGGCCGCGGCCGAGCGGGTCAAGGCCGGCGGCAAGCCCAAGGTCGAGATCATGATCCCGCTCACCGTCACCCGTCAGGAGCTGGGTCTGGCCCGCTCCTGGGTGGCTGACGCCATCGCCGCCGAGACCAAGGGTCTGCGCAAGAAGCCCGAGGTGCTGATCGGGACCATGGTGGAGACGCCCCGGGCCGCGGTGCGGGCCGACGAGCTGGCCGAGGAGGCCGACTTCTTCAGCTTCGGGACCAACGACCTCACCCAGATGACCTTCGGTTTCTCCCGCGACGACGTCGAGGGCCGCATGATGGCCGCCTATCTCGAGCAGGGGCTGCTCAAGCGCAACCCCTTCGAGACCATCGACCAGACCGGGGTGGGCCAACTGGTGCAGGACGCGGTGACCCGGGGCCGAACCGCCCGGCCTGCGCTCAAGTTGGGGGTCTGCGGGGAACACGGCGGCGACCCCGAATCGATCGACTTCTTCTACCGGGTCGGCCTCGACTACGTCTCCTGTTCGCCTTTCCGGGTGCCGATTGCCCGCCTGGCGGCGGCCCAGGCCGTCATAACCAACGCCTGACGACCAGCGCTGGTCCTAGGCTCAGATCATGGGCATCGTCGAGGAGGACATCGCCCGGGTCCGGGCGGCCACGGACTTCGTGGCCCTCGTCGGCGAACACCTCGCCCTGCGCAGAGTGGGCACCCGCTGGACCGGGCTGTGTCCCTTCCACGCCGAGAAGAGCCCGTCGTTCTCGGTCAACGCCGAGCTGGGCCTGTACTACTGCTTCGGCTGCGGGGCCAAAGGTGACGCCATATCGTTCCTGCGCGAGACCGAGCACCTCGATTTCGTCGAGGCCATCGAGAAGCTGGCCGCCCGGGCCGGCGTAACCCTCCGCTACGACGATGACGCCACCGGGGGAGGCCGCGACCGCCAGCGGCGCAACCGGATCCAAGAGGCCCTGGAGGCGGCCGTGCAGTGGTACCACGAGTGCCTGCTCACCTCGCCCGACGCCCGCGCCGCCCGGGGCTACCTGCGGCGCGAGCGCGGCTACGACGGTGACGTGGTGCGGCGCTACCGCATCGGCTGGGCGCCGGAGGGCTGGGACCGCCTGGTCCGGGGCCTCGGGGTGCCTCCGGCGGTGCTCGTCGACGCCGGCCTGGCGACCGTCGACGAGAAGGGCCGCTACACCGATTTCTTCCGGGGCCGGATACTGTTCCCCATCTTCGACCCGGGTGGCCGGCCCGTCGGTGCCGGCGGGCGGATGCTGCCGGGGGGGCGCATGCCCAAGTACAAGAACACCGCCAACACCGCGGTCTACGACAAGAGCCGCACCCTCTACGGGCTCAACTGGGCCAAGCGGGCGGTGGTGGAGAAGGGCCGGGTGGTGGTCTGCGAGGGCTACACCGACGTGATCGGTCTGCAGCAGGCCGGCGTGGAGGAGGCGGTCGCCACGTGCGGCACGGCGCTGGCCGAGGGCCACATCAAGCAGCTGACCAACTTCGCTCGACGCATCCTCCTGGCCTACGACGGCGACAGCGCCGGGCAGGCCGCGGCCGAGAAGTTCTACGAGTGGGAGAAGCGCTACGAGGTCGAGATCCGGGTCATCGGCCTCCCCTCCGGCGACGACCCCGCCGACGTGGCCCGGCGGGACCCGGCGGCCCTCATGGCCGCAGTGGACGAGGCCCGCCCCTACCTGGGCTTCCGTCTCGACCGGCTGCTGGCCCGAAGCGACCTCTCGACCCCCGAGGGCCGGTCGCGCGCCGCGGGGTCGGCGGTGGCCATGATCGGCGCCCACCCCGACGTGTTGGTGCGCGACCAGTACCTGATGGACGTCGCCGACCGCTGCCGGGTGGACGCCGACCGGCTGCGGGCCATGGCCGAGGCCGGACCGGTCGACGTCGCCTCCGAGGGCCGACCGGCGCCGAGCCGGGATCCGCGCCGCCCGGACCCGCGGCCCGGGCCGTCCCCGGCCGAGACGCCCGCCGTCGGGCTGAGCGGGCCCGAGCTCGAGGCCCTCCGGCTGGCCGTGCACCGACGCGACGAGGTGGTCGGCAGGCTCGAACGCCCGTTGTTCTCCCATGTGCTGGCGGCCAACGCTTTCGAGGTCATCCGGGCCACCGCCGACCTGCACCAGGCCATCGAGGCGGCCGACCCCCAGGTGGCGGGACTCCTGCAGCGCCTGGCCGTCGAGGACAGCGACGCCGACCCCGACGACGTCGCCATCCGACTGGTGGAGCGGGCCGTGCAGCGGGAGCTGAGAGAGCTGCAGTCGGAGATGCGCCAGCTCCCGCCGGCCGATCAGGCGTCCTACGCGCCGACCATCACCTGGCTGAAGCTGGGCCTCGAGCGCATGCGGGCCGATGACGTGACCCGCCACGCTCAGGCCGTAGAGGCCGAGGAGCACCTGGTGGCCTGGCTCGTCGAGCGTCACGCCGGGGACCCGGCAGTGACGGGGTCGATGACGTGAGCGAGCTGACCGGGGATTTCGTGGCCATGCTGCTGATCGGCAGGGAGCGCGGCTACCTCACCCCCGACGACCTACTTTCGGTGCTGGGCTCGGTGGAGCTGACCCCGGAGATCATCGCCACCGCGGTGGCCCGGGTGAGAGCCCAGGGCATCGAGTACCGCGACGACGTGGAGCGCGAGCCGCCCGACCTGGAGCTGCTGCCCGACGAGGGCCCCGGATCGGCCCGGGCGGTGGTCGCCGAGCGGACCAGGCCCCGGAGCCGGCTGCGCGACGCCTCGG
This sequence comes from Acidobacteriota bacterium, assembly GCA_028876385.1. GTDB lineage: Bacteria > Actinomycetota > Acidimicrobiia > Acidimicrobiales > Palsa-688 > JAKCDU01. The sequence goes on along the minus strand of JAGWSF010000046.1, from coordinate 37,762 downwards.
AATTCCGGCGGGAGGCGGATTCCGGCGGGACCTACGACCCGGTGCGCATGTACCTGAAGGAGATCGGCAAGGTGCCGCTCCTCACCGCCGCCGAGGAGGTCATCCTGGCCCGGTGCGTGGTCGCCGGCCTGGCTGCCACGGCCCGCCTCGAGGAGAGCGGTGGCGAGGACAGCGCCCTGCTCGCCGACCGGGCCCGGGTCAGCGAGGACGAGCGGCTGCGCCGGGAGGGCATCGCGGCCAAGCGGATCCTCATCGAGGCCAACCTGCGCCTGGTGGTCTCCATAGCCAAGCGCTACCGCAACCGGGGCATGGCCTTCCTGGACCTCATCCAGGAGGGGAACCTGGGCCTCATGCGGGCGGTGGACAAGTTCGACCACACCAAGGGCTTCAAGTTCTCCACCTACGCCACCTGGTGGATCCGCCAGGCCATCACCCGGGCCATCGCCGACCAGGCCCGGACCATCCGGATACCGGTGCACATGGTCGACACCATCAACAAGGTGCTGCGCACCCAGCGCCAGCTGCTGCAGGATCTCGGGCGCGAACCGACCGAGGAGGAGGTCGCCTCCAGGGTGGAGATGACCCCCGAGCGGGTGCGGGAGATCCTGCGGGTGAGCCAGGAGACGGTCTCGTTGGAGCAGCCCATGGGCGAGGACGACTTCAGCCTGTCGGACCTGCTCGAGGACCAGGCGGCGGTGGCGCCCTCCGAAGCGGCGGCCCGGGCCATGCTCAACGAGGCGGTCAACCAGGCCCTCGGCGAGCTGACCGAACGGGAGCGCAAGGTGGTCCGGCTCCGCTTCGGGCTCGACGACGGCGAGATGCACACCCTGGAGGAGGTGGGCCGCGAGTTCGGGGTGACCAGGGAGCGCATCCGCCAGATCGAGTCCAAGACGCTGGCCAAGTTGCGCCACCCCATGCACTCGGGCCATCTGCGGGACTACCTCGACGAGGAGTGAGACGCGGTGCGCCGCCGCGTTCCTGGTAGGGTTTGGGCCGTCCTTCCGGGGTAGCTCAATCGGCAGAGCGGGTGGCTGTTAACCACTAGGTTGGGGGTTCGAGTCCCTCCCCCGGAGCGTCTCAGCCGGAGATCACCTCCCGGCCGTAGCGCTCGATGGTTTCGACGGCGTGGTCGATGGAATCGCCGGGTATGCCCACGTTGGTCCAGGTGATGCCGAGCGACGCCATCTGGTCCAGCTTCTCGAGGTGCTGACCGGCGTCGAAGCCGGCCTCGGCCGGTCCCGGCAGTCCGGTCGTGAACACCACGTCGATGTCGGAGCGGTCCCGGCCCGCCCGCTCGACCTGGATCCACAGATCCTCGAGCATCGGGATCAGGTCGTCGAGGCCCTCCAGGGGGACCGTGCGGGCGGTGCGGGCGAGCTGGGCCGGGGCCGGGAACGGGTTCCACCCGTCACCCGCCGTGGCCACCCGCCGCCGGGTGAGGGCGCTGTTGCCGCCTATCCAGATGGGCACGCGGGCCGGCTTGGGGTTGGCCGACACGCCCCCGGCCACGAAGTCGAAGCCTTCGAAGGCGAAGCGGTCCTGCGCCCACACCCCTCTCAGCACCGCGAGCGACTCGTCGAAGATGGCGTTGCGCCGCTCGAAATCCACCCCGAGGGCGCGGTACTCGCTGCGCAGGTATCCCGTGGCGACGGACAGTACGAAGCGACCCTCGGAGATCAGGTCCAGGCTGGCCGCGGCTTTGGCCACCAGGAAGGGGTTGCGGTAGGGGAGGACCACGATGTTCGGGATCAGGCGGATGGATTCGGTCACCGCGGCGACCGCGGCGAGGGCCACGAAAGGGTCGAGGGCGTCGTGACCGCCGGCGTTCAGCCACTTGTCCGAGGGAGCCGGGTGATCGGTGAAGCCGATCCCGTCGAAGCGGGCGGCATCGGCGGCGGTGGCCAGGCGGATCACCGCCCGCCGGCTCATGAACTCCGGGTTGGAGGGATGGGCGACGAGCGGGTAGGTGAACCAGTGCTTCACGGGTTTCTCCTGGTCGGTTCGGACCCCGAGGATCTCCGGGTGGGGTCCATCGTGCTAGATGGGGGCGCCGCCGGCCAGCCCCTGCCGTCGCCCCGAACGTGTCGACGGGCCACGGGTGGTCAGCCTCGAGAGCGGACGGAGCCACGGGTTCATCGCCCTGTTGAGAAAGCCGGAGCCCACCTGGGCCGGACTCCACCCGGGTGGCCGGGCCGGGAGGGCTAACGCTGGGGAACGGCTAACTTCGGGACTTCGAGATGTCGTCCGACCTCTCGAGGGCTTCTAGAAGGGTGCAGACGATGAGTGATGTCTCAGACGAGCAGTCAGACCCGGTGGTCGACCAGTTGGTCGCGGTGATGCAGAAGGACGAGGATGACCGTAGCGACGCCGACTGGGAGTTGCTCGGCAACGCGTCCGAGGAGCAGGTTCAGGCCGCCGCCGACCGCGCCGGCGTGTCCTTCGAATAGGCGCAGTCCAGCGTTTGGCGGGTGGTCCGGTACCTGTGATCGGCCGCCCGGTGAGGCCATGTCCACCCACAGCAGTAAGAGAGAGAGCAAATGAGTGTTTCCAAGCAGGACTGGAAGGATTTCCACGCCGGGACCTGGTCGGAGGCCGACAGTGCCGGCTCCGCCGCCGTGGACGCCTTCGACCTTCTGATCGCCGCGGCCAACTCCAACGACGGCGTGAAGTTCCTCGAGTTGACCGACCCGGACAACTCCGACTCGGTCAACGCACTGGTTAACCAGGCGGCTCGCGTGATGTCCCAGTCGGTCGGCGAGCTGGAGGGTCTCCAGCTGAAGGGCAACCAGCGGCGGTTCGCCAACAAGAACGCCATCGCCGCGTCCGAGGACGCGCTGAGCGCGGTCAATCAATGCAATTTCGCGTTCAACCAGATCGACACCGATCAGGTCCGGGGCTGGACCATGGCGAGAGATGCCGTCGAGGAGGACGGCACCGGTTTCGATTCCGTCAGCAGCGACGTTTCGAGCAAGGCCAGCTCCGTCAACTACACGTTGAAGGCGTGTTTGGAGCAGGCCACGGCCGCCGTCGCCGACCTGAGCGAGATCTCCCAGATCGGCATGTTCTAGCCGCCGCCTCCGGGCCCCGACCCGCCGGGTCGGGGCTTGGGCGAGCCGCCGGGACGGGCGGGGTCATCGGTGAATCCGACTGGCCTCGTCCCCGGGGAATCCTTTACGGTGAATCGTTACGGGCCTGTAGCTCAGCGGTTAGAGCAGGGGACTCATAATCCCTTGGTCGTGGGTTCGATCCCCACCGGGCCCACCGAGAAAATTGGCGGTCAGCGGTCCCGCCTAGCAACTCAATGAGGCGGTGGATCCCGCTCGGAGAACCGGGACTTCATGGAGGCGCATTGGCGCCGAGCGCGGTGTGCGCCTGAGGGGAGAAACCGCGGGTGGTCCGGGCCCGTTCCATTCGGGACTAAGGTCCAGCCTGGTTGACTGAATTTTTCGGTTACAGGGGAGGTAGGCAATGCCTGAAGTTGTGGTAGGTCGATGTCACGGAGGCTGGGACGCGTCCGACGGTTTCGTGGTGATCCCGGATGGGACACACCTGTTCCTGTTCCAGGATCCAGGCGAGTCCATGGACCCCGATGTGGCCGACGAAGGGGCGCTCAGTACGAAGGACCGGCTGATCGCAAATCAAAGCAGCGCCACCTGGCATCTCGAGCCGGGTGACATCGCCTACAACTATCTGACCCAGACGCTCCGGGAGAGCGACTTCGCGAGCGAGAGCGTGTGGTCGGGTCCGGCCGCCCAGGACGTCGAGATCGTCGGCGGCGACATGATGCTGTTCGACGTGCTCCAGCAGTACAAGGGCAACAACATCTACTGGTTCGCCTGCCAGGCCTACGCTGCGGCCAACCCCGGTCAGGAGCTCGAGGACATGGCCAAGGCCGAGGAAGAGGGAACCCTCAAGCGACCCTAGTTCCTCGCTGGACCGGTGACGCGCCGAGCGGGGAGGTGAGGCCTCCCCGATCGGCGCCTTCCGCGAAAGGCCTGTCGGGGAAGTCGGGCGAATCAGACCAGCAGCGCCCCTCCGTCGACGACGAGCACCTCGCCGGTGACCCACGAAGCGAGGTCCGAACACAGGAAGAGCACCGCGCCGGCGATGTCGGAGGGCTCGCCGAGCCTCTGCAGCGGCCAGGGGCGGACGGCGTCCTCCCCTCCGGGCTCCCACAGCGCCCTCGCAAAATCGGTCTTCACCAGGCCGGGGGCGATGGCGTTGACCCGGACCTTCGGGCCCAGCTCGGACGCCAGGTGGCGGGTCAGGTGCATGAGCGCCGCTTTGGTCGTGTCGTAGATGCCGATCGGGCCGGAGTGCTGCAGTCCGCCGATGGACGAGATGTTGATCACCGATCCGCCCCGCTCGGACATGGCCTGCTTCCAGGCTTCCTGGGTCCACACCAGCGGGCCGCGCAGGTTCACCTCCACCGTCTTGTCGAATCGGGGCAGGTCGATGTCTATGGCCCGGCCGTAGTAGGGGTTGGTGGCGGCGTTGTTGACCAGGATGTCGAGGCCACCGAAGCGTTCGATGGTGGCGGCCACGCAGGCCTGAGCCTCCTCTGGTCGCCCGGCATGGGCGGCGAACACGGCGGTGTCGCCCCCGATCTGGGCGGCGGCCTCCTCGAGGGATTCGATCTTTCGCGAGGAGAGCATCACCGATGCTCCGCTTTCGGACAGCAGGCGGGCTATTCCCGCCCCTATGCCTTTGGAAGCGCCGGTTACGAGCGCCACTCTGCCGGTGAGGTCGATGGTGGTGGGCACAGCCGTCACCCTGCCACACTTCAGAGCGTGATATCCCCTCCACGCCGGGACGATCTCTACCCCGGGCGGCTGCCGTCGGTGCGGGCGCAGTGGTCGAACCTGACCGCACCGACCCGGGCGGTCACGGTGGTCGGCCCGCTGGTCCTGATCGCCCTGGGGTCGGCCTTCGGGCTTCGGGCCGGGGCCACCGCGGCGGTGTTCGTGGTCGGGATGGTCGTGGCGACAGTGGTGTACGTGAAGAACCGAACGGACCGTCACAACGCCGCCGTCGACAGCGGGGAGGTGCGGGTGATCCCCGACCCCGGCTTCCGCGGCGTCGACGCCGGAGACCTGCCGGCGGACCTGCTCGGACGCCTCGAGGACTTCGGTCGGGAACTTCCTGACATCGGCCGGGTCACCCGTTTCGACGGGGGATGGATAGTCCGCCAGCGCAATCCCCGGGATGTGGCCGTGGTGCTCGGCGATGACGGCGGCTGGGCCCGCTTCGATCCTCGCGTCGTCACCGACCTGTGGGCGGTCGGGGAGTACCGGGCCGGCCGGGGGCGGGACGGCTGACCGCGGTGTGACAGCTACACCGGGGCGGCCCGGGTGACGGCGGCCGGTTCGGCACTGGCATGCTGGATCGGTGCTCAACTCGATGTTCCAGGCTGACGAGCGTCTCATTTCCCTGATCTTCGAATACTGCCGGGACCGCCTGATGCTCGACCCGGTGCCTCTCGATCACGCCGGGGACAAGGCCACCCTGGACCGGGCTCTCGAGGGCATCATCAACGACAGAGGCAGCGACCCGACGGAGGTCCTCCAGGTCTTCTCGGACAGCCTGGCCACCGCCGTCGTGTCGTGTGACAGCCCCCGGTTCCTGGCCTTCATCCCGGCCGCTCCGACCAAGGCGTCGCTGCTGTTCGACATGGTCGTCTCCTGCTCCTCGCTGCAGGGCTCGAGCTGGTTGGAAGCCGCCGGAGCGGTCGCCGCCGAGAACCAGGTACTCCGAGTCATAGCCGACGCCGCCGGCCTGCCCCCCGGCGCCGGGGGATGCTTCGTCTCGGGGGGGAGCGCCGGCAACCTGTCGGCGCTGATGGTGGCCCGTGAGGTCGGCCGCCATCGCCTCGCCGACCGGTCGGCCCGGCTGCGCGTGGCGGTCAGCGACCAGGCCCACTCGTCGATCGGCAAGGCCCTGCACGTGATAGACGTCGACGCGCTGATCGTGCCGACCCTCGACCACCGCCTGACCGGGGCCGCGCTCGAGGCGGCGTTGCGGTCCGATCCCGACCCCTCCGACGTCATCGGGGTGGTCGCCACGGGTGGCACCACCAACGCCGGCATCGTCGACGATCTCGATGGGGTGAGCCGGGTGGCGGCCGAGCGGGGGCTGTGGTTCCACGTCGACGGGGCCTACGGAGGGGCGGCCCTCTTCGCCTCCTCGGTCCGCCACCGCTTCGACGGCATCGAACGGGCCGACTCCCTGGTCGTCGACCCCCACAAGTGGCTGTTCGCCCCGTTCGACTGCGCGTCGCTCATCTACCGCAACCCGTCGCTGGCGAGGGCCGTGCACACCCAGGACGCCAGCTACCTCGACGTCATACACACCGACGGGCCCGAGGAGTGGAATCCGAGTGACTACGCCTACCACCTGACCCGCCGGGCCCGGGGTCTGGCCATCTGGTTCTCCCTGGCGGTGCACGGCACCGACGCCTACCGGGAGGCCGTCGAATCGGGTCTGGCCATAGCCCGCGACGCGGCCGGGCTCATCGCCTCCCGGGACGGGCTGACGCTGCTGCGCCCACCCGAACTGTCGGTGGTGCTGTTCCGCCGGGACGGGTGGGAGGCGGCGGACTACAACTCGTGGTCCCGCCGGCTCCTGCGTGACCAGGTCGGATTCGTGACCCCGACCAAATGGGAGGGCGAGACCGTGGCCCGCCTGGCCTTCCTCCATCCCGAGACCACCATCGAGATCGTCGAGGAGATCCTCGACACCATGGCGTGACCCGCTGGGGGCGCTGGGGGGGAGGCCGGTTGACGCCAAACGGGAGGCCTCGTAGCATCATCGTCGCTATCTATGCCCCAACGCCCTCCAAGTCCATGGGGGGATCCTCTAGCGGAGGCTAGGGAGGTCCCCCGTGTCCGTTGAAGCAGTGGCCCAACCGGCCAGCGGCAGTCCGGTGGTTGCCCTTGCGTTGATCCTGCTGGTGGTAGCCGTGATGAGCGTCCTGCTCGTCTCGTGGCTGTTCTACTGGCGCGGCGGGAGGCGCTGAGCGAGCTCGCCGGCCATCCGACCCGGTCCCCGGACCGGCACGCCACGAATCGTGGCATGTGGCGCTCTCCGGTCCCGCGGAGCTTCAGCCGTCGGCTTCGGGTCCGAGCCAGGCAGGAGCGCGCTCGAGAAGGTACTGGCTGACGGCCAGGGCCTTGTCGAAGGTCTCGCAGAGCAGCTCCTCACCTACGAGCACCCGAGCCAGCGACACCTGCTGACGGGCCACGATGGTGATCCGCCGCTCGGCGGGGTCGGTGGCCGACGCGTAACTGTCGATGGCCGAGGACTCGAGCGGCAACTCGATCCCGCCGATGCCGGCCAGGTCGATGGCCAGGCGCAGGAGGTCGGGGCCGTGGGGGAGGGGGGGGGAGGGCCCAGGTGAAGGTCAGCGGGAAACGGAAGTCGTCAGGGGGGTCCTGACCCTCGGGAAGCTCCACCACCAGGTCCTCGAAGGCCAGCAGCACCCGGGGATCCACCTCGAGCGCGAGGTGCAGGTCGAGCGGCCCGTTGCACGCGTCCTCGGGGTGCAGATCCACCTCCCAGGCCTGGCGCAGCGAGTAGGTTTCGACGAAGTGACGCTCGTCGTGGACGTGGAAACCGTGGTCGACGGCATGGTCCTTGAGCTCGGCTACGTACCCGGCTACGTCGATCACGGCCATCGGGTAGACCCTACCCGGTGACTTCCCCCGAATCGGTACTGCAGGTCCTCCACGACGCGGTGACCGCCGTCGCCGAAGCCCTCGAGGGCCTGGAGGACTGGGGCCCGTCGGGTCGGCGGCCCGACCAGTACCGCAGCGACGTGATCGCCGACGCGGCGGTGCTGGCGGTGCTGGAACGGGCCGGCTTCGGGGCGTTCTCCGAGGAGTCCGGGCTGCACCACCCCGACCGCCCCGTCAGGGTGGTGATCGACCCGGTGGACGGCTCGACCAACGCCTCCCGGGGTCTGCCGTGGTGGGCGACCAGCCTGTGCGCGCTCGACCGGGAGGGGCCCCTGGCCGCGGTCGTGGCCAACCAGGCCGTCGGGTCCCGCTTCAGCGCCGTCCGGGGGGGTGGCGCCGAGCGGGATGGTCGGCCGATCGCCCCGACCGGCTGTACGACGATGAGCTCGGCCATCGTGGCTTTCAGCGGCTACCCCCGCACCCACCTCGGCTGGAACCAGTTCCGCAGCCTCGGCGCGGCGGCCCTGGACCTGTGCGCGGTGGCCTGCGGGTCCCTCGACGCCTTCATCGACTGCGCCCCGCAGTCGCTGGCGCCGTGGGACTACCTGGGGGCCATGCTGGTCTGCACCGAGGCGGGTGCCCACGTGGCCGAGGCGTCGGGCCGGGACCTGGTGGTCACCGAGGGGAGCGAGCGGCGGACCATCGTGGCTGCCGCCACGCCCGACCTGCTCGGCCAGGTGGTGGCCGGCCGCGGCCTTTTGTCCCAATAAAATCGTTTGACTGAGTCGGCGTGGCATGATCTCATCTATGTCGCCCGGGACCAGGACGAAAGGAGGGCGTCAGTGAACAGCAACGTCACCGCTGAGTCGAGCTGCGCCTCGTCCCTCTGGTCCCAGCCGCGTCCTCGGGGCGGGTATGTGGGCGCAGCTCTGCACGAGCTCGTGGACGGGATCGTCGTCGCCAAGCGCTCGCACAAGCGCTTCACGATGACCGCCACTTACATCGACGGTTGGCCACTGGGCCCTCGGGATGGGACGTCCGGCTAGGACGAGCACCGAACATCCGAGAGAGGGTCCAGAGGCCGCCGGGAGATTCCCGGCGGCCTCTTCGTTTTCCAGGAACCGGACACAGGGAGAGAAAGGACGGCGACATGTTCGCCTTCGAGCTGGGCTACGAACAGACAGGATGGGAGGGGACCGAGGGGCCCGTCGTCGACTGGGACGCCGCCAGTTGCCGCGACGCCGACAGCTCGTTGACCGGGCTGTTCTTCTCCGATGAGATACCCGACATCTTGGAGGCCAAGCGCATCTGCCGGACCTGTCCGGTCGTAGCTGAGTGCCTCGAAGGTGCCCTCAGCCGCCGTGAACCCTGGGGGGTCTGGGGCGGAGAGCTGTTCCTGAACGGCCGGGTCCTCAGCCAGAAGCGCAAGCGGGGGCGACCCCCCAAGAACCCTTCCCCTGGCATTCAACTGACCGCCTGACGTCACGACCGGAGTATCCCCCGCCCTGAAGGCGGGGGATACTCCGGGCGGCCGTCTCGGCCTGACGGGCCGCCGCCGGTCTAGCCTCTGGGGGTGGACGAGGAGCGCCCAACCGTGCTGGTGTCGGCGTGTCTGCTCGGGGTCGCATGCAACCATAGGGGAGGCTCGTCACCGTCGACTTCGGTGACGGCGCTGGCCGCCGACCACCGGCTTCTACCGGTGTGCCCCGAGGTGGCGGGTGGCCTGCCGACGCCCCGCCCGGCGGCGGAGCTGACCGCCGAGGGACGGGTCGGTACCGCTGACGGGACCGACGTGACCGACCTCTACCGGCGGGGCGCCGAGCACGCGGTGGCTGTGGCGGTCGCCGCCGGGGCCGCCGGAGCGGTCCTCAAGGCCCGCTCCCCGTCGTGTGGGTGCCACCGCATCTACGACGGCACCCACACGCGGGTCCTGGTGGACGGCGACGGGGTGACCGCCGCCGCGCTGCGGGCCGCCGGCCTCCCGATCTGCTCCGAAGAGGATCTGGAAGGCTCCGGCGTTCTACCATGGACGGTCCCGGGCGCTTAGCTCAGTTGGTTAGAGCACCGCGCTTACAACGCGGTGGTCGGGGGTTCGAGTCCCTCAGCGCCCACAACCACTTGGTCTAGCCTGCGGCCACACCGTCGGCGATGCGGTCCCCGGTCTCCTTGTCGATGTTGCGCCAGTAGTCGAGAGCCCGCTCGAGTACCGGCGCCGACACGCCTTTCAGCAGGTGACCAACCACGTTGGACACCAGCCTCTGGCGGGCGGCATCGTCCATGACGTCCCGGATCAGGGTGCCGGCCTGGGTCCAGTCGTCGTCTTCGGAGTGCAGGGTGTAGGCGGCGTGCACGAACTCGCCGTCGGCTTCCCATCGCTCCATGTACGGGTAGCGGGCCGGGTCGGCGGCAGGACCACCCTTGGAGTTGGGGGCGTACACCGGGTCGGAGACGGGCTGGATCCGCATGGCGCCGTCCTTGCTGTAGGAGTTGACGGCCACTTTCGGGGCGTTCACGGGTATCTGGCGGTAGTTGACCCCCATGCGGGCCCGGTGGGCGTCGCTGTAGGCGAAGACCCGGCCGAGGAGCATCTTGTCCGGGCTGAGGCCGATGCCGGGCACCAGGTTGTTCGGCTCGAAGGCGGCCTGCTCGATCTGGGTGTGGAAGTCGGTCGGGTTGCGGTCGAGGGTCAGGCGTCCGACCTCGTGCAGGGGGTAGTCCCGGTGGGGCCACACCTTGGTCAGGTCGAAGGGGTTGAACCGGTAGCCGCTCGCCTCGGCGAAGGGCATGACCTGGACGTGCAGGGTCCAGGACGGGAACTCGCCGGCGGCGATGGAGGTGAAGAGGTCGCGGCGGTGAAAGTCACCGTCGGAGCCGGCCAGCTGGTCGCCTTCGTCCTGGGTCAGGCACTCGATCCCCTGGTCGGTCTTGAAGTGGTACTTCACCCAGAACCGCTCGCCGCCCTCGTTGACCCACATGTAGGTGTGGCTGGAGTAGCCGTTCATGTGGCGCCAGGTGCGGGGGATGCCGCGGTCGCCCATGAGCCACGTGACCTGGTGGGCCGATTCGGGCGACAGCGTCCAGAAGTCCCACTGCATGTCGTGGTCGCGCAGGTCGCTGTCGGCCCGGCGCTTCTGGGACCGGATGAAGTGCTGGAACTTCATGGGGTCCCTGATGAAGAACACCGGAGTGTTGTTGCCGACCATGTCGTAGTTGCCCTCCGACGTGTAGAACTTGAGGGCGAAGCCGCGGGGGTCCCTCCAGGTGTCGGGGCTGCCCCGCTCGCCGGCGACGGTAGAGAATCGGGCCACCGCTTCGGTCTCCACGCCCGGCTGGAACAGCGCCGCTTTGGTCCAGCCGGTCACGTCGGCGGTGGTCTCGAAGCGCCCGAAGGCCCCTCCGCCCTTGGCGTGGGGCTGGCGTTCGGGGATCCGCTCCCGGTTGAAGTTGGCCATCTGCTCGATCAGGTAGTGATCCTGCAGCAGGATCGGTCCGTCGGGACCGACGGTGAGCGAATGCTCGTCGCTTGCGACCGGGATTCCGGCGTCGGTGGTGGTGGGCTTGGTCTCAGCCACGGGCGGGACCTCCTCGCTAGGTCGTATGGGAAGGCCCTACCCGCTTCGGGCCCACCTCGACCACCACCCACGAGAAGTATCGGTGGGATGACGCCTCCGGGGCGGAGACGTCAGCGCCGCAGCAGCGGGCTGCACACCTCGTCAGCCCACTTGACCGCCTCGGCGGCGAGGAGGTTCATCTGCGCGGCGGTCACCCCCGAGGCCAGCTCGGGATAACGCCCGAGCTCCCAGTCCAATACGTCGGAGAGGATCCGGCCCAGGCGTCCGTCGTGGTCGATGACGGCGTGGTTGAGCTCGTCGGCGAGGGACAGCTCGGCCAGGATTCCTGGCAGCGGAGCCGACATCAGCACGTCGAGGGCCGAAAGGACGCCGGTGGTGAACGCCGAGTTCTCCAGGTCGGGCGCCACGGTGGTGGCGATGAGCTCGCAGAGGCGCCCTCGGACCATGGCCAGGCAGAGCTGGTCGGGGACCCCGCTGCTGGCGTCGGCGAGCAGCATGAGGGTGGCCCAGCTCCTCATCTTCCTCTGGCCGAGCAGGACGGCGCCCTCGGCGATGGAACGGACCGGGCGGCTCAGGCCGCGGGCCGCGCCTTCCCCGGCGGCGCGGAGGAACCGCACCGTCAGAGCCGGGTCGGCCTCGATGATCCGCTGAACGTCGACCGGCGAGGTGTCCGGATCGCTCAGCTGCTCGACCAGCCTGAGGCAGTTGATCCGGCTGGGGCTCAACGCCCGTCCGCTGACCACCTCGGGACGTGACAGTAGGTAACCCTGGAACAGGTCGAAACCCAGTTCCCGGCACATATCGAGCTGCTCCCTCGTTTCGACCTTCTCGGCGAGCAGACGGGCGCCGAAGGCCGAGCAGACCTGTACGAGTTCGGGCATGTCGTCGGCGTCGATGGCCAGCACGTCCAGCTTGATCAGCTGCGCCAGTTCGAGCAGCGGGTCGTCGGGCCGCCATACGTAGTCATCGAGGGCCAGCATGAAACCCTCGTCCTTCAAGCGGCGGCAGCCGGCGACCACCTCGGCGTCGGGCTCGACGTACTCGAGCACCTCGATCACGGTCCGCTCAGCGGGCAGCGGCACCTCCCATTCCCCTACGAGGTAGGGGCGGCTGGCGTTGACCAGCACCCGCTTGTTGCCGGCGAGCCGGTCCAGACCCAGGTCCAGGCCGGCGTGGAGGAGCACGTCGGCGGTCATCGACTCGGCGTCCTGGCCGTGGCCGGGCCGCGCCCGGAAGAGCAGCTCGTAGCCCCATATCTCCCGCTCGGCGTCGAAGACGGGCTGGCGGCCGACCAGGAACGACCCGGTCGCGGTCGGCGCGGCCTCGTCGAGGGTCATGCCCGCCCCTGTCGGGCTGGGCTGGTTCCGACCCACGCAGTCTCCGGTTCACCGCTGTGCATCAAGTCACTCTCTTGGCCGAGGCGAGAAGGTTCAACACTTTGGGTTTCGGCACGGGGGCCGCCACGGTTGAGCCTGGCCTGCGGCCCGGGCGGCTCAGATGCCCGGGAGCCCGTCAAGGCTGGTGGCGTTCTTCTCGGCCCAGTAGGCCTCGATACCGTCCCGGCCCTTGCGGTGGGCCCACTCGTCCATGGTCGGGCGGGGCCCCTCGTAGGCCATCAGGGGAACGCCGTAGCCGCACGAGTCCGAGATGCGCTCCACGTCGACCACGATGACCGAGCGAACCCCGGGGCCGTCGCCGCCGGGGAAACGGGCCATGAGCGCGTCGAACTGGTCCTCTCCGGGCCGTACCGCCCGCCCGCGACCGTGCAGCCGGACGATCCGAGGGGCCCCCGAGAAGGCGCAGAACATCACGACTATCCGGCCGTTCTCGGTCACGTGGGCGATGGTCTCGACCCCGCTGCCGGTCTGGTCGAGGTAGGCCACGCAGTTGCCGTCGAGGACCGCGAACTCGCCGCGGTTGCCTTTGGGGGAGCAGTTGACGTGCCCGTCGGCGTCGAGGGGGGCGGTCGCGACGAAGAACACCGGCTGATCCACCAACCAACCCGAAAGGCGCTCGTCGAGGTGCTCGTAGGTGCGTCCCATCCCGCCAGTCTCGGCGCGGCGACAGCCGCTGACAAGCCGAAGGTTCAGGGGTTGTCGTTCTGGGCGGCGGCCAGGTCGGCGGCGTTCTGGTCGTTCTGGCTCTGGGTCACCGCACCGTTGGCGGTCTGCACGTCGGTGCCGACCGCCGACAGGGCGTCGGCGGCCGCCGCGGCAGCGGCCGCGTCGGCGGCAGTCGTGGTCGGCGGGGACGGGGTCGCCGCCTGCGAGCCGGCGCCACCGGCGAAGGGGTCGGGCGCCGGGGTCGTCGGGCTGGCCGTCACCGTGGTGGGGACGACGGCGGTGGTGGGGGCCGCCCCGGCGGCGGCCAGGTCCGGCGGTTGAGTCGAGACCGCCGACCCGCCGCACCCGGCGAGGACGACGGCGGCGGTCAGCGCGGCGAGGACGGCGCCGGGCCGTCTGAGTCGGGACGGTGTCACTGAAGGGCTCCCACGACGGTGTTGACGTCGGCTGCCGCCTGTGCCGCGCTCGTGCGGGCGGAGATCAGACCGGCCCGGGCGGCCGCCAGGATGGTGTTGTCACCGTTCCAGTCGCCGGCCTTGTACGACAGGACCTGGGCCGCCATCCCGTTGGTGGCGCTGCTGATAGCGGTGAGCTGTTTGGCCAGGTCCGCCATGGCCGTCTGCACCGCCGCCGAGTTCTTGCTCTGCTCCGGTCCGCTCAGGAGGCCGCTCAGGCGGTTCTGGGCGTCTTGCAGGCTGGGCAGGACGGTGTCGGTCAGGTCGTAGGCGGCGGCGGCGAGCCGGGCCTGGGGTATCACCAGGGCAAAGACCCGGAAGTTCAAGAAGATGGCCGTGTAGTCGGCGCTGGCGTTGGACACCGCGGTGTCGGCCTGTACGGCGGCCCCCACCGCGTTGACGTTGGTGAGTGCCCCGTTGAGCGTCGCCAGGATGTTGGTCTTGTCGGCGGCGCTGAGCGACGTGTTGGCGTTGACGGCGGCTACGGCGGCCGTGAGCGCACTGTCGCGAACCGTGATGGCGCCGGCCGCAGCGGCCTGGATGGCCGGCAGGGTGGCCGGAACGGCGCCCGGGACCCCTCTGGACAGGGCGACCGCTCCGGGAGCGGCGCCGGCCAGGGCGCCCATGGCGGCCACCGCCAGGACGACGGCCCCGGCCCGCAGACGCAGACGCCTTGCGCCGGGGCTCCTCAGGGGTCTCGCCGCAGAGGGGAGCAGGGGCCGCAGCGCCGGTCGGGCCCGACCTCCACCCGGCGCGTCCGGTCCTTGTTGAAGGTCCAGGGTGGCCATCAGGGTCGGACGTCCCGGCGGCGGTGACCTATGAGAACCTCGGCGATATACGCAACACCGCAGATGGCGGCCGAGCCCATCATCTCGTACGCAAGCGACGCGATCCGGTGTCTCATCAGGTTTCCTCGAATAGGCGGCGGGTTACCCCCAGATCATCGGACGGTCCGGAGCGGGCCTGTAATCAGTGCCGCCGACCAGCAGACGATTCTCCTATTGCGTGAAACCGCCGGTCGGGCCGACGACGTCGCTCAACCCTCGCCGCCGACCGGAGCCTCGACCGGGTGGTCGCCGTGGTAGTACTGCGCGCCGCGCATGGCCGACACGACCGCGGCCACGGCGGCCATGACGGCGGCCGCCGAGAACACCACCACCAGCCCGTGGTGGAACGGCTGGGATATGAGGTCGGGGAAGAAGGTACGCCCGGTGAGGAGATGCACGTTACGGTCGGGCAGGCGGCTCAGCACGCCGCTTGGGGTCAGCAACGTCTGGATGGGGTTGTAGCCGAGGAAGGCGGCGAAGACGGTCGAGACCGGCGGCAGGTGGGCCACGTGCTGGGCCACATCCGACGGGACGCCCTGGGCCCGCAGGCCGGCAAAAAGTGTCTGGGGCAGGGTCGCCTGCAGCCCGGCGATGAGGAGCGTGAAGAACACCCCGATCGAGATGGCCTGGCCGCTGTTCATGAACGTCGATCGCATCCCTGACGCCTGGCCCCGCTGGTGGGGTGGCACGCTGCTCATGATGGCCGCGGTGTTGGGGGCGGCGAACATCCCCGAGCCGACACCGTTGAGCAGGCACAACAGCGCGAACTCCCAGTAGGGGAACTGCACGGGGATCGAGAGCAGGCCGACGAAGCTGACGCAGAACAGCACCATCCCGGTGGTCGCGAACGGGCGGGCGCCGAAACGGTCGGATAGGTAACCGCTGATCGGACCGGAGAGGATGAACCCGCCAGTGAGCGGCAGCAGGAAGATGCCCGCCCACAGGGGTGTGTCCGAGAAGTTGTAGCCGTGCAGCGGCAGCCAGATGCCCTGGAGCCAGATGATCAGCATGAACTGCATGCCACCTCGGGCTACGGAGCTGAGCAGGGTGGTGGCGGCGCCCGCCGAGAAGGCCCGCGTCCGGAACAGGGTCAGGTCGAACATGGGTTGGGCGACTCTGCTCTCGATCAGGGTGAAGGATCCGAGCAGCGCGCATCCGGCGATCAGCCCGGCCACGACCGCCGGCCGTCCCCATCCCATGGCCGAGCCGTGGTAGGGCTGGATGCCGTAGGTGACCGAGACCAGCAGTGAGCCCAGCCCGAGGGCGAAGGTGAGGTTGCCCCACCAGTCCATCCGACCGGGGTCCGGGGTGGAGACCTCACGGAGCCGGCGGTAGGCCCACACCGTGCCGAACACACCGAACGGCACGTTGATCCAGAACACCGCCCGCCAGTCCCAGGCGGCCAGGAGGCCGCCGGCTACGAGGCCGATGAACTGGCCCGACAGGCCGACTATCTGGTTGACCCCCAGAGCCATCCCCCGTTGCTTGGCCGGGAAGGCGTCGGTGAGGATGGCCGCTGAGTTGGCCATGAGCATCGACCCGCCGGTGGCCTGAACCAGGCGCCAGGCGATGAGCCACTCGGCCCCGGCCGGCCCCCGCGCCGGGTCCAGCGAGAGGGCCACCGAGGCCGCGGTGAACACCACGAAGCCGAGGTTGTAGATCCGGACCCGGCCCACCATGTCGCCCAGCCGGCCCAGGCTGACCACCAGCGAGGCGGTGACCAGCACGTAGCCCATGATCATCCACAGCAGGTAGGCGATGTTCCCCGGGGCCAGCGGGTCCAGCCCGATGCCCCGGAAGATGGCGGGCATGGCGATGATGACGATCGAGCTGTCGAGGACGGCCATGAACATCCCGACCGAGGTGTTGGTGAGTGCCACCCACTTGTAGCGGTCTTCGGGTGCGGACCCGCCGGGGAGCCGCCGGTTCGGTGTGGTCAGCTCGGTCAACTGGACTTCGCAGCTGTGCTGATCGGGTCACCTCGCTCGCCCGGCGCCTCCGTTCCGACCGGTCGCCTCTGGGCTCAGGATTCTACCGCTGCGGCCGGCCCCGGCCAAGGTTGGCCCCAGGCCGACGTGTCGCTCGCCGGAGCCGGTGGCCCCCGCCGGACCCGCTGCAAGTTGCGGTGGAGGGGTTTGGCGGTGTGGGCCGTGGGGAAAGGTGGCCCGACGATGGCATTCGAACCGTCTTGGAGCAGGCCCGGCCCGCTTCGGTATCTTCGAGGTCGCGACCGATCACTGCGACAAGGGCGGCGCTCGAGGCGGCCTGACCGCCACGCCCCGGGTACCCAAGGTGGCCGGGTGACACGACAGGAGGACCCATGGCTATCGCGACCATCAACCCGGCCACCGGAGAGACGGTTGAAACCTTCGACGAGCTGACCGATGAGGAGATCGACCGGCGGCTGGCCTTGGCCGCCGACACCTTCCGTTCCTACCGGCTGACCTCGTTCGCCGAGAGGTCCGGGTGGATGAGGACCGCCGCCGACGTGCTCGATGCGGACCTCGAGCGGGTAGCCCGCATGATGACCACGGAGATGGGCAAGACCCTGGTATCGGCCCGCCAGGAGGTGCAGAAGTGCGCCAAGTGCTGCCGCTACTACGCCCAGCATGCGGAGGGCTACCTGGCCGACGAGCCGGCCGACCCCGAGGCGGTGGGAGCCAGCCAGGCGTTTCTGCGCTACCAGCCGCTCGGGCCGGTGCTGGCCGTGATGCCCTGGAACTTCCCGTTGTGGCAGGCCATGCGCTTCGCCGCCCCGGCCCTGATGGCGGGCAACGTCGGGCTGCTGAAGCACGCCTCCAACGTGCCCCAGACCGCCCTGTACATGCAGGAGCTGTTTGAGCGGGCCGGGTTCCCCGGCGGAGCGTTCCAGACGTTGCTTATCGGGTCCTCCAAGGTCCAGGCCCTACTCGAGGACCGCCGGGTGGTGGCCGCCACCCTGACCGGGTCGGGCCCGGCGGGCAGCGCCGTGGCGTCCACCGCCGGAGCCGCCATCAAGGTGACGGTGCTCGAACTGGGGGGATCCGACCCCTTCATCGTCATGCCGTCGGCCGACCTGGCCCGTGCCGCCGAGGTCGGCGTCACCGCCCGCCTGCTCAACAACGGGCAGTCGTGCATCAACGCCAAACGGTTCATCGTCCACCGGGACGTATACGACGATTTCGAGCGGCACTTCGTCGAGATCACCGCCGCCAAGGTGGTGGGCGACCCCATGGACGAGAAGACCGACGTTGGCCCGCTCGCCTCGGCGCAGCAGGTCGAAGACGTATCGGAACTCGTCGACGATGCCGTTTCGAAGGGGGCCAAGGTGCTCTGCGGAGGCGGCCCGGTGGAGGGACCCGGCTTCTACTACCGGCCGACGGTGCTGGCGGGGGTCACCGCGGAGATGCGCATGCACACCGAGGAGGTGTTCGGCCCGGTGGCTTCGATCTATCGCGTCGACAGCATCGACGAGGCCATCGAGTTGGCCAACGCCACCGAATTCGGGTTGGGCTCGAACGTCTGGACCGACGATGAGGACGAACGCCGGCGGTTCATCCGTGACATCGAGGCCGGGATGGTGTTCATCAACGGGAACACCACCAGCTATCCGGAACTGCCCTTCGGGGGAATCAAGACCTCCGGTTACGGCCGGGAACTGTCCGCGCACGGCATCCGCGAGTTCTGCAACCGAAAGACGGTGTGGATAGGAAACCGCGCCACGGCCAATACCTCGGAGTAGCCGGCGGGCCGAGCCGTAGCGTTGCGGATGTCCCGACTTCATCGGATCGGACTTCACCGTATAGGGCTGGCTGCGGCTCCTCCTGCCGGTGTGGCTGTCTCACCTATTCTGTGGTTCCGATCCGTGGTCGTTGAGCCGTAGGAAGGTGGGGGAGTGCCATTTCATCCCGACGAGGGCTACGTCAACCTGGTCAAAGAGACCGGTATCGCGCCGGGCGAAGTGCTGTATGCGGTCACCGACGAGAACTGGCTCGGTCTGTTCAGGGCCTTCTTGGCCGGCTCGCCGCAGTATGAATTGGTGGACTACGCCCAGGTGGTGGCGCAGCTTCAGTTCGCAGGGGAGCGCCCCGAGACGGTGTGGAATACCGTCCGTGTGCCGTGGAGCCACGACGCCCAGGTTGCATTCGCCGAGTACAAGACCACCAGCGACGCCGACATGCTCAAGTCGGCGATGATGAACGACGTCACCTCCAGCCTGGCGGAGGTCTACCGGGACGAGTTCCTTCCCTTCATACGCGACGTCCACAACGGAGCTTTCGACGGGGGCGGCCCGAAGGAGTCCGACGACAGCGAGGACCGCCCGGACGACCTGCACGAGGCCGATATGCAGGAAATGCTCAACGATCTCTCCACCCTGGATATCGAGTTCCCGTCCGACGATCAGGTCAGTGAGCTTCTCCTCGATCTGGCCGCTTTCGTCGACAGCGCTACTGACAAGCAGTTCCTCAACTATCTGCACCCTGACGACTACGAGGCCAACGAGGACGAGCTGACCGATCTGTTCGAGGACCTCGAGGACTTCAACCGCAGCCGTGACCGGGAACGGGGCATCGAAATCCTGCGTGACCGCCTCGGGGTGAGCGCCCGCGACCTGAGCCAGCTGCTGCACGACCTCCATTTCCGGTATTCCGAGCAGGTCGATTCCCGCGTGGGCTACAGGGTCACCGAGCTGAGCAACCGCGATGGATTGCAGTTGCGCCGGAAGCCGGGCGGCGGTGCCGGACCCGAGGACAGGGACCGGCAGATCAGCGGGTCACCAAGCGCTGATGACGGTAAGAGTCGACCTCCAGCCGTCACGGCGGCCGACTGGAGCGCCGACTGGGTCGCCCAGATGAACTACGCGCACATAAAGGCCGCTGAGGGCGGCACGAAGATGCCGGTGGTGGTCAACGGCGAGTACGCCTTGATCGGCGACCAGTGGAACGGCGACGACGAGACGATGAGGCTCTACCGCAACGCCCTGACCCCCGCCTGGCACGGAGAGGAGGGCTACCCGGCCCAGGGCCGGACCGAGGTCGGGACCGTTCTGGTCGAGAAGGGGTCCGGCCCGTTCAACCCGGGCCGGCTGGTCGTGTCGGGCATCGACTCGAGCCGTAACCGTGTGGGTATCAAGGCGACCGTCGCAGTCGAGTCCAAGAAGAAGGTCGTCTTCGAGGACTGAACCGACGTCCCCACCGGTCGATCCGTGGGGCCGTCAGGGGCGATCGGAGCTGGTGCCGACCACGAAGGCGGCCACCAGCCGGCCGAGTTCGTCGCCCTTCTGCTCCTGGACGAAATGGCCGGCGCCGGCAATGGTCACATGGTCGCGGCCGGCGGCGCCGGGTACCCGCTGCTGGAAGACGTGGTCCCAGCCGGCGGTGGCCGGGTCGCCGTCGGAGTAGGCGGTGAGCAGAGGCTTGGTCCAAGCGGCCAGGGTGGACCACGTGGCCCGGCCGATCGCCGCCCCTGGGTCGTTGCCCGTCAGCGGAATGAGCGCCGGAAGCTGGCGCAACGCCGCGGTGTAGACCGGCTCGGGGAAGGGGGCGTCGTAAGCCGCCGCCACCTCCGGAGCGATCGGACCGGCCACCGCACCGACGATCAGGCTGGGCTTGATCTCAGGCGCCCGTTGGGTGAAGGCCACGTAGTCCAGCAGGGACTCGGACAGGACCACCCGGCCGCCGCCGATACGGTGGTGGGCCCAGGCGGTCCGCCCCTCCAGGTCCGGCTCGCAGGTGTGCAGGATGGTGTTGGTCAGCACCACCCGGGAGAACCTCTCTGGCCGACGGGACAGCGTCGCCAACCCGATCGGGCCGCCCCAGTCCTGGGCGACGAGGGTGATGTCGCGCAGGTCGACGGCGTCGATGAAGCGGCCGAGCCAGTCGACGTAGCTCTCGAAGCTGTAGGCGGTCCGCTCGGTCAGCTTGTCGGAGCGTCCGAAACCGACCAGGTCAGGGGCCACCGGGCGCAGGCCGGCGTCGGCCAGAACCGGGATCACCTTGCGGTACACGTAGGACCAGGTCGGGTAGCCGTGGAGAAGAAGCACGATCGGCCCGTCATCGGGTCCGTCAGCCACGTAGTGCATCCTCAGCCCCCCGCCGACGTCGACCCACCTCGGCTTGAAGGGGTAGCCGGGTAGCGAAGCGAAACACTCGTCGGGGGTGGACACGAACACCGCGCTGATGCTACCTGTGGCCGAGCGGCCCGAATCGGACGGAGAGACGCCGATTCCGCGCTCGTGATCCAAGTGCCCCCGGCGTGACTCGAACACGCGACGCACGGTTTAGGAAAGTGCGCCGACCCCTTGACCGATGATGACCATCATGACCCATAGGTGCTTCTACCAGGACTTATCCGCTGGTATCCCTCACCGGCGGTGACCATCTCAAACCCTCATTTCGCGCACGATCGCGCACGGATCGCGCACGCCGGGAGGGTTGCCAGTCCATCGGGAGTCAGGCGAAGGCCACCTCTCAGTGGCTAGGACTGGTCGAGAACCCCCCGGGCCATCCTGGCAAGGGTGCCACCGGCGATCAGTCGGATTCCGTGCTCCATTGCGAACTTGTGGGCGGGGACGCTGTAGGTCGCCGTGGTGACGAAGATTCCCTGCGATGCCCTGTAATGCACCATGGCTCCGAGGAAGTTGCGCAGCGCCGGGGTCCCTATCTGGCTGCTTGTCGAATAGCGCTTGCACTGGACAATCGTCACCCGTCCAGTCGAATCGGTTCGAATCAGGTCAGCCCCATCGTCACCTGCCCTACCGATACGGTCGAACTTCCCCTCCCCGCATGCTTCGAGTATCTGAGCGACGGCGATTTCAAAGTCGGCTGGATCCAGTTCGCTGAGCGTGCCCAGGTCCGTGCCAGCCAGGATCAGTGCCTCACGTAGCAGGGCATCTGCTTTGGCCTGGCTCTCCTTCACCATGAGAGCGAAAGCAGCACGCTCCTTCTTCTTGCACCTCACCTTCCTTCCCCAGAGCAGTGAAATAGGCAGTATCAGCACCAGACCGTATGTGCCGACGACCAGTACGAAGGCCGCAACGGCCAGGAACAAGAAGGCGAAGAGCGCTAGAAGGGTGATGACCAGCGTCACGGCTCGGCGCTTCCAGGGAGAGAGCGCCCGAACGCCTCTCCAAAGTCGTCTGATCACCCACATCACCCCTTTGGCTCAATCCTACAAAGGGGCTGCGACGGGGCTTCTGACCCGCCATTCAGACAACGTTCCAGCCGACGGGGACCCGGCGAGCGTGGCTACCGATTGCCGCAACGCCAGAGAGATCTAATCGGCTCCCCGGGCCGTAGTTGGGGGCCTCTTATACTCTCCGATCCCATGTCAGAACCTCATCCGGTCCGCCAGTTCCTTGAGAGACTGGGGACGTTTGACGCCTATCCCCGGGACGTGATAGCGGTCTCCAGCCTCCTCCCGAACTTCGTGGACGGGATCCTCCCCGGGACCGCTGCTTTCGCTGGAGCATCCGGTCTGTACCGGCCTCATGGATCGACCGAACTACCGGACTTCCCCTATGAGCGTCTCATGGTGATCGGGCACAACGTGGACTGCATCGTGAAGTTCGAGTACCGGAGGGACAGCAAGGTCTCCCACGGTGACCAGGTGCCGGGTCATAAGACCATGGGCACCTGGACGGGTCTGTACAGCCTCCTCAAGAAGGCCAACGTGCCCAGGAGGGAGATGTTCTTCACCAACGTCTACGTGGGCTTGAAGGAGGGAGAGAAGCCCACCGGGAAGTTCACCCGGCACCCGACTCCGGAGTTCCTGGGCTTCTGCCGGGACTTCCTGAGACTCCAGGTCCAGACGATGCAACCCCGGGCGATTCTGATCCTCGGCGTGGAGGCATGGGAGCAACTGTGGCCCGTGATCGACTCACCACACGCACCCTCTGCTGTTCTCCCTCCGCCAGGAGCCTTCCGGGCCACGCTTCACGGACACAGGACGTGGATCGTCCCGGCCCACCACCCCTCGATGCAGAAGCGGATCGGACCCGACGCGGAAGCCTTGCGATCTGTATGGCACGCCGAGAGAACTAGCGACCGTCCGTCGGAGGCTGATCCACTGTGTCCGCCTCAAGGTCAGCGATCTCATACGGTCCCGTCATGCTTGTCGCCACTGCCTTCAGCAGCGACTTCGCCGGATGCGTCCGGGAGGTAATACGACGAGACCGATGAGGTGCCCATGGCGAGGTGCGCACCAGAGGGTTAGGGGCGGGACGCCCGAGAGGTCTGGTGGGTGGTGGACGCCTGTGAGCACGACGCCCATCTCATCGACACGATGCCTGGACCTGGTGCCCGTTTCCGCGTCCAGTCACCCCGGATGGCCGTCGAGGGGGGTGCCGACGGTGCTCCGCATCCCTGGCTGCTTAGACCAGGGCCTCGTCGCTAGGGAGGAGTCATCCCTGGTCACCCAGACGGTCCTAGGGCCGTCGTAGCATCGGGATCCATGACGCCCCAGAAGCTCGCATCCGAAGTGGTGAGCGCCTTCCCGCGTGGCGGACCAGCCAGCCCGCAGAACATGTGGCGGATGTTCGTCTTCGACTACGTCGAGGCTGCCTTCGGCAAGAGCGGGTCGCAGCATGGTCTGCCACGGGACATCAACTTGGTCTTGGACCATGCGCTTGACCAACTCCGCTTGTCCCTGGACCTGCCCGATTTCGTACCTCAGACCGTCTGAGCGGATGGACGGCATGGCCATGAGGATCCCGTGAGCTACAAGGTTTTCGTCTCCCACGCCAGCAAGGACAGAGCTTGGATGGAATGGGTGAAGGGACAGGCTGGCCCTGGAGTAGATCTGTGGCTCGCTGAGCACGATCCGCAACCAGGACAACACCTACCTGCCAAGGTGCAGCAGCAGATCGAGCGTTGCCATGCCGTCATGGTGTTCATCACCGAGGCCGCTCAAGCCTCCCCCTTCGTGCAGCAGGAGATTGGGTGGGCCTTGCGGGCGAAGAAGCCCATCATCCCCGTCGTCCAAGAGGGGATTAGTGGCAACGACTTGGCGATGCTTCAAGGAGTCGAGTACATCGCATTCGACTTCGACAATCCTGATGCTGGGAAGGATGCCCTCCTGGGCCACCTGAAGGCATTGGCTCAGGCAAAGAAGGCTAGCGACGACCTTCAGACAGCACTGATGCTCATCGGTGCCCTGGTGCTCGTTGGTGCTTTCGTTTACACAAGCGGACAAGGGTCAGCCCCAGCCTGATACCGGGTAATCCGTAGTGTCGTCCTCCAACCCCCCCGCAAGCACTCCGACCTCTACACCGAGAAATGATCGGCGCTCATGGTCCTTGACCCCCTAACCGCTCTGGCTTCTACGGTTCATGCTGGACCCGGGACCATGGCCATTCTGGTCGGCTCAGGAATCTCTCGGTCGGCGGGGATCCCTACTGGCTGGGAAGTGGTCAAGGATCTTCTCCGGCGTGCAGCCGTGGCTGCTGGAGAACCAGACGTTGATGACCCCGAATCCTGGTGGCGTGAGCGCCATGGAGATGATCCTGGGTACTCAGATCTCCTCACGTCCCTGACAGGGCCATCGCCAGCAGACCGGCGAAACTTGCTGGAGCCATACTTCGTGCCGACCGACGACGAACGAGAAAGGGGCGTGAAGCTTCCCACCGCTGGTCATCGTGGTATCGCTCGGCTGGTGGCCCTTGGCTACATCCGAGTCATACTGACGACCAACTTCGACCGATTGCTTGAAGCAGCGCTATCTGAAGCTGGTGTGAACCCAGTTGTTGTCTCCTCGGAAGCAGCAGCGGCTGGCGCAACACCACTTGCGCATTCAAGGATCACAATCGTGAAGCTCCATGGTGACTACCTAGAGCCAGATCTGAAGAACACGGTCGAGGAGCTATCGACGTACGGGCCTGAACTGAATCGGCTCCTGGACCAGGTGCTCGATGAATATGGTCTCATCGTCTGCGGGTGGTCTGGCGAGTGGGACTTGGCCCTCCGAGAGGCTCTTCTTCGTGCCCCCGGGCGTCGCTACGCTACGTACTGGACGCATGTTGGACCGGTCAGCGACCTCACCTCACAACTCCTGGCTCACCGTTCAGCCGTCTCCGTCCCCATCGATGGGGCCGACACTTTCTTCGATACCTTGGCTACACGGGTTGAACTGCTCCATGAGGCCAGCGACCAAGCGCCGCTGTCCACGGCTCTAGCCGTCGCAGCAGCGAAGCGCTACCTACCGGACCCGATCCAGAGAATCCGCCTCCATGATCTGATTGTGCCCGAGGCAAATAGCGTTCGCGCCCTGGACACTCCCGTCGATTCCCCTCACCCAACGGTCGAAACCGTTACGGCTCGAATGCGGCTCTACGAAGAGACATCGTCCCGACTTGTAGCCCTATTGGCCACTATCACGTACTTTAGCGATGAGTCAAGACACGATGAACTTGTCGTGGAATCCATCGGACGATTGGTCGAGCCTCGACCGCCTCACTATGGAACGATCTACAACGTCTACGAAGCTCTGCTTCTGTATCCGGCGACCCTTGCTATGTACGCCGTGGGGATCGCCGGTGTGGCCACTAAGCGTCCAGCACCGATCTTTCAAGCCTTCCATGCTCTCCGTGTTGATCGAAGCAATGGCCAGACCGAAAAGCTGAGCAGTGCCTTGGCATCGTGGCGCACGTTGGGCAACGTGGCATTCGAGCAGATCTTCGGGGACAGACGTAAGACGCCGCAGTCGGACTATCTCCACGGCGTTCTTCGCCAACCTCTCTCACATGTCCTGATGAGCGACAGGGAGTTCGACACTGCCTTCAACGAGTTCGAGTACATGTGGGGCGTGCTCTGCGCCTACGAATACGGCAGGGGGCCGATAGGTCGATGGGTTTGGTCAGATCGAAGATCGGTGGAGAACACGCTGCCTGAACGATTCGGCGCAGCGATGCTCGACGCTGGGCTGTTTGAGGGTGACGCCTCCAACCTCCAGACGGCCTTGGATAACTTCAAGCAGCAGGTGAATACCAGTAACCTGCTCTGGTGAGGGAGGGTGCTGGCTGGGAAGGTCACCCCGTCAGGGAGGCTGTCTGGAGTTCAAGGACTGGTCTAACCGTGAATGGTCAACGCGTCCTTGGTTGTAATCGCCTCACCGGTACCGAGTTCGACGTTCATTCGAACTTCCTGTACCTGGTCCGGTCTCATCATTCCGGCGGAGATGTTCGCCCGCGCTGCCGCACGGATAGGGGCGAGGTCTACATACCACGTCTTCGTCTGGCCATGATCCAAACGAGTATTCGGGGGTGGGTTGAACCTATGCCCCGGCACCTCGATTGCAAGGCCGTTCGTCATGACTGCCTGACAGCGGACGACATCGACCGCCAGGCGTCCCCTGTTCCGAACCTCGACAGCGAGGCATGGTGTAGTGAATCCCTGAGATGCCATGAAGGACGCTGTCTCCGCCCAGCGCCCTACGGGTCCAGTCACTACGGCTCCGTTCCCATAAGCACCGACGCGTAACTCGGCCTTCACGCGACTACCGGACAATCGGAAGACAGCGATCTGCCAAGTAAGACTCGCTACTCCCAAGACGGTCCCCAATATGGCCAGCACGAACCCAGCAACCGCTAACCCCGAAGTTGTGGATGTCGCCAGTACATGTGCGGTCATGGCTTTGGCATCGATATCAAGCGCCCTTCGTCATTCATAGGGATGACGACATCATGCGGCTAGCCGTCCGTTCCACCGACCTCACCGACATTGCCTGCCACGGACCACCCCGCTTCGTCCTGTGACCGTCAGCCGTCAGACGCTTGGCGATGCGGTCATAGCTCCATCCGGCCTCCCGGAGCCAGAGGATGAGTTCGACGGTCTCCTGCTCCTCAGGGACGGGCACCAGATGACCATCGTGAACCCCCCAGCCGAAGGGGGCATGGTTCCATGCCTTGCCCTGGCGACGTAGCTCGTCCAGTGCTTCGACGGTTCGCTCAGCAATGAGTGCCCGCTCAAGCTCGGCGAAGACGGCCCCGATCTGAGCCATGGCTCTTCCGTGGGGAGTCGCCAAGTCGATCTGCTGGGCGATGGCCACGACCCCCACCTTGCCGACCCGGAACCGCTTCAGGAGGGCGATCTGCTCCGCTGCATCCCTCCCCAGCCGATCCATCCGGACCACGACCACGGCCTCGACAGAGGGCTTGCGAGCGTCGAGAAGCTCGGCCACCTTCATTCCATTGGGGCGATCCGAGAGGAGCTTGGTTCCGCTCACGCCCTCGTCGGTCACCATCTCCACGACCTCATGGTCCATTGCATCCGCCCAGGCCCGGATTCGGGACTCCTGAGCGTCCAGGGACATGCCCTCGGTGGCCTGCTCGTTGGTCGACACCCGGCAGTACCCCATGACCCGCATGAGCACCGATTCTACCAGATTATAAACGCTCGGTCCAGCGTTTACAAATAGGGCACCCGGATCGGTGCTCCGGTACGCAGCGAGATGTACTCCGAGACCCCATGCGCAAGCAGGCCGGGCTGCTCAGGCGCCGGGCGGTCCATCAACTCGGCCCAACTCAGGACGGCGTCCCACTTCCACCAATCAGCCCACTGGTACCAATCCGGGATGTCATTGACGATGATCTGGCGTGCCGGGAAGGTCTGTCGCTTGATCCACGACCGGACGGTCTGGGGCTTGACTCCAAGGTTGAGGGCGATCTCTTCGATGGTGACCATGTCAGGACCTGGACGCACAGTGTCGATGGGATACCCGTACCGGTTGTTGGCCCTACTGATGTCCAGAGCCGATTTCTCCGCATGACAAGCCTCGCATAGCGCCTGAAGGTTGCTCCTTCCTTGCAGAACCTCAAGGGAAGCTCGCCCTTCGAACCCGGCCAGGCTCAGCGGCTCGATGTGATCGACCTGAGAAGATGTTGCGCCGCACTTGCGACAGGTGGGTTCTTCAAGTAGCACCTCCTTCTGGAGCCGCTGCCAGTCCTTTCCCTGCCGAAACGTCCGCCTACGCCCCGACGCACTCCGTCTGTCGTGGTCGTAACGAGCATGCTCCCGTTCTAGGAAAAGGCTCATTGCCCCTGTGCGCTTAGCGCACTGGAGTGCGGCTTCCTCAGTTCGATGCACCGGCTCCGCTCTGTGTGGACACTGGGCGTCAACGAAGCGAATCGAGTCTCGACCTTCAGCCGGTGCAGCAATGGTGGTGACGCTCCACCCCTGCGGCCAGCGTCTCACGGAGACGAAGATCTTCAATCCACAAGACAGGTCGAGTCGGTAGTGGACTGATTCTTCGTTGGTCACTGGTTCCTACCGCAGTCCGGTCAGATCAAGGCCGTCGGATCCGACGCTCGGGGGGATCCCAAGTACCACCTCTACGGCAGTTAGAGCACCCTCCCATCGGAGTCGAGCGTCCCGGCTCAGGTGGGTGTCAGAATCTTCGAGTACTTGTCGGATGGACTCGACCAGTTGCTCCTGTTCGCTTCGGGTAAGAGGTTTGGCCATCGCATCCTCTGGTGTGAGAGCCTCGGGCATCGCCTACCGCTTCGATGGACTCAATAGTTGGCCAACACGTCCATGACCATGCAGTTCACCGGACCTGTTGGCGGATTGGAGAACGTTACGGGAGCGCTCCAAGTGACGGTCTGATTCGGCGGGAGGTTGGTCACCTGGGTGTTGCCGTCTCCTAGCTCGAAAGAGCCGCTGTCGTCGCTCACGCTGATGATGTAGGTGTTGGTCACTGTGCCGGTGTTGGTCACAGTTCCGCTCACGGAGCTATCCGTACATCCTGTGACGGTTGTGTTTGCGTCGGTCCACGATGACTCGTTCGGGTTAGTCGTGGTCGTGGTGGCCGGAACTGTGGTCGTCGTCGCTGGTGAGGTGGTCGTGGTCGGGTTCGTGGTTGTCGCTAATACGGGGGCGCTCGTCGAGACCGTCGTGGCAGTGGCGGAAGTCCTAGTCGAGTTACAGGCCGTACCTACCACCACTACCGCTAGAAGACCGCAGGCGAGCATCCATCTCCTGACCGGCCCGAGTGTCACGGCTGCTCTCTAGCCTGCCGGTAGACCTTGGTTCCATAGAAGTCCTTGATGGCCTCCTGGAACTCGGGGTCGTCCAGGATGCGGCGGAAGAGAGCATCGTTCTCGTCCATACGGGAGATGACGGTCTTAAGGAAGTTCCGGTCGAATACCAGCTTGAAGTTCTCGATGGTGTTGTTGCGCGCCTGGTCGGTGACCTCAGGGTCGGAGAGCCAATCCCGCTCGTACTGGTCGAAGAGAAGCTGGTCGGTCTCGGTCAGGTCGAGGCCGAAGCGCTCGTTGAGGGTGTCCACGATCTGGGATAGCGGCTCCATGTCCGGGAGCCGCTGGTGGATGGCACCATCGCCGGTGTAGGTGGTGAGTTCTCCGTCCTCTGTTAGAGCCAGAGAGCCGGTGTAGGTCGCTTCGAGGCGGAGGTGGGTGAGTTCAACCTCGGAGCCGAGGTCCAGTCGTTCGACGGTGTTGGCCCCCCGCAAAACGCTTGCCAGAGCACGGGAGTAGAGATAGTCCCTCTCGAGTTTGGTATCACCGAAGGACACCACCTGGGACAGGAAGGAGTAGGTGCGGACGAACTTGTCCAGGGCGTCCTTGAAGCCAAGACGGTCGTCTTCGTGGAGGGCGTGGAAGCGGTCAACGGCGGGGTCCAGGAGGCTGTAGATGCGCCCGTGATCGTCCGTGGACTTCATGGTCAGCAGCACGCCCACAGCTGCCTCAATCTCCTCCGAGCGCATCACGTCGAACTCGCCAAGCCTGCGGTGGGTGTCATAGAGCAGGTTGGGGTCGGTGGGGGGTGCCACGGTTTGGCCGTAGTACGGCTCGAAGGCCCGGACGATGTCATCCGTCTCGTTGCGGAAGTCGAGGATGAAGGTGTCCTCCTTCAGCGGCGGGAGGATGCGGTTGAGCCGGGAGAGGGTCTGCACCGCATTGAGGCTGGTGAGCACCTTGTCAACGAACATGGTGTGCAGAAGGGGCTGGTCGAAGCCCGTCTGGAACTTCTCGGCCACCACCAAGACCTGGTAGTCGGGGGTGTTGAACTTCTCGGCGGTCTGGGACTCGGGGAAGCCGTTCATGCCCGGCTCTGACCAGGAGCCGTCATCGGCGATCACCTTGCCGGAGAAGGCCACCAACGCAGCCACGTCCGTGTAGCCCTTGCGGTGGATGTAGGCGTCGATGGCCTGCTTGTAGCGCACCGCATGGAGCCGGGAGGAGGTGACGACCATGGATTTGGCCGCACCGCCGATCTTGGCTGCGGTGTGCGCCCGGAAGTGCTCCACGATGATCTCGGCCTTCTGGGCCAGGTTGGAGGGATGGAGGGAGACGAAGCGGGCGATGGCCTGCTTGGCCCTGGCGGACTCGTACTGAGGGTCCTCGGCGATGTGCTTCTCGATGCGCCAATACGTCTTGTAGGTCGTGTAGTTGGCCAGCACGTCGAGGATGAAGCCCTCCTCAATGGCCTGGCGCATCGAGTACAGGTGGAGCGGGTGGTACTTCCCGTCCTCCTGCTTGGTGCCGAACAACTCCAGGGTGCGGGCCTTGGGCGTAGCGGTGAAGGCGAAGAACGACAGGTTGGCCTGACGGCCCCGGGCTGATACCGCCTTGGCCAGGGCTTCCTCCACCGGGTCGATGGCCTCAGCGATGTACCCGGAATCCTCGGCCTCTGCGGCGGTCAACTCCTGCTCATCGGTACCGCTGAGTGCGAGACGCAGGTCCTTGGCCGCTTCTCCGGTCTGGGAGGAGTGGGCCTCATCCACGATGACGGCGTAGGACCGCTGCGGCAGAGAGCCGATCTTGTCCAGCACGAAGGGGAACTTCTGCAAGGTGGTGATGACGATGCGGGCCTGCTCCCCACCGAGAGCGTCCGCTAGCTGCTGGGAGTTCTGGTCGATCTTCACCACCACCCCCCGGGCGTGCTCGAACTGATAGATCGTCTCCTGCAACTGGCGGTCCAGGATGACCCGGTCCGTGATCACAACGACCTTGTCGAAGATCTTCTCGTCCGAGGTGCTGTGCAGGTTGGACAGGCGGTGGGCCGTCCAGGCGATGGTGTTCGACTTCCCCGACCCGGCGGAGTGCTGCACCAGGTAGCTCTTGCCAGGTCCGGACTCCTTGGCATCAGCCTCCAGATTGAGAACTGCATCCCACTGGTGGTAGCGGGGGAAGATCACCGTCTCTGCGGCCCTCCTGGAGGCTGCTGAGCCGGTCTGAGGACGATCTACGTGGATGAACCGAGCCAGCAGATCCATCCAGGCATCTCTCGCCCACACCCGCTCCCACAGGTAGGCCGTGCGGTGTCCATTGGGGTTAGGCGGATTACCGGCCCCACCTTCGTTCCCCAGGTTGAACGGAAGGAACCGGGTGGCCTGCCCTGCGAGCTTCGTGGTCATAGCTACACGCTCGGGGTCTACGGCAAAGTGAACCAACGCTCTGCGAGCCACGGTGACGTTCTTCGGGTCCCGGTCCGAGCGGTATTGGTCGATGGCGTGCTCGATGTTCTGGTTCGTCAGGGGGTTCTTCAACTCCGCCGTAGCCGTGGGTATCCCATTCACCAGGAGGGCCATATCGAGCGTCTTGGTCGTGCCGTGTTCGTAGGCCAACTGGCGAGTCACCGAGACCCGGTTCGCCTCGTACAGACGAACCAGTTCGGGAGTCAGCGTGTGGGCAGGCTTGAAGAAAGCTAGGCGGATGGTGACACCGAGGTCCACGACGCCATGGCGGAGCACATCAACGGTACCTCGGGCATCGATCTCGGAGGCCAGGCGCTTGGCAAAGCTTCGCTGGGCGTCGTCGGGGTCGTTGCCATACCGCCCCAGGAGGGTCGCCCAGTCCTTGGCCTGAGTAGCCCCGATGAAAGCGAACATCTCCGCCGTATCCAAGCCCAGCACGGGGTCGAAATGGGAGGGGGTGGACTTTAGGTAGCCGTGGCCCAAGAGATGGGTTTCGATGGCCTCCTCGAAGTGCCGCTCGTCGGGTTTCATGCTGCGACTCCCGGCACCTCCAAGTCACCCGTCACTGCGGCAGTGATGAGCGCTTGGCGATGCTCCCGTATGAGACTGGTCTGATGCTCGATGGTGGGGAGAGGTCGGATCGTTGCTGCGAGCTTCTTCCTGAGGTCCTGAGCAGCCATCCGCTGACCGTCGACGGGTGTCAGAGGCATTGACAGGGCCTTTATGTCATCCACCCGAACCTTGAGGGTCATGCCGGTGTCGGTGCGTATCATGCTTTCGAGTTCACCCCGCACGCGACTGGAGCGAAGCATTGCTGCGAGATAGTCCGGGTCGGAGTTCACTGCTAGCAGCCTGTACGTGAGGTCCGACAGCATGAGGTGTCGGTCACCCGGATGTGCCACGACGGCTTGGCCCACCATCGCCCGGGACCCGGAACCCCGGGTCATGAGGAGGTCGCCCTCCCGGACCACCCATCGAAGCTCAGGGACGACGGCTCCTGGGAGCCGCTTATTCTCCTCAGGCCTGAAGGCTCCAGACGAGACGGCGCTCGTCTTCAGTACTCCCCACTCGGCAGGTTCTGCTGGCACAGCTTCGCATTGCGGACTCCAGCCCTGTTCGATGCCACGAAGCATCCGGCGAAAGGCCACGGAAGGGTGTGATTCAAACTGCGCCTCGGCCCACAAGTCCAGCACAGAACGCTCCCGACCTCGTAGCGAATCCGCCATCCGCTGCTTCTTCTCGATGAGGGCATCGATGCGGGCGGTCTCGGCGTCGAGGTAGTCAGCGATGGCCCGTTGGGTGTCTATGGGCGGGAGACGAACTGGTAGGACACGCAACCAGTCATTGTCGATCTCAATCTGATTCGGTCGAACGCCTCGGGACAGATGACGCAGTTCTGCGGCATACACCGGGGAGCGAAGGAGGTAGTTCAGGAACCGGGGGTCTTCGCTGTGTCTTGGCCGAAAACAGATGTAGTGCCCGGAGACGATACCTCGGTAGTTGGAGACTCCGACCGAACCTTGCCAGGCCTTCATCCGGTTGACAACGAGCCAACCCGGCTCGATGAGTTGATAGATGTTTCGGTTTTCGGCGGTCTTGTTGAAGTTATCATCCCGACTTTCCTTCCGGACGACCCCGTACTCTCGGTAGACACTCAACATCTCCTCTTCCGGGTGCCCGACATCCTTGACTCGGTCGAATAGTGACCACAGCGGCACACACCGCCAGGACGGAGGCCAAGCAACCTCTCGAACCGTCACTCGGTGACCTCATGCAGGAGATCCTGTATCTCCGCCTCCAGCGCCCGTATCTCAGCGTCTATTTCGGCAAGCGGGCGTGGCGGAACGTACTTGTGGAAGTGGCGAGTGAGGGGAACCTCGTAGCCGAGCTTGGTCTTGTCGTGGTCCACCCAGGCATCGGGCACGTAGGGCAGGACCTCAGCGGTCATGTAGTCCTCGACGGCGGTGCGGTACTCCACCGTGGCCAGTCGCTCCACGGGGTCCGGCTCCCATCTCACCGGCAAGTCGGGTAGGGGGACGTTCTCGCTGTCCCGAAGGTCAGGGTCCGGGTCCGGGTTGCCCTTGCGGTCGGTGATAACCGGGGCCTCCGGGTCTCGCACAGCCAGGGCGTCCAGGAGGGGCTTCTCGACCGTTCTCGGGACCGCCCCGAGTTTCTGACGTATCTGCTTAGCGTCCGTCGTCACGACGCCTACGAGGTCGCTCAGACGGCTCCGGAGATCCTCCTGCTCCTCCGGGGCGAGCTTCTCCCATGCCTTCGTGGACGTGGCCTGGATGATGGTGTCCCCTGTGACCTCCCAGCGTAACTTGAGGGGTCGCTCGACTGTGATCCGCTGGAATCCGAAAGCGGTGTTGGGGAAGATCTTGACCTTCTCGCTCCCGGTGAAGTCCGCGTACAGGCGGGTGATCTCCTCGATCTGCTGGTTGGATATCTCCTTGCGCTTGTCCCCGAGGGACTTGCGCATCTTCACCCAGTAGTCCCGGGCGTCCACCAACTGAACCGTGCCCTGTCGTTCGGGGGACTTCCGGTTGGTGACCACCCAGAAGTAGGTGGAGATGCCGGTGTTGTAGAACAACTGGTCAGGAAGGGCCACGACGGCCTCCAACCAGTCGTTCTCGATGATCCAGCGGCGGATCTCCGACTCTCCCGAACCGGCAGCCCCCGTGAACAGCGGTGAGCCATTGAAGACGATGGCGATGCGGCTCCCGCCCTCGGAGGCGGGTTTCATCTTCGAGATCATGTGCTGCAAGAACAAGAAGGACCCGTCGTTTATCCGAGGCAGACCGGCCCCGAAGCGGCCTGAGAATCCGTCCTTCTCGGCCTCCCTACGGATGGGGTCCTCTACCTTCTTCCACTCCACCCCGAAGGGGGGATTGGCGAGCATGTAGTCGAAGGTGCGGCCCTTGAACCCGTCCTCGCTGAAGCTGTTCCCCGACACGATGTTGGCCGCATCCTGGCCCTTCAGGATCATGTCCGAGCGGCAGATGGCGTAGCTCTCGTCGTTGACTTCTTGACCGAAGGCCTCCAGGCGGGCACCGCAGTTGAGAGAGCGGATGTGGTCCTCTGCTACGGAGAGCATTCCGCCTGTGCCGCAGGCAGGGTCGAAGATGGTCCGGACGACCCCTCGTTCGCTCAGGGCCTGGTCGTCCTCGGCGAAGAGCAGGTTCACCATCAACCTGATGACCTCCCTGGGGGTGAAGTGCTCACCGGCTGTCTCGTTCGAGAGTTCCGAGAATCGGCGGATTAGCTCTTCGTAAATAGCACCCATCTCGACGTTGGAGACGAGGTCCGGGTGGAGGTTGATCTCAACGAACTTCGAGAGCACCAGGTACAGCAAGTTGGAGCGGGCCAGGCGGACGACCTGGCCGTCCAGGCCGAACTTCTCCAGGATGTCCCGGGCGGTGGGGGAGAACCCAGCGATGTACCCCTGGAGGTTGCCCACCACCTGGGTCGGGTCATCCAGGACCTTCCGGAGGTCGAGTGCGGAGGTGTTATAGAACGAGTGCCCGGTGATGTTGCAGAGCACCGGCTCGACGTTGTCGATGCCACTGGCCTTGAGTACATCCGCTCGCTTGAGCACCTCCCCCTTGCTCGAAGCCAGGACGCAGTCGAGGCGTCGTAGGACCGTGAGCGGGAGGATGACCTTCCCATATTCGCTTTGCTTGTAGTCCCCCCTCAGAAGGTCCGCCACGCTCCAGATGAACGCCTCGTATGTCCGTATAGCCTGTTCTGACACCCGTCCCTGCCCTTCGTCTCCGGCTGGTCCCGATCGTAACGCCGGGGGCCTCCCCTGAGCCGGACCGACACACCTCGCCCCGCTCGTCCTCTACGGTCTCCCGGGTGCCGATCCGAGTCGTGGCCTGGAACATTCGACAGGGGGGCGGGAAGCGGTGCGGGCGCATTGTTCAAGCCCTCATAAACCTCGGGACAGACGTGGCGGTGATCTCGGAGTATCGCCACAACGACCCGTGGTCTCTGGCGGAGCAGTTATCCACAGCCGGGTTCACGTACCAGGTCAACGGAGCGGACCCACTGGGCGGATATGCCGGGCTTCTGCTCGCCTCCCGACTTCCGCTCAGGACCGGTGACCTCGTCTACCGGTCGGACATGGACGGTCACCGCTTCGCCCACGTCACGGTGGGCGAGTGGCATGTGTGCGGTGCCTACATCCCCGGCTCAGAACCACCCCGGGAGCGGAAGCCTGCGTTCTGGCGGTTCCTGCTGGATGAGGTGGAACCCGTCCTCCGGACGTACCCAGCCGTGGTCGTAGGTGACCTGAACACTGGACTGCACTACCGGGACGAACCCGGTGCGACTCTCGTCTGTGCTGCTGAGATGGCCGAGTTCGAGACGAGAGGATGGCGAGATGGATGGATTAGCCGGAACCCTTTGGCACGACCTCCAGCAACCTGGTGGAGTCCCCAGGCCAATACGCCGTACCGCCTCGACCACGCGCTGGTCTCACCAGCCTCACTACGCCTACGGCACGTTGACTACCCCGAGCGATTGGAAGATGGCACACCCTTCGCTGGGCCAGGCGGACTGTCCGACCACCTCCCGCTGGTTATCGACCTTCCATAGGTTCTAGAACTTCTCCAGCTTGGTACCACTTCTTGCCCGTGGTATCGATACCAGACATGCCATATTGAGCCTTTGACCTGCGCTGATATTCGTCAGCCCAACTTGAATCGTGTGGCTGTGAACCGCCAATGACCCGTGGAGCAATGTTTCGCTAAGGTTGTTTTTTCGTTTGTGGTATCAGCGCCGGTGGAGAGGCTTCCAGACCCCCACATAGAGCGCTCCCACAGCAGCCCCGCCGATCACCACTGCGTTCGCCAGGGCACGGACGGGGTCGTTCAGCCTCCAGTCGGGATCTGGGCCTGGAGGAGGAATGGGCAAGCCTCTGGCCTGGTACCACCCGTCTGGCCACCTTGCGTTCCTCCGAAAGTACTCCTCCGCATCGAGGGTGGTAGAGGGAGTGCCTCCGATGATCTCGCACCGCTGA
Organism: Acidobacteriota bacterium; assembly: GCA_028876385.1. Classification (GTDB taxonomy): domain Bacteria; phylum Actinomycetota; class Acidimicrobiia; order Acidimicrobiales; family Palsa-688; genus JAKCDU01. The sequence continues at coordinate 1,739 of JAGWSF010000046.1, read as the reverse complement.
AGCTCTACCAGGAGGGCTTGGGCCTGCTCGTCCATGCTCTCGAACCACATGGGCCTGAACCCATTGGCGGGGGCGTCTGGATGCTCTCCTGACCAGTTTCTGAGGGCCTCGGAGCACATGTCACCTCGGGCCTGATGGAGATCCTCATCGTCCAAGAACCGATAGCGGTTGAGCCAGCCCGGATCGAGGACGGAGACTATGGGCCAGTCAGAGGGCCTCAGATAGCTCCCTTCGACCAGGTGGGGCTTTGGCCTGTCCGCATAGGGTGCGGGGGTCTCACGGGGCTTGGGTGGCACGATGGGGATGTCGTACTGGTTGTGATCCCTAAACCACCGCCTTCCCAGCAGCAATACGACAGGCAGGAGGATCAGCCAGGCGATGGTGGCACCCATGAGGGCCAGGAGAGGGCCTCCACCGTTCTCGGCCAGGTGGTTGCACACCACCAGCATGGGGATGAAGAGCACCAGCCACAGCACGGCCATGGTGATCCGTGTGCGGAGCTTGACCTTGCGAGACCTGGTGGTGTTGATCGGCGTGGGATCAGGCATCCATGCGTTCATAGAGGTTTGCTGGCCCCCTTCAGCACTTGCTGTATCCGGGTAGCTTGGCCAGGGCCGCAAGCTGGGCCGAGTTGAGATATCTCGATCCGCATCCGTCGGGAGTGCTTCCGGGGGTGATTCCCGCTACGGAGAAGGTCCCATCGGAGCCGTTAATGGTCACGATGACGACCCATCCGGTTCCAGCAGAGGAGAAGACTGTACAGGCGAAGATCTGACCTGCCTCGACCGGAACAGTGATAGGGCAGGACAAAATCGCATCGGCCATCGGCGGGGCGTCAGCTACCGCTCCGGAGCGCAGGTCACCCTGAGCCTGAGAGACGACATTGAGAAAGGCCGTGCTTGGCACCCCCGGCTCCGGCGTGGACACGCTTGACGATGGTTCCATCGAAGTGGGGGAGGTTGTGGAAGCCGATTGCGAAGTCGTTCCATATCTAGAACAGGCGGAATCTACGGCGACCATGTTGGTTGCGATATCGACTACCAACGCGGACGGATCAGCAGAGTTGTGGCTCTGGTAGAGGTAGTACTCCGAGTCCACTTTCTCCCAGGCCTGATACATGCGGTCAAGTGGAGCCGGAATGGACTGCGAGGGAGATGTCCCGTCCCCGATGTAGTAGCTCTCGTCCTTACCGAGGATTCCGAAGACCTGGTGGACCTGGTTGAAGGCCCCCTGGGCGTATGGGTTGCTGGGGTCGTTGAGGCCGGTGTTCACGACCTGATCCCAGGCGTGGATCGCCTGGCAGAACTGGTTGTAGTGACTGGTCAGGGTGGCATCTGACGGAAGCGTGGTCGCAGTGGATGGGACGGTGGTGGACGATGCCTTGCGGGCAGCAGCACTGCTCGCTGAGCACGCCCCCAGTGCCAGACACGCCACGACTCCAACCAAGGCCGAAGCCAGCATCCGGACGAGCAACGGCCCCGGTGCGTGCTGGTTCGGGGTCTGGGACAACCGCTCCTGATCAGCCCCCGCGTCCCAGTGGTTCATGTTCTGGTCAGATTGTACCAGATGTGGGCTCATAGTCCCTGTGGGCTCATAATCCCTAGGAGACTGCTGAGCAAGCCCGTCTTCGGGGTTGTCGTGGGGTGTGTGGGGCCGGTCTGATTGGCGTGTGTTCGAGTCGGGCGGCTGCTGGCGGGGAGGGACTCGCCCGGCCGATGGCGACAGTCGCTTGTCGGGGG
>JAGWSF010000045.1 GCA_028876385.1 Acidobacteriota bacterium | reverse complement strand
GCCGAACTGGCCGCCCGGGTGCCGTTGAAAGTGGCCCTCACAGGTGACGATCACGCCTGGAGCTACGTGTTCCTGGCGTCCCAGCGTTCGCGCGGCATCACCGGGGGCGTGGTGCACCCCGACGGTGGGATAGGAGTGAAACGATGACCGCCGACGTGTTGACCGGAGCCGAGGGCATCGACCTGTTCTCCGACCAGGCGCTGATCGACCCGTATCCGCTCTATCGGGCGCTGCGGGAGGCGGGCCCGGCGGTGCGGTCGTCGGTCCACGACGTGTGGGTCGTCCCCCGCTACCGCGAGGTTCGCGAGGTGCTGAAGGACTGGCGCACCTTCTCCTCGGCGTGGGGGACCGCGATCGATGACGGGATCAATCGTCTGCGGGCCGGCAACATAATCAGCACCGACCCGCCGGACCACGACCGGCTGCGTGACGTGCTCGCCGCCCAGATGAGCGCCCGGGCGGTGCGCCGGCTCCAGGCGGACGTCGAGCGCCGGGCGTCGCAGATGGTCGGGCAACTGCTGGCCACGGGGGGAGGGGACGTGGTCTCCCGGCTGGCGCAGCGCCTGCCGCTCGAAGTCGTCGCCGACCTCGTCGGCTTCCCCTCGGAGGGCCGTGAGGGTCTCCTCGAGTGGGTCGACGCATCGTTCAACACGTTCGGCCCCATGAACACCCGCACCCTCGAGTCCATCCCGAAGCTGAAAGGCATCTGGGAGTGGCTCGACACGATGGCCACGCCGGAACGGCTGACCCCCGACGGCCTCGGCGCGGCGATACACGACGCCCGTCGTCGTGGTGACATCACTGCGGACCAGTGCCGGTCGCTCCTCTTCGCGTGGGCGACTGCCGGCATAGACACCACCGTCAACGCCATCAGCTCCGCCGTCTGGCTGCTCGCCTCCGAGCCGGAGCAGTGGGATGTCCTCCGCAAGGAGCCATCCCTGGTGTCGAGCGCCTTCAACGAGGTCCTCCGCATGGAATCGCCGATCCAGGCTTTCACCCGTCGCACCCGCGGGGCAGCAGAGATCGGCGGTGTCGGTCTGCCCGACGGAGCCAAGGTGCTGGTGCTGTTCGGTTCCGCGAACCGCGATGAGCGCAAGTGGGTCGATCCTGACCGCTTCGACGTCAGGCGGGGCTCGGCCGACCAGGTCGCTTTCGGCTACGGGGTCCACAGCTGCGCCGGCCAGTTCCTGGCCCGGGTGGAGGGCCAGGCGGTCCTCGCGGCGTTGGTGGCGCAGGTGCGGCATCTGCGCTTCCGCTCCGCCGAGCGGAAGCTCAACAACGTCCTGCGCGGATTCGCCCACCTCGACGTCGAGATGTCCTGACCGGCGTGGGGGAGTCACCGTCGACCCAGCCCCCTGGCGGGGGAGAGCTGGCCGGTCAGGTCGCCGTCGTGACGGGGGCCGCCCAGGGAATCGGCCGGGCGATCGCAGAGCATCTGGTCTCCGCCGGCGCGTCGGTGGCTGTCGTCGACGTACATGGCGCCGGGCCGGCCGCCTCCGAGATCGAGCAGCTCGGCGGCCGGGTCCTGGCCGTCGAGGCCGACGTCACCTCCGAATCGGCCACCGCAGCCATGGCCGAATCGGTGCACCACGCCTTCGGGCGGCTCGACATACTGGTCAACAACGCCGGCTTGTTCACGACCCTCGATCCGGGCCCGTTCGAGTCCATCCCCGTCCAGCGGTGGCGGAGGGTGATGGATGTCAACGTCATGGGCCCGTTCCTGTGCGCCAGGGCCTGCGTGCGATTCATGCGGCTCCAGGGCGGCGGCCGGATCATCAACATCGCCTCCTCGACGCCGTTCAAGGGGACGCCCTACACCCTCGACTACGTGACGAGCAAGGGGGCCGTCGTGGCCCTGACCCGGGCGCTGGCGAAGGAGCTCGGACCGCAGTCCATCCTGGTGAACGCCGTGGCACCCGGTCTCACCCTGTCTGACGGGCTCCTCGAGCGCTCGGGTGTCTTCGACCAGAAGATCGCGGCCTCTGCCTCGGGAAGGGCGTTGGAGCGCCCGCAGCACCCGGCCGACATCGTCGGGGCCGTCCGCTTCCTGTCCGGGCCGGGAGCGGCGTTCATCACCGGCCAGACGCTCGTGGTCGACGGTGGATCGTTCCTGCACTGAGCGTCCGTGCGCCCGACCTCGCGGGGAGCAGGGTCAGGCTGTGGGCGTGGACCGGCCGATGGCGTGCACGACAACGGTGGCTCCGTGGAAGGTGTCCGTCCTCCGCGGCAGCATGCCCAGCTTGTGCGCCACGGCCAGCGAAGCGGCGTTGTCGGGATGGATGTTCGCGGTCAGGTAATCCACCGGGAGGTTCCTCAGCCCCCACCGGGCCCATGCCCGAGCTGCCTCGGTGGCGTAGCCGAGTCCCCATCTGTCGCGGTGGAACGCCCAGCTGAGCTCGACCTCACCCATCCGGGACCACCAGACCAGGCCGGCTCGACCCACGAATCGGCCCGTCGCCGTCTCCGTCACGGCGGCTCGGCCGTAGCCCAGGGCCCGCCACGACTCCTCCGATTCCTCGAGCCGGGCCCGGTGGGCCTCACGGTCCAAGGGCGCGAGGAAGCGGGTCACCTCCGGATCGGCGTAGAGCTCCATCATGTGGTCCAAGTGGTCCAGGCCGAGGGGCCTCATGGTCAGCCGCTCGGTGACCAGCTCTCCCACCGGGCCCGGCCAGGCCCCAGCCGGGGCCGCAGGAGCGTCGGCGAAGGCGGGAACAGGTTCAATGGCAGAAGGATAATACCTTTCCTTGACACGCACCCGGTCCCTGGTTATGGTCAGCCGAGGACAAATGTCCGGTGCGGAGAGGCGGTCCGGGAACCGCGTCGCTCGCACCTGGTTCGGCCGGCAGCGCCGGTGGGGGGTTGGATCTTGGCGCTGGATGATCACGTCGGCTCGATGGTGTCGATAGCGGGGGGTCCACCTTCCTCCTCGCGAGCCGCGCCGACCCGGACCGGTGACCTCGACCGCCCAGGGTCGTCTTCGCTCGTATGTTGAGCTTCTCCCTGGCCTGCGGCGAATACGACCGCACCGACGCACTGCTCAGCGGCCGGGTGGCGATCCAGGGGGCCGAGCCGGTACTGCTCGGTATCTCCGACGCCTACCAGCGCCACAGGCGGATGCTGCTCCACAGGGAATTC
>JAGWSF010000044.1 GCA_028876385.1 Acidobacteriota bacterium | reverse complement strand
TGAGGGCCCAGGAGCAGGCTGCGGCGGCGGCCGCAGCCGCCGCCGCCGCCGCTCAACAGGCGGCCGCCGCGGCCGCGGCCCAGGCCCAGGCCCGGACCCTGGCCGCCGAGGCCGCCCAGCTCCAGGCGGCGGCACCACTGGCCGCTCAGCCGCAGCAACAATCGACAGGCAACCCTTCCCAGAGTGGTAGCGGCGGCGGCGGCCAGCCGGCCTCGACAGTGTCGACGGTGACGCCCGCCAACCCACCGCCCCCGCCCGGCTCGGGTGCCGCCGGCGCAGTGGCCGCGGCCGAAACCCGCGTCGGCGACCCCTACGTGTGGGCCGCCGCCGGACCGACCCAGTTCGACTGTTCGGGCCTGGTCATGTGGGCCTACGCCCAGGTCGGGATATCTCTCCCCCACTACTCGGGGGCCCAGTACGCCGACACCACCCACATCCCCATGTCGGACCTCCAGCCCGGTGACCTGGTGTTCTTCGCCAACCCCGGTGACCACGTGGCCATCTACGTGGGTGGGGGGATGATCATCGAGGCTCCCTACCCCGGTGCTTCGGTCCACGTCATCCCCATGTACGCCGGGTTCGTCCTGGCCAGCCGGGTCGCCTGAGCCTTGCATCGGGGGGCCGCGGCGGGTTCCGACCGGCCCGGAGAGCTTGGTAGGTAGGCCCGGGTAACGGGTCGGGCTGGGTCACTGCGACCCGCTACCCTGGCGAGCGAGGATGTGTACATGCGGGTAGAGCGCTGCTTCGCGTTCATCGATCTGAGCGGCTTCACGGCCTTCACCGAGCAATTCGGGGACGAGCAGACCGTTTCGGTACTCACCGCCTTCAGGGGGCGGGTGCGGGAGATCGCGGCCCGGCGCGGGGTCCGGGTGACCAAGTGGCTGGGCGACGGCGCCATGCTCTCGTCGGCCGACAGCGGAGCGGTGGTGGCCATGGTGGTGGAGCTGGCCGACCGCATCCCGAGTGTCATACCCCTGGCCATCCGGGCCGGTCTGGCCAACGGCCCGGTGATCATGTTCGAAGGCGACGACTACATCGGCCGACCGGCCAACGTGGCCGCCCGCCTGTGCGACATGGCTGACGCCGGTGAGACCCTCGCCACCCGTGAGGTCGCCAGCCAGGCGCCGCGCTGGGTGGAGGTCGGACCGCTCGTCGCCCGGCCCATCAGTGGCCTCGAGCGCCCGGTGGAGACCGCCACCCTGAGCATCGCCACCGCCGACGAGACCACCACCGACCCCTGTTGCGGGCTCACCCTGCCGGTCCTGCGGGGTCTCGAGACCCGCTTCGGGACCGACGGCTCGGTAAAGCGTTTCTGTTCGGCCTCGTGCGCCATCGCCTGGGACGAGCGCCGTCCCCGGCCGCCGCTCGAGGTGGCATCCCCCGCCGGGTGACGGGAACCGCCGGGTGACCGGGGCGGACGCACCGGCACGCCCTGCGCCCCTGACCGCCCGGTCGGTTCTACTGTCGGTGCTCCTCGGCAGCCACCCCCCGGAGCTTCCGGTGCGGACCCTGGTGCGCACCGCCCAGCTGTTCGGTATCACCGAAGGCACGGCGCGGGTGGCCTTGTCGCGACTGGCCGC
>JAGWSF010000043.1 GCA_028876385.1 Acidobacteriota bacterium | reverse complement strand
GAGTCGGTCACCCGGAACTGCACCACATCCTGGTAGCCGGCCACCGTGGTGGTCGGGAACTTGACGTTGAAGTTCAAGATGCTCGCCGCCGTACCACCAGCCACCACCGGGTGGGTGGCCGCCAGAGCGGTCACATCAGCCGGAGCGCCGGTCGGGGGGAGCGGGCTGGAGTTATCCAGGCTGCCGGACCAGTTGGCCGTCAGCACACCCTGCTGGGGGAGGTCGGTGATCAGGTTGCCCTGGTTCACCCCGGGATCGCTGGCGGTGGCCCCGACGGCCCACGCGAAGGGATTGTTGTAGTCGCTACCGCTGGTGACCACATTGCCGTTGGCGTCGTAGAACACCACCTGGCCGTAGCTGGCCGACTGCGGATCAGGCTCCCACGCCGGCGCGCTACCAGCCGCATGAGCGGCGGTGGCGGACATGACCAGGAGGCCTCCGCCGGCCACGGCCACCGTAGCGAGACTCGCCACGGCGGCCTTGAGGTTGATCTTCAAGGTTCTTTCCTTTCGGTTCGATTCAGAGGTACTTCGTTGTCTGCTGGGGTGAAACTGCTGGCCGGACGTCTTCCGGCCGAGCCGGGGCCGCTCCTCCTGGCCCCGGCTCGATGCTCACTGCCGCTCCTCGTGGAAGCGGGCCCCGCGAGCCGCTCCTCCCGTATCCCGGGAGGAGCGGCCCGCTTCCGTATTGGTCGGAGCGGTCCGTCGCTCCCACCCGCAATCGACTCCGGGCTTTAGATGCCGCCCCGGAGGAAGTTGCCCGTCGCCACCGGGTCCCGGGGGCTGACACCGGCCTGGAGGATGGCGTTGAAGCCCGCGGTGGTGTCGATGTACGGAGCGCCGCCGGGACCGTAGGTCACCGTCGCACCCTCGGGATCAGTCGTGGTGACGCAGCCAGTCTGCCCGTTCTGGCAGGGGTTGTAGAAGAGGCTGCGCAGCCAGTTCACCGAGCCGCCCGGCTCGAGCGGGGTGGTGGAGTTGATGTCACTGTCCCGGAAGTACATGTACAGGTCCCGAGGGAAGGTGGCGGCGCCGGCGATCGGCGTGACGGGCGGGGCCAGCGGGTTGGTGAAGTAGTTGGCGCCGGTGCCGGTACCGCAGGCGTTGGCACCCGTGGTGGTGTTGGCGTCGAAGCCGCAGGTGGAATCGAGGAAGTAGCCCCCGATGCCGCCGGACTTGCCGTTGCCGTCAACGCCGAGGAACATGTTCAGCCGGCCGGCCGACATGGGCTCGATGGTGTCGGCCGGAACGGCCGACGAGCCGATGGCGGTCGGGTCGTTCTCCTCGCTGATCACGGTGCAGCTACCGGGATTGGCCAGGCCCAGCGCGCCGAGGAAGAAGGAGCGGGTGCCCGAGCCGGGCTGCGGGATGAGGGGGATGATCGTGTCGGTGCTGGTGCCTCCGACCTCGTTCCACGTCACACAGCCGGTGCCTCCGAGACCGTTGGTCCCGGTGGTGTTGGCCGAGTAGATGGCGGTGAGCTGGGCGCTGGTGAGGGCGACGGCGTTGGTGGTGTGGCCGGTGGTGCCGTTGGCGGCGATCATCTCGACGTTCTCGTGACCGACGATGATGCTGTCGAAGCAGGGGCTGGTGGAGCTACCGCAGGAGCCGTAGGTGGTCCCGGGATGCTGCGCACCCGAAGCCCGGCTGTAGTTGAGGGTGTGCGTGCCGTCGGTGACATCACCGGCGAGCGCCTTGAAGCCGGCTCCCGACCCGTTGGGGCGCTGGGCACCCTGCAGGCCGGCGCGCAGCACCACAGTGGGGTTGAGCACGCACGGTCCGGTCACCGAGACGGTGCCACCGATGTTGCCGGTGCCGGCAGTCGTGCCCGAGCCGGGGCCGCAGGTCGCGGCGGCGCCGTTGCCGTTGCCGTTGTTGCCGTTGGCATCGAAGGCCAGGCGGGCGTTGAAGTCGGCGGTGGCGTCGATGTTGACCAGCTTGTTGTGGGGGCTGGCGGTGTTGAACCCAGTGGTCCCGTAGGCGTTGCCGTCAGCCATGAAGTCGATCATGTACTGCAGGGTGTCGGACCCCGTGCCGACCACGTCGCTCGACGAGGGGGCGTAATCGGCGAAGGCCGCTTGGCTCGCCAGCAACGGCATGGCGGCCGATGCGGCGGTGAGGGCCACCAGGCCGAGCTTGAGAGTGCGCTTCAATTTTGCTCCTTGAGTTAAGACGCTGGATCGGCATGCCGATAACGACCTGCCAGCAGGAGCTTCTCAGACCAACCTGACATTCCAACTGCCTATGAGTTAACGAGAGGCGAACGTTGGAGAGATATTCCCGCCGACAGGTCCCTGGCCCTTACGACCGAGGCCACCAGTCCGCCTGAGGCACTTCAGAGCAGGTTGGGAAGGAACTGCATCAACGAATCACTGACGCCCCAACTGGCGGCCAGGAGCAGGGGCACACCCACCAGCCAGGTCTGCCAACGCCCCCACCGCCACCAACCCACGGCCACGACAGCCGCCGCCACCAGCAGACCCTCGATCCAGAAGATCAGCGGTACGAGAGCGCTGGTGTCGCCCCGCAGCGCGTGCCCTGCTGAAGTCAGCAGTGGGAGGGCGGCCGGGACAGGCTGAGCTTCACTCCGAGCCAACGAGGCGTCCACGTACACCGGTCCGCCCGGGGTGAGTGGTCCGAGCCATCCGCCCGACGAAGTGATGAGGGTGAGCCAGCCAGTGACGCCAGCTACGGGTCGAGGCAGAGCTGCTCCTGGGTGACGCATATCTACGACTTGGTAGTGAAACGTACCTTGGGCTGTTGTTAGGACTATCTCGTCGCCTTTGCGTAGGCGACTGATCCCCGAGAACGGGCCTCCGTAGGAGAAACTGCGTCCCATCAGGACCGAGGTACCGACCTGTCCGGGCAGCGGCGTGTCAACCTCGTGCCCGGGTCCGCTGCGCAACTGACTGGAGGTGGTCCCTTCGACTATGACCAAGTGATCGATGCCGAGACGGGCGACGCTCATAAGAGCAACCGGATCACCGACTGGGATCGGTGCCTCGTAGGGTGCCGTCTCGTTGGCCAACTCCGAGCGGTACATAGCGTAGAGACGGCCCTGGGTCCCGTGCGCTTGGAGCGACGAGAGCAAGGCTGCGAACAGGAGAAGCCACGCCGAGAGCAACCCCAGCACCAGCGCTGCTGCTCGCAGCATGGCCGGGCGGGCACCATCGCTCCGAGCCGGGGCCGCCACTTCTACCTGCGGTGCGGAGGAGCCGAGAGGCCCAGGACCCGAATCCTCGGCCACGCGTCCGCTCTGCACATCGGCGGAGTCCACGACGGTCACGATTTGACCCGTCTGAGTTTCGGCCGCCGAGACCATCCTGATATGACCAGGCCGGTGACGAGCACGCCCAGTGCGATCGGGAGGGCAGCCGCACCCACCCCGGCGACTGCTGATGGGTCGTTACCAGCCAGAGCGATCGTTTCGCTGCCCGAAGGATTACTGCCGGTCCGTGGTTTCGTGCTCTTCACGGTCGTTCTCGGAGCCGGAGGCGCACCGGATGTAACGACGGGCACAGCTAGCGAGGATAGAGACTGGCCGGATGGCGCCGAGAGACCCGATCCAATGGGTGGAGCTCCACTCGGAACACTCGGGATCGTCGCGACGGTAGTAGTCGTAGAAACCGGTGGTGTGGCGACGACTGGGGGGACTTGACCGTTCTGAGCGGCAATGTCTGCTGCAGCAGCGGTCGAATAGGCCACCTCGGACGCCAATCCGTTGGCCGCGGTGAGGGGCAGGTAGCCTGCGGGCAGCTGTCCGGTGCCACCTCCTACGGTCTGACCGGGTCCGGTGACGTAGGTCAGGTAAGTGGAGAGAGACTGAGCATCGGCGGCACTCAGCCCCGTGGTGGGTACGTCCAAGGACAGAAGCATCGTCCCCGGGTAGGCCGCAGAGTCTGCCGACGACGTAGAGAACTGCGAATAGGGCAGGGTCCACGACCCCACTGTCGGATCAGCCGTGAGCAACGCGGCCGCAGCCTTGAGTGACGTGTCGCTCGCTGCCACGAAGGTCCGGCCCGTGGTGTCAGTGGGCTTCGTGGGTGCGCTCTCACTCCGGTAGGTCTCCAACGCGGCCGTGTTCAGGTCGTACTCGGAGGCCAACCCGAGCGGCACGAGACCAATCAGGAACCTCGCTCCGACGTTCTCGAGCCCGATTCTGTGCCACTCGGTGATCCCCGCGGTGATCTGCTTTCCGCTCAACGGATCGGTTTCTGTCCCGGTCAGGACGAAGGTGCAGGACGTCGACTCAGGATTGTCCGGCTGGTCCGCGGTCGAGATCCCATAGGACAGGTTGAACGCGACCTGGGCCAGACTAGAGACAGGACCATCCAGGAGGGGACGAACCGCCGGCGGGTAGGTAGGTGCCGACAAACATGGTGACACCAGGCCGGCTACCCCGTGGTACAGGGCACCCGTGGTGACACTGTCCAGCAGTTGCCAGGAGCTTACCGGGAGTGCGATTCCTTTGTAGGCCGGGTTTACAACCATGCCCCAAGGGTCGGCATCTCCGTTCAGCCAGGCCCTAGCGTCGGGATCACCGTTGATGTAGGACGTCAGTGCGTAGATCACGTCCGACTGGCCGATAATGCTGTATAGGGTAGCCATGCCGTCCGACCTCTCCCCGCTCGGGAGGAAGTCGCTGACTCCCTTGAGTCCGGGGTTCAATGCTTTGAACTCGGGGTCATCAACGATGCTCACCGGATTGTTGGCAAGCCCGATATCGCCGTTCCCGTTGGGGTCGGGTTGCCCGATGCCGGCGTTTCCGCGATAGGACTCCGTCATGAGCTTGGCGAGCAGCCGGGCATCGAGGTTGAGGCTTGTGTATGCCGTGCCGTCCCCGTTATCGATCACGTAGGCGATGGCGAATCCCCCCAAAGCGACCGGCGCCTGCACCGTTGGACGAGCGAAAGGGGTTGCAGGCGGAAGAGCCTGGAACGCGGCATTGATGTTGCCCGTCGCTAGAAGGTTCTTTGCCTCCGGCTCGGCCGTCTCGACGTGGTTTACGTTGAACCCGTTGGCCGAAAGACAGAAGTAGGGATTCCACTGGCTGGTAGCTGAGTCGACCAACTCGGACCCGTATATGGCCAACGGGGCTGACGTGCCAAGCCCCGAGCACACCTGCACGGTGGGAGCGAATGACAGCGGCACGGCGATTCTATTGCGCCAGTTGGAGGCGAGGTACCACAGGCTGCCTTCAACCGCCAAGCTGGCGTTGAATCCCCCGCTGTTGACGGCTCCCGGCGGATAGATGCCCCCGGCCTCGCAGGCATTGATCTGATACTGATTGGGTGGCTGCACCGCCAGAGCCGGGCCCGGATCGCACGACAATCCCTCGATCGGAATTATCTCGAGGGTACAAGGAACTGTCTCGGAGCATCCAAGTTCGGCATTGCTTGTGGACGTCGCGATAGAGAACTTGGTCGCGCCAGCTCCTTGGAGATTGCTCGCTGCGTACGTCGTGTCGCTGGGCAGCAGATCGGTGGCCACGGAAGCACTGGGCTGGGTCATCCCGGGTGGTTCGCCGGCGCAGCCCTGCGGGCCTACCGGGTAGCTGGTGCCATCTGCGGCCACGAAGGGAACCCAGTAGGCATCTGATCCACCACCGGCTGAGGCACAGGCGGTCTGCGACAGATCGGTGGGCTGGCCAACCAGATTTTGCTTTTGGGACGGATCCGCGTAGTAGTCCAGCGCCCATAGCGGCACGCCGCTGTCGGACTGGACCCGCTCGTTCGGGGTCGCCGTCCAGCATGTCGACGGCGACACCATCTGCCCGTTGGATGCGCCGGGCGAATCGGTCCCCCGGCATTCCATCAGAACGACGGGGTATTCCTGCAGGTCGGCGTTGTAGGCCTGCTGGTCGGCGATCAGCCCTCCCGTGGGGTGGGCCCCCGTCCAGGACACCTCTATCACCTGGTGGTCCTTCAGGTTGGAGGTCTGCGAGACTGTGACCGCGACGTTGCGTGTGTCGTCCACGACGGTGGTCCCCGTGGTGCTATCGAGATGTACCCGCTCAACGGTCTTGGTCGCACTGAATGCAGGTGGCGTCGTGGAGTTCGATGCCGCGGCAGCCTTCCAGCCTGCGGCTGCCGGGGTGATCCCTAGCACTACTGCCACGACGGCTGCGGTCCTCACCCATCGGCGCATCCTGGGCCGCCGGCGGTCAGGGATCTGATGCCGCCGGCCAACGAGGTTGGAGGTCATGTGGGCTCCTTGTGGCGTCCCTGGCGGGTTCTGATGAAGACAGGGGGCGCAGCCAGGACCAGGAGAATCAGTACCGCGACCAACACTTCGATGCCATCGTTACCGACCTTCGACGCCGCAAGGTTGGTGACGACCAACTTCGGGGGCTGGGTCGTGGTCGTCGCGACACCCGCTCCCAGGGAGAGCTGCGATCCTCCCGACGCCGACGAGGAGCCGGACGTCCCGGCTCCGCCACTGACGGTTCCGGCGGGGGTCGCCGCGGTTGAGGCACCTGGCCCACCGGGCAAGGCGGCGCCCGAAGTATTCGAGCTTCCGCTCGGCGTTTGGCCAGACGGGGTGGAGGTACCGCTGGCACCCGGCGAAGCCGGGACCTGGCCGTTGGCGTTGGGGTTGGTGACGACGATACCGGCCGTGGCCGAACAGGGGCCGGCGCCGGCCTTGTCGCATGCCGGTGGTTGAGGCGCGACCTCGGCCAGCTTGTTGAGGCTCAGGTTGGACGGATCGAAGGTCGGATTGTTGCACTGGGCTACGTTTATGCTCTGCAACGAGACCTGTGGATCGGCCGCATTCAGCTTGGCCAGCTGCTGAAATGAGGCCTGGACCAGGTTCACCGGCAGCGGCGAGTAGCCGATGGGGCCCATCTCACCCTGGCCCTGGCACAGCGAGTAGCTGAGATAGTCGACGATGGTCTGGCGCTTGGCCGTGGACATGGTGGCATCGGAGGCCGCCGTCGGCTCGATGAAGTAGGAGTAGGACGACAGCGGGTAGGTACGGGGATCGTTGTAGCCCCAGACGTGCGACAGGTCCTCGAGGAGGTAGTCGGGCGAACTCTGGTCGTAGTTGATCTGAGCCTGCGTCAGCGCCACCGCCACGTTGTACTGGTCTGGGGCGGTGAAGAAGCCCGCAGCGTTCTCGACCTTGACCACGGGAAGGATGTCCTGGAGGGCGTAGGAGTACTCGTCGTATCCGATCGACCCCTGACCGGCGGAGGAGTCGATGAAGGAGATCAGTCCGTCAGACCCGTTCTCCGCCTGTTGGCTCCCGCCGGTCGGCCAATATTCAACGGGGTAGCTGTTGTGAAAGAAGCCCTGCCACAGCGCCGGGAATGTGTGGCTCAGCCAGTCCGCCACCTGATAGGTGGTGCCGGCCCCCTCCGAGTGCACCACCGGCACGATGGGGATCGACGGGAACTGCACCCCATTGTTATCGGCGGTGATCGCAGGGTCATCCCAGTTGGTGATCTGGTTGGTGAATATTTTGGCCAGCGTCAGTTGCGACAGCCGGAGGTTGCGGACCAGCTGACCCCGCACCGTCAAGTGGTACGGGAAAGCGGTACCACCGCCGACCACGGGTAGATATGCATATGGCCTCTTGGAGACGTCGTCGTAGCCGGTTTGGGGGTTGACGCCTTGGAAGCCGATGTCGCTCACCGCGAAATCGCTGACTCCGTTGGCGAAATCCTTGCGCCCGGCCGCTGATCCCGACGGCGTGAACACCACCTGCAGGCCTTGAGATTGCGTGTCGGAAATCCACTGCTGGATGGAGTTGTAAGCCCAACTCGACCCCGAACCCTGTATCTGGGCGTGGGCGCCGTTGGCGCCGGCCGGCTCCGGCGCGCTCGCCACGAGGGCCAGCGCGGCTACCAGCAGGACCAGCACCCAGGCCATCCCCCGGCGACGGCGTACAGCCACGTTGGAGGTCATCTGGCGACCCGCTGGCGGCTGACCAACCTGGCTGCGGCGAAGAGCACGAAGACGACGGCCAGCAACACTATGGCAGCGGCGAAAGCACGGGCGATCTGTGCGTTCTGGCCACTGCGCAGACCGATGTAGATATACAGGGGCAGAGAGTTCATCGGTTTGTTGTTGAACGGGTTGGCGGTGAAGAAGCCCGATGCACCGGACACGATGATCAGCGGTGCGCTCTCGCCCACCGCTCGGGCGACGGCCAGGATGAGGGCTGTCGTCAGCCCCGGCAGGGCGGTCGGCACGACAATCTGGCGAACTGTCTCCCACTGCGAGGCGCCCAGGGCCAGACCGGCCTCGCGCAGACCACCGGGGACCACCCGCAGCGCCACTTCGGCCGAGCGGGCGATGATGGGCGTCATGGTCACAGCCAGGGCCACCGAGACGCAGAGGCCGTTCTTCGGCTCGTGCAGGTAGAGGATCAACGTCACGTATACGAACAGCCCGGCGAGCAGGTCGGGGATGGCGGTCATGGCCTCCACCACCGTGCGGACGATGCGCGCGAACCAACCACCAACCTCTGTCATGAACACCGCAGTCAGCACCCCGAGAGGCAGAGACATGACCACCGCCAAGCCGATCTGCACGAACGATCCCACGATGGCGTTCCATATCCCGCCCTGGTTGAACGGCGCCTGAGGTGCTTCGCTCGATGACTGGGTGAAGAAGTTCGGGTGGGCTATCGCATTGTGACCACGGATGACCGTGTAGATGACCACGCTCAACACCGCCAGGCCGACCAACCCTGCGGCGGAGGCAATGGCGGCCGCCACCACCCGGTCTTTGACGACGGGTAATGGGTTGCCCAGGGCTATCACGCCGGCATAGGTAGCCATGAAGACCACCCACCAGCACACCACGAAGCCGACTGTTCCACTGAAGGGGAGGACGAGGAAGTAGAGGAGCCAGGTAAGGGACAACGACGCCAGTAGGGCTCCGGCCAGTGAGAACGTGTCGTCGAGGCTGCGTTGTGAGAGTCGGCGGGGCTGATCGTCGATGACGACCGCCGTCGACTCCGCGGACGACGGGGCCGGCGTCCCTACCACCGGCGCCGAATCGCGGTAGAGGGCGGTCATCGGCCTCCGTCCCTACGGGTCATATCTCGGTGGCCGCGCCACTGCGGCTGCGACTGACGATCACGGCGGCGATCGTGTTGACGATCAGCGTCATCACGAACAGGACCAGACCAGCGGTCATCAGCGCGGCCAGCTGAGCCTGGGTGGAGTCGTTGAAGTCATTGGCGATGAGGCTGGAGATGGTGCTGAAGCCACCCTGGAGTATCCGGAAGTTGAATCCGAAGTTCAATGACACGACCAGCACGACGGCGATCGTCTCGCCGAGGGCTCGGCCGAGGCCCAGCATCGTCCCGCCGATGATCCCACCGCGACCGAAGGGCAGCACCACGGATCGGATCATCCCCCAACGGGTCGCGCCGAGAGCCAGTGCCGCCTCCCGCTCACCCAGGGGAGCCTGGGAGAACACGGTACGCATGACCGAAGCGGCAATGGGGATGATCATCATCGAGACGATGATGCCGGCGATGAACGGTGAGTTGACGAAGCGCGATTCGGCCCACGTCGCCGAACTGGCATCAGTATTGACGCGAAGGAAGGGTATCCAGCCCAGGTACTGGGCCATCCAGCGCGACACCAGTTTGGCCTGGGGCATGATCAGGAGCAGCCCCCACGCCCCGTATACGACGCTCGGTACCGCCGCCATGAGGTCCACAAGGCCGACCAGGAGGGATCGCAGGCGTGGAGGTGCATACTCGCTGATGTAGAGGGCGCAGGCCAGGGCGAGCGGGAAGGCTACGACCAGCGCCACCAAGGCCACCTTGACCGTACCGACCAGGGTCGACGCGATTCCCGCTTCGGGGGGGGTCGAGGACCAGACCGATCCGGTCAGGAACTTGAGTCCGTAGCGGTGGAACGTCGGAATTGACTGGTAGGCGAGGAAGGCCCCGATGGATCCGAAGATGATCAGTACGAGCGCGGCGACCGAACGGACCGAGATGTGAAAGACCCGGTCGGCGGTGGTGCGGCCCGGATCGATCCGAATCGGCCAGTCGACGGCCTCGACAGCTTCAGCCGAAGCGACCATTGACGTAGTCCTCGGTCCTGGGGTCTCGCGGAGACCCGAAGATCTGCTCGGTGGCACCGGCCTCGACGATCATTCCCGGCGTGCCCTGCTCGGCCAGGAAGAAGGCGCACTGCTGCGATACGCGTGCTGCCTGCTGCATGTTGTGGGTGACGATCACGACCGTGACATCCATCCGGATCTCGCCGATGGTGTCCTCCACCCGCCGGGTAGAGGTGGGGTCGAGGGCCGAGCACGGCTCGTCCATCAGCAGCACCTCGGGTTCGATGGCCAGCGAGCGGGCGATACAGAGTCGCTGCTGCTGCCCCCCCGAGAGTGCACCCCCCGGCTGGTCGAGTCGGTCCTTGACTTCCTTCCAGAGGCCGGCCCTGGTGAGGGAGCGCTCGATCAGCGCGTCGCGGTCTGATCTCCCGACCCTGATCCCCGTGAGTTTGAGGCCGGCGGTGACGTTCTGAGCGATAGACATCGTAGGAAAGGGATTGGGCTTCTGGAACACCATGCCGATCCGCTTGCGGGTCTCAGTGATTCGTCGACCCGGGGAGTAGATGTCCTCGCCATTCAGCAGCACCTGCCCTGATAGTTGAGCCGATGCGACGTTCTCGTGCATTCGGTTCAAGATCCGAAGAAACGTCGATTTGCCGCATCCCGAGGGCCCGATCAGGGCCGTCACCACGCCCGGGGGCATGGACAGCGACACGCGCTCGAGAACCTTGTTGGATCCGAACCAGGCGGACACCCCGGTCGCCTCCAGGTGCGATCCAGAGGGGATCACTACCGGATTCTCAGCCGTATTGGATGACGACGCGTTGGTCGTATCCATACGGTCCAGAGCGGGGGGCGCGTTCTCCATCAGTCCCTCGTTTTGCCACAAGTACGGATCGTCGAACGGTAGCAAGGGTCGATCAGGCGCTCGACCGGTTGGGTCGATATCACCCCAGAGTTCGACGCTCGGTCATTTTCCGTTCACCTTGCCATCATGGCGATGTTGAGTGTCGTGGTAAGAATCGGCGCCGTGAACACCCGGGCTCCGAACGGACCCGGATCGGGCGCCTGAGACGCCGGACCGGCAGGCTGCGGGTCGGCTCGCGGTGGCATTTGGGCGAATACAGAAGCAGGGAGCAGTACAGATGAACCGCTGGAGAACAACCTCATTCGTAGCCTTCGTATGTGCCGGAGCCATTCTGTCCGGTTGCACCGGCGGCGGCCATCCCCGCGCGGCCAGCGGCAACGGAACCGGAACGACAGTCGCGGGGCAGATCACGACCTCCACGACCCTTACGCCCGCCGAAGAAGCCGGATCCCGGCTACGTGGCCTGCTGATAAAGCCCGAGATCGAATACCAAGAGGACGCCACCGTGGGTGCGACCGGATCGATCACGCCCGCAGCCTTCTCCACTCTCGGTGGCGGAGGCACTGCGGCCAAAGCCGGCTTCGTGGCCGGCTACCGGGACAACTATGTGAACAACTCCACCAACGAGGCTCTCACCATCACCATCATGCAGTTCGATACCGCAGCTGACGCTTCCAGCTACCTGGCCCGCACAGCAGGCCAGACCCTCACCGGATCGGCTCCCACGCGCCAGCCATTCGCTCCGGTCCCAGGCGCCACGGAAATCAAAGCCACCAAGGCCTATTCGGGGGAATGGGAGTACGGGGTCGTCATGACCCACGGCGTCTACTACGCGTCTGTCGTCTACATAAACCTGCTCCAGATGACCGCACTCCCCGTCCAGTTCAACGAATGGGCGACCACGCAGTACGCCAACCTCAAATAGCTCGCACGACGTGTCCTTGGGGGCGTTCCGCAACGTTGGCAAGGCGAGAAGGTGAACCGCCAGCCAACTGTGTGTTAACTCCGCCGCAATCGCCTTCCTGGCCCGCAGTCAGGCTGTGATGATGGCCCGATGGTCAGCCGGGACCGCTGGGGCGGCGCCGACATTGGATTCGCCACAGGTCGCCGTAAGCGGTGGGCCCGGAGGCTCGCGGCTGTGGTGGTGGCCTCGGTGCTCTCACCGCTGGCCGCCCTTGTTCACTCCCAGACAGCGTCTGCGGCCTCGTCAGCAGGACTGCCGACCTTCGTCTACGTCAACGAGAACCCGGCCCCCGTCAACGGGGTGGCCCAGACCAACATGGTGGCGGGCTACAGCCTGAGCTCGTCGGGCACGGCATCCCCGCTGGCCGGTTCGCCCTACAACAGCGGCGGCCTCGGCTATGACGGATCCTACGTAGTGGCGCCCCGGACCGGCCTCACCCTCGACATGGCCCGCACGTCCGGCTATCTCTACGTGCTCAACCTCGGTGACAAGCCGAACGTCACCTTGTCGGTCTTCTCCATCAACGTCTACACCGGAGTCCTGAGCTACAAGACGACGCAGTCGCTGAAGGACGCCGGGGGCGCCCCCATCAGCGCCACGTCGATAGCTGCGAACGCGGCGGGCACCATCCTCTACACCGGTGGGTCCCCGAACGCCATGAGCTCCCCCGAGCTCAACGCCTTTCAGATTAACGCCGACGGCACCCTGAACCCGACGGCGACCTCGACACTGACCAACGTGATCGTCGACGGGCTTGCGGTCTCCCCCGATGGCTCCATGGTGGCCACCGCCTACCCGGGCAACAACACCACCGTCTCGGGGTACGTGGCCCTCTTCGCCACCGGCTGCAGCCAAGGTGGAGCCAGCTGCACCCCGTCCGGCGGGACCCTCACCTCCCTCGGCCATAGCGCCCAGACCTGCCCCACCGACGTCAGGTTCTCCCCTGACAGCAAAGAGCTCTACAGCGCCGCCTGTTCCCAGGGAGGGGTCACCTACTACCCCGCCGCCGGCCCCCTCACCTCCACGGGAACCATCACCAACAGTGGCAGCGCCAGCTCCGGCCAGGCCCTGGCCGTCGGATCGGACGGCACGGTCTACTACCAGGACGTCAACGGCAACCTGGCCAGCGCCCAGCTGGTCTCCGGTGTGCTCACCCCCAACGGGTCCGTCGCCTATGCCGGCACCTCCACCATCACCACCTTGAACGTCTCACCCGATGACGCCAACCTGTTCGTGGGCGGCTTCCAGTCCGCAACCCTCCTCGACTACCACATCACCACCGGTGGCGGGCTCGTCTACGCCCAGTCCCTGACCGGCCTGAGTCCCGGCCTTCCCACCGCCGTGTCGTTCGTGTCGCAGTGCCCCGGAGTCAACAGCGTCTGCATCGACCAGCAGAGCCTCCAAGCGACGGTCCTTCCCGGCACCCTGACCATCACCACCCCGTACACCGCCAGCAACCCGTTCGTCCTGCCCGCCCCGACGCTGAGCTCCGACGGCACCTACCTCCAGACCTCGGCGGTCTTCCCCGATCCCCTCCTTCCCGCCTCTCAGCAGATCGTTGTGACCAGCACACTCGCTGGGGATCCCAGCTGGACCCTCTCGGTGGCGGCCAGCGATCTCACCGACGGTAGCGGCGGCGTGATCCCGGCCTCGGGCCTGGGCTTCACCGGCGCCACCCTCCTCGGCGGCACCTGCGTGCCGGGTACAGCGCCCGTGACCTCGGTCTGCTCGCATGCCGCCACGTTCCCCGGCAGCGTGTCGTTCACTGATCTCACGGCCCACAACCCGGCCGTTTCCGCCAGCCCGCCCGGGCTGTCCTCGGCACCGCAGAGCTTCGCCACCAGCCCGTCCGGCGATGGCGCAGCGCAGATCGACGGCACCCTCACCCTGCTGGTGCCCACCTCGACTCCGGCCGGCACCTACACCGGCACCATCACCTTCTCGGCCATCTGACCGCTCGCCGGGCCTGTTCAGGTCGGGCCCTCCGTGCCACACGACGCGGCCGATACGGCCAGCAGCAAAAGGGGGGGTTAGCCCCGCACCTGACCGGTCCCCTCGACCAAGTACTTGGTGGTCGTCAGCTCGCGCAGGCCCATGGGGCCACGGGCGTGGAGCTTCTGGGTGCTGATGCCGATCTCGGCGCCGAAGCCGAACTCCTCGCCGTCGGTGAAGCGGGTGGACGCGTTGACCACCACCGCCGCGGCGTCGACCTCCCGCTGGAAACGGCGCGCCGCCGCCAGGTCGGCGGTCACTATGGCCTCGGTGTGCCCGCTGCTGTAGCGACGGACGTGCTCGATGGCCTCGTCGATACCGTCGACGACCCTCACGCTGAGAATGAGGTCCAGGAATTCCCGGGCATAGTCGTCGTCGGTGGCCGGGGTCACCCGGTCGGCTCCGAGGATGGCCGCGGTGGCCGGGTCCCCTCGCAGCTCGACCCCAACGAGGCGCGCCGCCACTTCGGGCAGGAACCGCTCGGCGACCGATCGGTGCACGACGAGCGACTCGGCGGCGTTGCACACGCTCGGCCGCTGGGTCTTGGCGTTGGCCACGATGTCGGCGGCCATCTCGAGGTCGGCCGAGGCGTCCACGTACACGTGGCAGTTGCCGTCACCGTCGATCACGTAGGGAACGGTGGCGTGCTCCTTGACGGCGGCGATGAGCGACGGCCCGCCACGGGGGATGAGACAGTCGATGCACCCATCGAGCTGCATGAACTGCCGGGCCGACTCGTAGCTCGTGTCCTCCACCAGGACCAGTGCGTCGGGCGGCAGGGACGCCTTGCCGTAGGCTTCGCGCAGCACCGCGGCGATGGCCTGGTTGGATTTCAGTGCCGCCGAACTGCCCCGCAGGAAGGCCGCGTTGCCAGCCTTGAGGCACAGGCCGGCGGCGTCACTGGTCACGTTGGGGCGATTCTCGTAGATGATGGCGACCACGCCGAGCGGCACCCGCACCTGGCGGATCTGCAGGCCGTTGGGCCGGACCCAGCCCCGCACCACCT
This sequence comes from Acidobacteriota bacterium, assembly GCA_028876385.1. Classification (GTDB taxonomy): domain Bacteria; phylum Actinomycetota; class Acidimicrobiia; order Acidimicrobiales; family Palsa-688; genus JAKCDU01. Next base: position 23,153 of record JAGWSF010000043.1, on the reverse strand, counting down.
CGCCGACGGGATCGTCGAGGGCGGCCACCTGGCGTAACCCGGCGGCCATCGACGCGACCCGGGCCGCGCTCAGCCGCAGCCGGTCGACCACCGCGGCGGTCACCCCGGCCCGGACGGCTTCGGCCACGTCATCGGCGTTGGCCGCCAGGACCTCCTCGCCGCGGCCCTCGAGCAGATCGGCGGCGAGGAGGAGGCCTTCGTTCTTCTGCTGGGCGGAGGCCAGAGCCACGACCCGGCTGGCCGCCCGGGCCCGCTGGCCCAACTCGGCGATTGCGCTGGTTCCCACCGTCTGAGGCTACCTCGCCACCTCGAGCCAGCCGGGTGGGCCTACCCTGGCCGCAGTGCCCAATCTGCCCGTCCCCGCCGAACGTCGGCCGGTAACGGCCCATCCGGCGCTGGTGCGCGCTGCGGTGTCGCCGACGGCCATTGCCGTCACTGCGGCGGGGGCCGGGATCGGGGTGCTCGACCATTCCCTTCCGGTGGCCGTCATCCTGGCCGTAGTCGGCTGGACCGGCCGCATGATGGCCGCGGTGGTCGCCAGGCGCCGCCGGGAGCGCGCCGCCCTCCCCCGGCCGGCCCCCCTCGACCCGTGGTCGGTACCCGAGCCGTGGCGGGCGCTGGTGCAGCAGGCGGCGTCCAGCCAGACCCGATTCGATCAGGTGCTCGACATGTGGCCCCCCGGTCCGTTGAGCGACCGGGTGCGAGGCCTGCGCCCGGCCTTCTACCGGGAGTTCGCCGCCGTCGGCACCATCGCCGCTCACGGCGCTGCGCTCACCGGCTGGACGGGTGCCCCCCTGCCCGGCGGGGGCCCATCCCAGCAGGCGCTGGCCGAGGAGCTCGAACGTACCCGGGTGGAGCGGGTGGCCCTGGGAGACCGGGCCGACGGGCGGGCCGCCGAGCTCAGTCGGCGCGAAGAGGCCATCGCCATGCAGATCAGGGCGGCGCACACCGCCCGCCAGGCGTCCGAATCGGTGCACGACCGACTCCGCACCATCGTGGCCCGTCTCGACGAGTCGGTCACCCACCTCTACACCCTGTCGGTGGAAGCCGGCGACGGCGGCGGCATAGACACCGTCTCGAGCGTGCTGGTGGACCTCGACGACCAGCTCGAGTCCCTCCAGGCCGGGGTGGCCGAAAGCCAGAACTCCGCCAGAGGCCCTGAAGCCTTAGCATGAACTCATGGGAATGATGGATGTGCTGCGGAAGCGCTGGGCCTACTTCGGCGCCCGGTCCAACAGCCGCTTCGAGGAGAAGGCCGACCCCAAGATCCAGTTGGAGCAGGCCATCGCCGAAGCTCAGGACCAGCACCGCCGCCTGGTGGAGCAGGCCGCCAACGTGGTGGCCAACCAGAAGCAGCACGAGCTCCAGCTGAACCGAGCCATGGAGGAGCTGGAGAAGATCAACCGTTCCACCCGCCAGGCGCTCATGATGGCCGAGGAGGCCGAGAAGGCCGGCGACCAGGCCAAGGCCCGGGAGTACAACCAGACCGCGGAAGCCTTCGCCAACCGCCTGATCGCCACCGAGAACCAGGTCAACGACCTGAAGACGCTCAGCCTGCAGTCGGCGCAGGCTGCCGACCAGGCCCGCTCGGCCGTCCAGCAGAACTCGTTGGCTCTACAGCAGAAGTTGGCCGAACGCCAGAAGCTGCTCTCCCAGCTCGACCAGGCCAAGATGCAGGAGCAGCTCAACTCCGCCATGAACAGCCTGAGCAGCACCGTGGATCAGACGGCCCCGTCCCTCGATCAGGTGCGCTCCAAGATCGAGGCCCGTTACGCCCGGGCCATCGGAGCGTCCGAGCTCGGCGGCCAGACGGTCGAAGCCCGGATGCTCGAGGTCGAGCAGGCATCGATGGGTTCGGAGGCCCGCAGCCGTCTCGACTCCATCCGGGCCGAGATGAGCCTCGGACCGGGCCGCACCGCAAGCGGCGAGCTGGGTGCGGGCACCCCCTCGGAGACCACTGCATCCCCCCAGGAGCAGGCCCCGGTGGAGGACAGCTGAGACCCTGCCCTTTCAGGGTGCCCTGACACCTGACCCGGGAAAAAAAAGCTCACAAATAGTTCATCAGCGCGCTTCACGGAGGGGCAGAACCAGGACCTCTGATAGCTTTTCCGCTCCGAGGACGCAATGGGCCACCAACCACCGCAGAGCAGGCGGCGCTCGACCGGGTGGGTGTCCCGCCTGCGGGTCGGCGCCGCGGTCGCCGTCGTCGGCTCGCTGACCGCCGCCGTGGTCTGGCTCAGCTTCCCGGCCGCGCCGGCGCTGGCCGGGGCCCGAGGCGGCGCGCCAACGGCCACGACCTGCCCCCCGCCGCCTCCCTACTGCGCCCCGACCTCGGTCACCACCACCCCTACGACCACCCCTTCGATGCCGGGCGGCCCGGCGACCACCACCGCCACGACGACCCCCGGCGGTTCGACCGCACCGGCCACCACGAGCCCCCCTTCCGCGGTCCCCGTGACCGGGGGAGGCGCCACTGGGTCGGCGGCGGGGAACGCTTCCGCCGGCGGCCACCTGGTGAGCGCCAACCCCGTCCGTCAGGCGGGCGCCGGGCCGGGCCCGCAGGGTCTGGCCTTCACCGGCGCCAACGACGTGCTTCTGGTACTGGCTGCCCTGCTGCTCGTCGGTGGCGGCGGCCGGCTGGTCGTCTACAGCCGTCGGCGACAGGCCTGGGTCACCGGTCCACCCAACCGGCGCCACATCCGGGTCAGGGCCAGCGCCTCGGCCCACCGGTCCCGCCGCGGCCGACGCTGAACCCAAACGACGGACGGTGGCCTACGACGCCTTCTCGTCGTGGCCGCCGAACTCCTTGCGCATGGCCGACAGCAGCTTGTCGGCGTAGTCGGCTTGGCCTCGCGACGAGAACCGCTCGAAGAGAGCCGACGCCAGCACGTGGGCCGGCACCGCCTCGTCGATGGCCGCCATCAGCGTCCAGCGACCCTCACCCGAGTCCGAGACCCGGCCGTGGAAGCTGCCCAGTTGGGGATCCACCGAGAGGGCGTGAGCGGTGAGGTCGAGCAGCCACGAGGCGACCACGCTTCCCCGGCGCCACACCTCGGCCACCTCGGCGGTGTCGATGTCGTACTTGTAGTAATCGGGGTTGGACAGCGGCGTGGTCTCGGCGTCGGCGGCCACGTTGGGATCGTTGCCGACGTTGGCCTTGTGGATGATGTTCAGACCCTCGGCGTAAGCCGCCATCAGCCCGTACTCGATGCCGTTGTGCACCATCTTGACGAAGTGGCCGGCCCCGTTGGGCCCGCAGTGCAGGTAGCCCTGCTCGGCCGGCGACGGTTCGCCCGTCCGACCCTCGGTGCGCGGCGCGGCCTCGACCCCCGGGGCGATGGTCTTGAACACCGGGTCGAGGTGCTCGACCACGTCCTTCTCCCCGCCGATCATCAGGCAGTAGCCCCGATCCAGACCGAAGATCCCACCGCTGGTGCCGACATCCACGTAATGGATGCCCTTCTCCTTCAGCTGTCGGGCCTTGTGGATGTCGTCGTGGTAGTAGGAGTTGCCCCCGTCGATGATGATGTCGCCCGGCTCCATGACCGCGGCGATGCGGTCGACGGTGTCGCCGGTGTAGGCGGCCGGCACCATCACCCAGGCGGCGCGGGGCTTGTCGAGCTTGGACACGAAGTCCTCGATGCTCGTCGCTCCCGTCGCCCCTTCGCCGACCAGAGCATCCACCGCCCCGGAGCTGACGTCGAAGACCACGCACTCGTGACCGTTCCGCATGAGGCGGCGCACCAGATTCGCGCCCATCCGGCCCAGACCGACCATTCCCAGTTGCACTTCGGCGCCTCCCCGTGGGTCTCTTACCGGGTCAATCCTGCCAGACCGGGCGACCACCGCCGTGCCGGTGGGGTCAGGGCCCGGGCCGGGGCGGGTCGGCCGGCGGCGGACGGTCAGGGTAACCAGGGGGTCGGCCGTACCCCGGGGGCGGGTAGCCACCACCCGGACCAGGCGGGTAACCACCACCCGCACCAGGCGGGTAACCACCACCCGCACCAGGCGGGTAACCACCACCCGCACCAGGCGGGTAACCACCACCCGCACCAGGCGGGTAACCACCCGGGGGGTAACCCGGCCAGGGGGCGCCCCCCGTCCACGGCGGCCGGCGGCGCCGTCTACGCCGTTGTACGAGCAGGACGATGACCACCACCAGGGCGAGGACCCCGCCGACGATCCCGATCACCAGATAGGCGAAGTAGCGCGTCCCGGCTTCCACCGACGTGCGGTTCCAGGCGGGGTCGCGGGCGCCCAGGCTCGCTTCGAGTTGACCGAAAGTGAAGCTCTCGTCGACCCTCTGGCCCCCGCCGTGGACGGCGATGCTCAGGCGGTCGAAGCGCTCGTGGAAGGTCTGCCAGACCACCAGGGCGACCCGTTGGGCGTCGGCCTCCACGGGCAGCGCGTCCACGCTGACCGACACCGACAGGGTGTTGGCGGTGACGTCGGGCTTGACCTGAACCGACCCGAAGCCGGCGTTCTGCAGCGCCGTCTGGGTGTCGATGATGCTGGTGATCCCGCTGCAAGAGGACAATACGATCGCCCCCACCACCACGGCCACGACGACCAGCCACCACCGCCGGCGACCAGGACCGGCGGCCAGGGCCGTCATTCGAAGACCACGGTCTTGCGCCCGTAGGCCAGGATCCGATCGTCGAGGTGGGCGGTCACCGCCCGGGCCAGGACGGCGGTCTCCAGGTCCCTTCCTTTGCGGGCCAGGTCGGCCACCGAGTCGCGATGCGAGACGCGGGTCACGCCCTGGTCGATGATCGGCCCCTCGTCGAGGTCCTCGGTGGCGTAGTGGGCGGTGGCGCCGATCAGCTTCACTCCCCGGGCGTGAGCCTGGGCATACGGGCGGCCCCCGGCGAAGGCCGGCAGGAACGAGTGGTGGATGTTGATTATGCGGTGGCGGTAGGCGTCAATCACCGGCGGCCCCAGGATCTGCATGTACCGGGCCATCACCACGAGGTCGACCTCATAGCCGGCCAGGGCGCGCAGCATTTCGGCCTCCTGGCGTTCCCGGGTCTCAGCGCTCACCGGTAGCTCGACGAAGGGGACACCGAAGTGCTCGGCGGCCTCTCTGTGGTCGGGCCAGTTGCTGATCACGACGACGACCCGGCAGTCGAGATCCCCGGACCTCCAACGGGCCAGCAGGTCGTAGAGGCAGTGGGCCTGACGGGAGACCAGGACGGCCACGTTGAGCAACCGGTCGGAGAAGGAGAGGCGCCAGGCCATCCGGCACTCTTCGGCCAGGCCGGCGAACCTCTCGGCCAACTCGTGGCGGGGCAGGTCGATGCCGTCGAGGAGGAACTCGACGCGCTGGAAGAACACCCCCTCCTGCTCATCGGTGTGCTGATCGGCGTCGACGATGTTGCCCCCGAGGCGCCACACGAAGTCGGCGACGCGGGCCACCAGACCCTTCTGATCGGGACAGGTCAGGAGGAAGCGTCCAGTCGGGCCGGCCGATCCGGTCACGGCAGGAGGACCAGGTCGTCGCGGTGCACGACCTCGGGCACCACGTCGGGGGGCAGTTGGGAGGTGCGCCGGCCGGCCAGGCGACGCACCTCGGCGGCGGAATGGCGGGACAGCCCCTTGGCGAACACCTCCCCGTCGGGGCCGGCCAACTCGACGGCGTCGTCGGCGTCGAAGGTGCCTTCGGCGCCGGTCACCCCGGCCGGCAGCAGGGAAACCCCTCGGAGGGTCAACGCCTGGCGGGCCCCGTCGTCGACCATGATCTTGCCGGCGGCCCCCACCGCGAAGGCGATCCACAGCTTGCGGGCCGGGAGGCGGACGGGTCGGGGCACGAAGACGGTCCCCACCCCCGCCACCCCGGCGAGGGCGTCCCGCAGCACCGAAGGGCGCGCCGCGGCGGCGATGACCGCCCGGACGCCGGACCAGGCGGCGATCTTGGCCGCTCCCAGTTTGGAGGCCATTCCGCCGCTGCCGCGGGCCGTTCCGGCGCCGCCGGCCAGCGCCTCCAGGGTGTGGTCCACGGCCACGATCTCCTCGATGAGCGAGGCTTCGCGGTCGAGCCGGGGATCGCCGGTGAGCAGGCCGACCTGATCGGTCAGCAGGACGAGCAGGTCGGCGGCGAGGAGGTGGGATACCAGGGCCGCCAGCCGGTCGTTGTCCCCGAAGCGGATCTCGTCGTCGGCGACCGCGTCGTTCTCGTTGATCACCGGGACGACGCCCAGGTCGAGCAGCACCTGCAGGGTCTGACGGGCGTGCAGGTACTGCCGGCGGTCCACGAAGTCGAGCGGAGCCAGGAGGACCTGGCCGGCCACCAGACCGTGGGCGGCCAGGGCCCGGTTGTAGCGGTCGACCAGGTGGGCCTGGCCCACGGCGCTCACCGCTTGGAGGACGGCGGGGTCAGACGGCCGCTTGTCCCCGAGACCGAGGACCGGCAGACCGGCGGCGATGGCCCCGCTCGTGACCACCACGACCCGCTCCCCCGCCGCTTTCAGGTCGGCGACCTCGCCGCAGAGCTTCTCGATGGCCGAGTCGACGATGCGACCCCGCTCGTCGGTGAGCGAGGAGGTACCGATCTTGGCCACCACCAGGCGGCCGGTCATCGACGAGCACCCGGTGGGGCGGCGAGGTTCATCTCAGCAGTGAGGATATTGGACCCACGCCGCGCCCCAACCACCAACCGCCCGACACTGCCACGTACGACCACGACCGGCCTACTGGTCGGGCTGGTACTCGAACTCGAATGAGGCGATCCGCACGGTGTCCCCCGGGCGGGCGCCGGCCTTGGACAGGGCCCGGTCCACGCCCAGGCTCTTCAGACGGGACTGGGCGTACTCCAGGGCCTCGGGGATGGTGATGTCGGAGAGGGCCACGGCCCGCTCGGCCGGGCGGCCGGTGACGATCCACGATCCGTCGTGGTCGCGCCCGACGGTCACACCGGCCGGCTCGGGACGGTGGATGACGAAGCGCCGGGCCGCGCCCAGCTCGGCGCGGGCGCGTCCCACCACCTCGGCCATGGCCCCGAGGAGCGGCCGCAGGCCGTCGCCGGTCACCGCCGAGATCCGGTCCCCGTTCCATTCCACCTCCGCCGCGGCATCCGCTTTGGACCCGACGACCAGGCGGGGCCGGTTGAGCAGCTCGGGCTGGTAGCGGCCCAGCTCGTCGAGCAGGATGGCCTCCTGGGCGGCTGGGGGGCGGCCGTCGGCGCTGACCAGGTCGAGGAGGATCACCAGGACCCGGGCCCGCTCGATGTGGCGTAGGAAGCGGTGGCCGAGGCCGCGTCCCTCGCTGGCTCCTTCGATGAGGCCGGGTATGTCGGCCACCACGAACTCGTGCTCTTCGAAGCGGACCACCCCCAGGTTGGGCTCGAGAGTGGTGAAGGGGTAGTCGGCGATCTTGGGCTTGGCTGCCGATATGCGGGAGATCAGGGTGCTCTTACCGGCGTTGGGGAAGCCGACCAGGGCCACGTCGGCCATCAGCTTGAGCTCGAGGTCCAGCCAGCGCTCCTCGCCGATCTCGGCCTGCTCGGCGAAAGCCGGGGCCCGGCGGCGATTGGACAGAAAACGGGCGTTACCCCGGCCTCCTTGACCGCCCCGGGCGGCCAGCCACCGGTCGCCCTCGGCGGCCAGGTCGGCCAGCACCGCCCCCGAGGCGTCGCGTACCACGGTGCCCTGCGGGACGGGCACCTCGAGATCGGCGCCGGCCCGGCCGTGGCGGGCCTTGCCCATGCCGTGCACGCCGTTGCCGGCCCGGCGGTGGGGGTGGTCACGGAAGCCGTACAACGAAGCGGTGTTGCGGTCGGCGACCAACCAGATGTCGCCGCCCTTGCCTCCGTCGCCGCCGTCCGGTCCGCCCTTGGCCACATGGGCCTCGCGACGGAAAGAAACGCTGCCCGCGCCCCCGTCACCGCCTTTGACATGAACTTGGGCTTCGTCTACGAATGCGGACATGATGCAGTGGCCCGGCGGACCGGGCCGGTGCCTATACCTCTGGGAGGATGTCGACCAGCTTGCGACCCTTGCGGCTGCCGAACTTGACCTTGCCGTCGGCGAGGGCGAACAGGGTGTCGTCGCCGCCCCGCCCGACGTTCTCCCCGGGGTGGAAGCGGGTCCCGCGCTGGCGCACGATGATCGACCCAGCCGTGACGGCGGTGCCGTCGAACACCTTCACACCGAGGCGCTTGGCCTCGGAGTCGCGCCCGTTGCGGGTGGAACCGCCACCTTTGGTCTTGGACATCTACTTGGCCTCCGCGCTGATACCGGTGATCTCGATGGTGGTCAACTTCTGGCGGTGACCCCAGGCCTTGCGTCCACGCGTCTTGGGCTTGTAGGTGAAGCCCTTGATCTTCGGCCCCTTGGCCGCCCCGACCACCCGGGCCGAAACGGTGGCGCCGGCCAGATCAGCGGCGCTCGACAGCACGCGGTCACCGTCGACGAGCAGGATGGGATGGAAGCTGACTTCGTCTCCGGACGCCGCTACGAGCTTCTCCACCGAGAGGGTCTGACCCTCTTCGACGCGCTCCTGCTTGCCGCCGGTTTTGATCACCGCATAATGCGATGAGCGTTCGCCTGTCATCTCTATAGCTCCTCGGTGTCCGGACGGTACAGACTAGCGGATCGGCGGCGGCGGTATCGCTCGGCACGGTCACGGGTCACTTCCTCGTGAGGTGACCAGCCAACGGCCCCGCCAGTCCTCAGCAACCCAGCGAATAGTTCATCGCCGAACACACCTTCCGCATGACGTCCTCGTCGATCGCCCCGACAGGGCCGCTCAGCGCGGCTTGGGCGACCGTATGGATACCGTCGCAGTTGATGACCGAGGGTCGATCCAGCCCGACCTCAATATGATCAAGGGGAACTTCGGCGGCCAAGCCCCGAATCGAGGTGGTTACCTCGGCCACCGTCACCAGCTGGCGTATGTCGATCACCTCGGAGCGCGTCAATACCAGGACCGGCCGACGCTTACGACCGACCTCGGCCAGCCAGAGCTCCCCCCGCCTCACTCCTCCCCCCATGCCTCGACATCGCTCCAGAACCGGTCAGGGCGTTCGGGACGCCGCTCGTAGGCCTGGCGGTCCGACCGGGCTAAGGCGACACGAACCGCATCAGCCACTCCTTGACGGGCCGCGGCGGAGATATTGATCCCGAGTTGGCGGGCGCGATCGGCCAGATCGTCGTCGATGGTGAAGGTCGCTCGGGATGAAGCCATACTCAAATGCTAGCATTTCATGCTAGCATTTGGTGCTGCGGCTAGAGCAGTGATTCGTCGAAGACGATGCCCCGCCCCCCGCAGGTGGGGCAGGTCTCGGAGAAGGATTCGACCAGGCCCTCGGAGATGCGCTTGCGGGTCATCTCGACCAGGCCCAGCTCGGAGATGTCGAAGACCTGGGTGCGGGTCTTGTCCCGGGCCAGCGCGGCGCGGAAGGTCTTGATGACCTCGTTGCGGTTGGCCGCGATCTCCATGTCGATGAAGTCGATGACGATGATGCCCCCGATGTCACGCAGCCGCAGCTGACGGGCGATCTCCTCGGCCGCCTCCATGTTGTTGCGGAAGACCGTCTCCTCCAGATTGGAGGTACCGACGTTCTTGCCGGTGTTGACGTCGATGACGGTCAACGCCTCGGTCCGCTCGATGATGAGGGACCCCCCCGAGGGCAGCCAGACCTTGCGGTCCAGAGCCTTGTGGATCTGCTCGTGGACGTGGTGGCGCTCGAAGACCGGCAGCGGGTCGCCGTCGGACTCCGAGCCGGGCTCGCCGAACCACTCGATGCGGTCGGCGAGTTCGGGGTTTATGCTCGAGACGTAGTCGCGGACCTCTTCGTAGAGCGCCTGGTCGTCGATGATCACCGCCCGGTAGTTGCGGTTGAACTCCTCGCGGATGACCCGCACCGCCATGTCCGGCTCGCGGTAGAGCAGGGCCGGGGCCCGGGTGCCTCTGGCCATCGAGTCGATCTGCTCCCACTGCTGGGTGAGACGGGCCACGTCCCGGCGCAGCTCGTCGGCGGTGGCCCCCTCGGCCGCGGTGCGGACGATGAGACCGTGCCCGGCGGGGCGGACCTCGTCGAGAATGCGGCGCAGCCGCTTGCGTTCGTCATCGGCGAGCCGCTTGGAGATCCCGTAGGTGTCGCTGTGAGGGATCAGGACCACGAAGCGACCCGGGAGGGACACCTCCTGGGTGAGACGGGCTCCTTTGGTGCCGATGGGGTTCTTGGTGACCTGGCACAGGATGGTCTGGCCGGTCTTGAGCAACTGTTCGATGCGGGCGTCGCGGGCCGGCCCGGGGATCTTCCCCCGCGTCGGCTTGGATTCGCCCTCCCCTGAGGGCGACTCGATGTCGTCCTTGTCGTAGCGCACGTCGCCCCGGTAGAGGACCGCGTTCTTGGGGGTGCCGATGTCGATGAACGCCGCCTCCATGCCGGGCAGCACGTTCTGCACCCGGCCGAGATAGATGTTCCCGTCGATCTGGTTGGCGTCGTCGGAGGGGCGCGACACGTAGTGCTCGATCAGGGACCGCCCCTCGAGGACGGCGATCTGGATGGCCTCCCGGCCGGAGTGCACGACCATGGTGTAGCGCCCCACCGGCCGACCCTTGCGCTCGCGGCCCTTGCGCCGCTCGAGGGTCTCCTCGTCGACCTCCACCGGCTCGTCGACCAGTACCGCCTCGACCGGACGCCCGGCCGGAGCCGGCCCCGAGGTGGGCTTACCCCGGCCCCCACGTCGGCGCCGGCGGCCTCCCGGCTCCGCCGGTGAACCTGCTGCGCCTTCCTGACCGCCGCCCCCATCCCGCCGCCCCCGGCCGGAGCCGCCGGTCCCGGACCCGGACGCTGACCCGGTGCCCGACGACCCGGCCCCGGCCGCCGGGCTCCGGGAACCTCCCGAAGGCGCGACAGTGGCCGGCGCCGGGCGGGTGTCGCCGATCCTCGGCCTCGGCGGGGGGATGGTCGGGACCAGGGGGGCGCTGGTGTCCACCGCGGAGGTGCTCGACGGGGTCTCGGCGGCCGAGACCGGCGCAACGCGAGGCGCCGGTTGGCGCGACGGTGGCCCGGCATCGCTCGGCGTGCGCTCCTTCGACCGGGGAGCAGCCCCGGCGTCGCCGCCCGGTCGCTCCCCCTCCTCATCGTCGGGGCCCGCATCCTCAGCCCCCGCCCCCGACCGGGCGCGGCTACGTCCGCCCCGGCTACCCCGGCGCCGGCGTTTCCGGGCGGCACCGCCGTCGCCGTCGCCGTCCCCCTCGTCGGTCTCCGAACCCGGGGTCGGGCCCGGGGTAGGGCCCTCCCCCGACGCGCTCCTCGCCCCCGCCTCGGGCGAAGGAGCAGAACCGGGGCCGGGTGGGGGCGCCGCCGGCGCGGTCAGCGACTGAGACGGCGACCGGTCGGCCGAACCGCTCTCGGAGGCGGTGACAGCCGACTCGGAACCGGCGGTCCGGGGACCGGAAAATGTGTCGTCCGACATGACAAGAAAGCCTTTCTCATGACGCACGCTCCAGGGCGTGCGGCGCCACCGGCGCATCCTCCGGGGCCGCGAGCAGCGGCTCCCGGGGCGCGTCCTGGCACTGAATCCATTGGTGGGTCCGGCGAACGTCACGTTCCTCCAGACCGGGCCCGAGGGCGGTGACCACCTCGGCCGGGCGGACCGCTCTCGGCGCCGCGACCAGCTCGGCGGTGAGCACCGTGCCAGCCGGCTCGCCGCCTTGCACCTCGAGCGAGCAGATACCGGGGCGGATGTCCTCGGTGACTTCGGTGCCCTTCCGCGACCGGGTCACCTCGAAGCGCGACGCGCTCATCAAAGCCGCCACCCGGCGGCGCACCTCGGCCTCCTCCACCGGCGGGTGACCCTCGGCGGAAGCCACCGTGAAACGCCAGGAGCAGGACGTGACGGCCTCCTGAAGCGACGGCGTGCCGGGCTCGAGGACGGCCACGGCGGTTACGTCGATGCCGACCGGCAAGGCCGCCGAGAGGCGATCGGGGAGGCCGTCCCACTCGACGCCGTCCCAGCCGCTCAGCTCGACATCGAGGAATTCGGCCAACGACTCGTGGCCGGTGGAGAGAGCCAAACCGAAGCTGACCTTGGGCCGGGGGGAGAACCCCTCGCTGTAGGCGAGGGGTAGGTCCACCCGACGGAAAGCCCGCTCCCACATCCGAGCCACGTCCCTGTGGCTGGTCCAGCGGATCTTGCCCAGCTTGGAGAAGCGGATGCGCAGCCGGACGCGATCAGTCACGCCTGCACTCCCGTCACCGCCTTGGACCGGAGGAAGACCGGCACCTCCCCGCCGGACCGCAGATCCTGGCCGGTGCCCTGGCTGCCTCCGGCCGGAGCCACATTGGAGGCGACCACGTGCTCGATCCCGTAACCGGTGCACGCCCCGCAGTCGTAGCAGGGGGTCCAGCGGCAGTCGGGAGTGCCGGCCGCGACGAGGGCGTCCTCCCACTCCTGCCAGAGGAAGTCGTCGTGCAGTCCGGCCGAGATGTGGCTCCAGGGCAGGACCTCGTCGCGGGGCCGGTCCCGGTGGACGTACCACTCCGCCGAGAGCCCGTGGTGGGCCATGGCCTCGGCCCAGAGGTCCAGCGAGAAGTGCTCGCTCCACTCCTGGAAGACCCCGCCTCGGCGCCACACCTCCTCGATCACCGCCCCCACCCGGCGGTCGCCCCGGCTGGCTATGCCCTCGGCCAGCGACGCCTTGGGGTCGTGCCAGCGCAGCTGCACCCCCCGGTCGCGGCGGGTGGCGTCGCGCAGGAGGTTGATGCGGTGCTGCAGTTCGGGGATGGTCGCCTGCCCGAACCACTGGAACGGGGTCTGCGGCTTGGGTACGAACCCACCGACCGATGCGGTGACCGACACGCTCTTTTGGTGGTGGCGGCCCACGGCCACACAGTTGCGGGCCAACTCGGCGATACCGAGGGTGTCCTCGTCGGTCTCGGTGGGCAGCCCGGTCAGGAAGTACAGCTTCACCCGGCGCCAGCCCTGCGAGAAGGCCGACTCCACCGCCCCGTAGAGGTCCTCCTCGCGGACCAACTTGTTGATCACCTGGCGCATCCGCCACGTCCCGGCTTCGGGGGCGAAGGTCAAGCCGGTGCGGCGCACCTTCTGGATCTGGCTGGCCACGCCGACGGTGAAGGCGTCCACCCGCAGACTGGGAAGACTGACCGAGACCTGCCCACGGCAGGCCGGATCGTCGATGATGGAGCGTACGGTCGAATCGATGCCCGAGAAGTCGGCGCTCGACAGCGACGTCAGGCTGACCTCGTCGTAGCCGGTCCGGGCCAGACCGTCGGACACCATCTGCAGGACCTGCTCGGCGGGGCGCTCGCGTACCGGCCGGGTGATCATGCCCGCCTGACAGAATCGGCAGCCGCGGGTACAGCCCCGGAAGATCTCGACGTTGAGACGGTCGTGGACCACCTCGGTCATGGGCACCAGCTGGTGTCGGGGGTAGGGCCAGGAGGCCAGGTCGGCGATGGTGCGCTTCTCCACCCGCGCCGGCGTCTCGGGGTAGCGGGGGGTGACCGAGACCAGGCGGGGGCCGTCGTAGGCCACCTCGTAGCACGAGGGAACGTAGACACCCGGGATGGTGGACAGGTCCCGAAGCAGCCGCTGGCGGGAGCCCTCGGTCCGCCCTCCGGCCTTCCACACCTCTATGGCCGAGCTCAGCTCCTCTACCACCTCCTCCCCGTCGCCGATCACGAAAGCGTCGACGAAGTCGGCGAGCGGCTCCGGGTTGAACGTGCAGTGGCCACCGGCCACCACGAGCGGGTCATCGGGGCGCCGCTGGTCGGATCGCACCGCCACCCCGGCGAGATCGACGCAGTTGAGCAGGTTGGTGTAGACCAACTCGGCCGACAGGTTGAATGCCAGAACGTCGAAGTCGCGGGCCGCCCGGTGGCTGTCGACCGAGAAGAGCGGGACCGCCCGCCGACGCATCTGGGCTTCCATGTCGGTCCACGGGGCGTAGGTCCGCTCGGCGCGGGTGTGGGGCCGCTCGTTGAGGATCTCGTAGAGGATCTGCAGGCCCTGGTTGGGCAGCCCCACCTCGTAGGCGTCGGGGTAGATGAGCAGCCAGGACAGCCGGCCCTCGAGTGGGCCCTCGGCCACCATGCCGTCCTCGCAGCCGATGTAGCGGGCCGGCTTGGCCACGTGGGCGAGCATCGGTTCGATACGGGGCCATAGGGACGTCATGTCCCTGACCACTCTAGACGGGCAGGGAAAAAGTTGGCCCCTCCGCCACCTCGGGTATTCCCACCATCCACCTTCGACGGGTTCGGGCTCAGGCGAAGCGGCGCATGCGCACCGAGATGACCAGGCCGATCCCGGCCAGAGTGGCAATAGCCGAACTACCTCCGTAGCTCATCAGAGGCAATGGAATACCAGCCACGGGCATGATCCCGACGGCCATCCCGATGTTCTCGAATACCTGGAAGGCGATCATGGCCAGCACCCCGACGCACACCAGGGTCCCGAACAGGTCCCGGGCCAGGGCCGCTCCTCGCCAGGTCCGCCAGATGACCACGACGAAGAGCATGAGGAGCACCGCTGAGCCGATCAGGCCCAGCTGCTCGGCCACTGCGGTGAAGATGAAGTCGGTGCGCTGCTCGGGCACGTAGGAGAGGTTGGTCTGGGTCCCCTTGAACAGCCCCTGGCCGAACACCCCGCCGTTGCTGTCGGCGATCTTGGCCTCGGCCACGTTGTACTCGTTGGCCCCCGCCGGAGTGGCCAGGAGCTTGGCGCTGGGCTGGGCCGGGGCGTTGGCGAACGAAGTCAGCCGGGCCTGCTGGTAGCTCTTCAGGATGCCGAAGTGGACCACCCCGAATCCCATGACCAGGGTGAGCACGCCGAGCACGGCCAGGTGACGCCCCGACACTCCGCCGATGAGCAGCACCGCGACCAGTACAGCGGCCAGCACCAGGGCCGAGCCGAGGTCGGGCTGCTTGTAGATGAGCAGGAAGGGGACCCCGGCCAGGACCAGCACGACGGCCAGCGCCCGCCCCGACAGCGTCCCCTTGGCCGCCGCGCAGTACGCGGCGAGGGCCAGGATGAGGCCGATCTTGGCGAACTCCGAAGGCTCCATCTGGTACGAGCCGACCTGGAACCAGGCCTGGGAGCCTTTGCTCTTGTGGCCGACGGCGTAGACCGCCATGAGCATCAAGACGGTGAAGCCGTAGATGAGCAGGGCCCAGTCGCGTAGCCGGCGGTAGTCGATGGCCGCCACCCCCACCATCAGGGCCAGACCGATCACCAAGAAGACGGCTTGACGCTTCAGGTAGTAGGTGGGGCTGACACCGGCCGCTTGGAGCTGGTCGCGGGTGGCGCTATAGATCATCAGGCAGCCGAAGATCCCGATCAGGACGGCGGCCGCGGCCAGGACCAGGTCGAAGTGGCGCCAGATCGACGGGGCGTGGCCCTGGCGGTGCTTTGGCTTGTCACCGATCATCGGTTGCTACCACCTGACTTCATCAGTTCTGCCCCCCCGAACCGGCCCCGCTGTAGACGACCGGCTGGAGCGGCTGGCCGAAGAGGGCGTCGTAGATCTCCCGCACCACGGGGGCGGCCACCGAAGCCCCGTAGCCGGCGTCTTCCATGATGGCGTCGACCACGAACTGCGGCTTGGTGGCGGGGGCGAAGCTGGCGAAGACCGACGTCGCCTGTCGGGGGGCGTTGACCTGGGCCGTGCCGGTCTTGGCGGCTATGTCCATGCCCTGGTTCTGCGGGTTGGTGAACACCCCGTAGGCGGTACCACTCGGATTGTTGACCACCCCCTGGAAGCCGGCCAGCATTGCGGCCCGCCAGTCGGGGCGGATATCCACCGATCCGGTGACCTTGGCGGCGAACTGCTTCACCACCTGACCCGACGCCGTCTCGGCGTCTTTGACCAGGAGGGGGGCGTAGCGGGTCCCCCCGTTGGCGAAGATGGAGTAGGCGTTGGCCAGCTGCAGCGGGGTCACGAGGTCCTCGTCCTGGCCGATGGCCGCCTGGTCGCTGTTACCGGGGAACCACTGGGACTGCTGGAACACCGCCGGGTTGGTTTGGTGGTCCTTGACGTAAGACTCCGGGGTCGGGATCTTCCCGGCCGCCTCGTTGGGCAGGTCGATGCCGGTGGGCTGGGCGAAGCCGAACTGCTTGGCCACGTTCTGCAGGGCATCGGGGCCGTACTTGTTGTAGTTGGTGTAGCCGTACCACAGGTCGAGCCCGATGGTGTTGAAGAAGTTGTCCGACGACACGGTTATGGCCATGGGCAGGCTGATGGGGCCGTAGGCCGCGCCGTTGTCGTTGTGGGCGACGAAGTTCCCGATGGTGATGCTGCCGGTGTCGTTGAAGATGGTGCCCGGGTTGATGATCCCGTACTGCAGCCCGGCGGTGGCGGTCACCAGCTTGAACGTGGAGCCCGGGGCGTACTGGCCCTGGATGGTGCGGTCGAGCAGCGGGTAGCGCGGGTCGTGGAGCAAGGCGTCGTAGTTGGCCTGGGTGATGCCTCCGACGAACTGGCGGGGGTCGTAGGTGGGGTCGGTGGCCAGGGCGATGATCTGGCCGGTGTTGGGGTTCTCGACCACGGCCGAACCGGCGGGGGCGGCGAAGTTGCGGTTGGTGTACTTGTCGAAGGTGGCCCGGGCGGCCACCTCCCCCTGCTGGATGGCGGCCACGGCCACGGCCTGAACGTTGGCATCGATGGTGAGGCGGATGTTGTCGCCGGGCACCGGCGGGCTGTAGCTGAGCCGCCCGAGGACCCGCCCGGCCGAGTCGACCTGAACCTTCTCCACCCCCGGCGTGCCCCGCAGGTAGCTCTCGTACTCCTCCTCGATGCCGGCCTGGCCGATCTGGTCGCCGGGCTGGTAGCCGTAGACCTTCAGCTTGGCCAGCTCGACCCCGCTGATCTGGCTCACGTAGCCGAGGATGTTGGCCGAGGCCAACGCCAGCGACGGGTTGGGATAGTGACGGACCGAGATGGAGGTGGCCTGAACCCCGGGGAACTCGGCCTGATTCTCCTGGATGTCGAGGATCTGCGTCGGGGTGACGTTGGTGGCGATCGGCACCGGGGCGTAGGGGCTGTACTGGTCGTTGTTGACGGCGGTGAGGATCTGCTTGGAGGTCTCCCCGAGCAGGGCGGCCAGCCGGGAGATCATGGCCGGGTCCTTGACGGCGAGCTGACGGTCGACCTCGATCACCGGCACGTTGACGTTGTCCACCAGGACCTTGCCGTTGGCGTCGAGTATCTCGCCTCGGGGGGCGGGGATGTAGATGGTGCGGATGCCATTGTCGGCGGCCACCGCTCGGGCCTGGGGAGCGTTGATCACCTGGAGGAACCACAGGCGGGCCAGGAGGGCCGAGAAGAGGCAGGCCACCACCACCAGCAGGATGGCGAGCCGCATCTGGGGGGAGGCCGTTTCGGGGTTGGTCAACTCGTCACTTCACGATAGGGGCGGCGGGACGGGCCACGGGGGACCCGACCAGGTCGGCGCCCGCCGACCCTCTGGCCACCCATGCGTAGAGGTAGCCGACCGGCAGGGCCAGCACGGCGTTCCACAACGACTCCACGATCATGACGCGGATGAGCCAGGCGCGCCCGGCACCCAGAAGCTGGGTCTGGCCGAGGACGTCGCCGGCGCCCACGAACAGCAGCACCCCGGCCGCTGTACCGACCAGGGCCGCCAACGGCAGCAGTGAACGGCGCTCCTGCACCACGGTGGCCCGCAGCGCCCCGACGGCCGCGCCGATGAGGCAGTAGGTGAGCGCCGACAGCCCCACCGGAGTGGCCGTGAGGAACATGTCGAACAGCAGGCCCGACCAGAAGCCCACCCAGGCCCCGGCCAGGGTGCCCCCGGTTAGACCGGCGCAGACGGCTACCAGGACCATGATGTCCGGTGCCACCCCGGCCACTCTCATGTCCGAACCGAGGGTGGTCTCGATGAGGACGGCCGCAATCAGGAACAGGCCGATGCGCAGGCGGGCCCGGATCAGGTCGGTCACGGCCTGATCACCGTGTAACCCTCGACTTCAGGTCGAGACCGGTTCGGGTCATTGCGGCGACCACAGGGCCACGTCGAGGTATGAAATGGACAGGGGGTCCACCATGGGCGTCAGGTAGAAGACCGGCTCCACCGCCCCGGGACTGGTGGAGATGTTGGTCACCTTCCCCACCGGTATGCCCTTGGGAAACTTCTCCAGGGACAGGCCAGAGGTCACCACCACCTGCCCCCGCTTGTTGTCGGGGACGGGCAGATTGGTGCTGAACACCTGGACCCTGATGGGCAGGCCGCGGCCGGCGCCCTGAGCCGAGCCCACGTTGCCCCCCGCCAGACTCACCCCGACCTGAAAGTTGGGGTCGGTGACCAGCTCGACGGTGGCGATGTGGGCGGACGCCGAAACGACGGTGCCGACCAGGGCGCCGGCGGCCAGCACCGGCTGTCCGCGCGACAGACCGTCGGCCGAGCCCTTGTCGACGGTCACCGTGTTGTCGAAGTTGGACGGTCCCTGCTGGATGATCTGGACGGCCACCATGGGGATGGCACCGAGCACTCCCCGATCGAGCTGGTAGTTGTGCAGGACCTGTTCGGCCTGCTGCTGCTCGGCCTGGGACACCGCGGCCTGCGACTGAGCCTGAGCCAACTCCTGGCGCAGCCTCTCGTTCTCAGCTCGGAGCGACCCGTAGTCGACGGCGCCGGTGATGAAATTCCCGATGGGCCGCAACGCCGCGTGGGTGGCCCGCTGCAGCGGCGAGAAGGCGTCCGCGACCTTGGACCGGATCTGGCCCAACGCCCCACCACCGTGGCTGCGGGCGTCGATGGTCACCAACGTGAGGGCCAGCAGCACGAGCACCGCCAGGACGTTGCGGGTGCGCGAATTTCGGCGGTAGGCGGCCAAGAGCGGCGGATACCCCTTGAGGATCTGGTCAGACGGTCAGGTTCTAATAGTCCGGATGGTCCGGCTCCGGGTGGTCCGGTCGAGAAGCGGTTTCCCCTTCACCCCCCGGGGGTTTGACTCCCCGGCGGTATCGAGGCCGATGGCTCGCGCTCAGAGCCAATCGCCGGCGCTCAGTGGTTCTGCGTGGACATCAGCACACCCTTCAACACCTCGAACTCCTCGAGGCACTGCCCGCTCCCGATGGCCACCGAGTGAAGCGGATTGTCGGCGATGATGATAGGCATCCCGGTCTCTGACATGAGGCGGGCGCCGATCCCGTGGAGCAGCGCGCCTCCCCCGGTCAGGACGATGCCCTGCTCCATGATGTCGGCGGCCAGCTCGGGCGGGGTCTTGTCCAAGGTGACCTTGACCGCGTCCACGATGGCCGAGACCGGCTCCTCGATGGCCTCGCGGATCTCTTCGGTGGTGGTGACGATGGTCTTGGGCAAACCGGTGATCAGGTCCCGGCCGCGGATCTCGGCGTGCAACTCCTCCTCGAGGGGGCAGGCCGAGCCGAGGGCGATCTTGATCTCCTCGGCGGTGCGCTCGCCGAGCGCCAGGCTGTATTCCTTCTTGATGAACTGGATGATGGCCTCGTCGAGCTCGTCACCGCCGATGCGTACGGACTGGCTGGTCACGATGCCACCGAGCGATATCACCGCCACCTCGGTGGTGCCGCCGCCGATGTCGACGACCATGTTCCCGGTGGGCTCATGGACGGGCAGGCCGGCCCCGATGGCGGCGGCCATCGGCTCTTCGATGATGAAGGCGGGCTTGCGGGCGCCCGCCGACTCGGCGGCTTCTTGCACCGCCCGCTGCTCCACCCCGGTGATACCCGAGGGGACGCAGATGACCATCCGGGGCTTGGCGAACTTGCGGGGACCGTGCACCCGGCGGATGAAGTAGGCGAGCATCTTCTCGCATATGTCGAAGTTGGCGATCACCCCGTCGCGCAAGGGCCGTATGGCCTGGATGTGGCTGGGGGTCCGCCCGATCATCCGCTTGGCCTCCATACCGACGGCCAAGGGACGATCATCTTTGGTGTTGACTGCGACCACCGAGGGCTCGTTGAGCACGATGCCTCTCCCACGGACGTACACCAATGTGTTGGCGGTGCCGAGATCGACGGCCATGTCACGGCCGAAGAAGCCGGCGAAGAAGTTGTCCGACAATGGAAAAGGCCTCCTTCGAGGGGGCTGCGGAGGTCGGATACCGCTGCGAGGCTAGTCGGCGCGGGTGAGAGGGTCCACCCGTGTCGAAATGCTGTGCGCTACTGTTCCGGCCCTTTTGCTGTCAGCTTAGACCCGGAAAGAAGATGGCTATCTCGCGGGCCGCAGATTCTGCGCTGTCGGACCCGTGTACGAGGTTCTCTCCGGTGTCGATAGCCAGGTCCCCACGAATGGTTCCGGGGGCGGCGTTGGCCGGATTGGTCGCCCCCATCATCTGGCGGACGATCTGCCAGGTATCGGCGGGCCCCTGGACCACCATGACCATCACTGGCGAGCGGGTGATGAAGGCCAGGAGATCCTCGTAGAAGCCTTTGCCTTCGTGCTCGGCGTAGTGACGGGCTGCCGTCTCGCGGTCGAGTCGGCGCAACTCGGCCGCGACCAGCCGTAGCCCCTTGCGCTCGAGGCGGGCGATTATCTCGCCCGACAGGCCGCGCTCGACGGCGTCGGGCTTGCAGATGACGAGGGTGCGGGTGGAATCGTGGGCGTCGGTCGTGTTCACGAGGCCGGGAGGCTAGCCGCTTCCCGAGCGCCACAGGCCGGCGCGGCGCGCCGGGCGACCAGGGCCGGTTGGATGGGCTCGATCGCCGCCCATCCCTGGCCCAACCCTCGACTCTCTACCTCGACTTTCTGGACCACCTGATTGTGTTTCATATGTAATCGCTCCCTAAAGGGACCGTCGAGAGTCGGTTGCGGCCCGTCCCGTCGAGCCATCTCCCACCCCACTCTCATCGGTCGGCGCTGACCGCCAGCGCGCTGCGTGCCGCTCCGACCACGTACAGCGACCCGGTCACGAGGACCAGGTCGTCGTCGCCGGCGTCGGCAAAAGCCATGTCGAGGGCCTCGGGCACATCGGGGGCTTCGACCGCCTCGCAGCCGAGCATCCGGGCCGCCTCGGCCACCTCGGCGGCCGGCACGCTCCTCGGCGAGGGCGCCGGGCAGGCCACCACGAGGCGGACCCGGACGGCCGGGGATCCCACCCCGAGAGCCTCCAGCATGGCCACCGGCTGCTTGGCCGCCCCGGCCAGCATGCCGACCACGAGCACCACCGAGCGGGTCCGGCCGAATTCCTCGGCCACGGCCGCGGCGGCCGCCGCCGCGCCCTCCAGGTTCTTGGCCCCGTCGAGCACGACCAGCGGCGAGCGCCGCACGACCTCCATGCGCCCCGGCGACGACACGGTGGCCGCCGCCTCACGAACGATCTTGTCGTCGAGGGGGGAGTCGAAGAAGGCCTCGGCGGCAGCCAGGGCGCCGGCGAAGTTGCGCCCCTGGTGCGGGCCGTGCAGATCCAGCCACACCCCTTCATAGGAGGTAGCCGGGGTCCGCAGGTCGAGGGACCGGCCGCCAACCGCCAACTGGTTGCTGGTGCAGTCGTAATCGCGACCGACCAACCACAGCTGGGACGGCTCCTCGGCCTCGAATATCGGAATCAGCTCAGGTGACCGCTCGCCGAGCACCAGAACCGACGACCTCTCGAGGACGCCGGCCTTCTCGGCCGCCACGTGGGCTCGGGTCGGGCCGAGGAACTCGAGGTGGTCGGTCCCGACGTTGGTCACCACCACCACCGACGCCGAGGCCACGTTGGTGGCATCCCAACGCCCCCCCATGCCGACCTCGAGCACGACGACATCCACGGGGCGGTCGGCGAAGTACATGAAGGCCGCGGCGGCGACCAACTCGAACCATGTGGGTCGGCTGCGCACCGGCCCGTTGTGCGCTCCGTCGGAATCGGCCTGTTCCAGCGCCGCGACCACCAGCGGCTCCAGTTCGGACAGTGTTGAGAGCAGGTCCTTGAGGCTGGTGTCGTCGATGGGGACGCCGTCGGCGGCGATGCGCTCGTTGATGGCCGATAGGTGAGGGCTCGTGAATGTGCCCACCCGCAACCCTTTGGCCATGAGCAGGGAGGTCAGGATGCGCGCCGTCGAGGTCTTGCCGTTGGTGCCGGTGACGTGGATGACCGGGGCCGAGTCCTCGGGGTGCCCGAGGACATCCATGAGGGCCCTCATCCGGGTCAGGTCAGGCGGCACCGTGCGACCGGTGGCCACGGTGGCCACCATGCGCTCCAGATTCTGGTGGCTGTCCAGCCAGGCCAGGGCGTCGCCGAGGCTGGGGAATTCAGGCAACGGCCGACTCGCGACCTGGTCTCGAAAGGGGCGCGACCGCTCGAAGAGCCGTCAAACCGTCAGGAGGCGGCCCGGCGGTTGCGGGGAGCGACCCGGGGCATGCCTTCGGTGCGCGGCACCAGGGTGGGGGCGACCCGCTCCAGCACCACCGACCGGTCGATGACGCACTTGCCGATGTCACTGCGCGACGGCAGGTCGTACATCACCTCGAGCAGGACCTCCTCGAGAATGGCCCGGAGGCCACGTGCCCCGGTTCCCCGCAGCAGGGCCTGCTCGGCTACCGCTTCGAGGGCGTCATCGGAGAGGACCAGCTCGACGTTGTCGAGTTCGAACACCCGGCGGTACTGCTTTATCAGGGCGTTCTTGGGCTCGACGAGGATGCGGACCAGGGCCGGGCCGTCGAGGTTGGAGACCGCCCCGATGACCGGCAGCCGGCCGACGAACTCGGGGATGAGACCGAACTTCAACAGGTCCTCGGGGAGCACCTGGGCCAGAAGGTCGCCCTCGGCCCGCTCCTCGGCCCGGCGGATCTCGGCCCGGAAGCCGATGCCCTGGCGACCCAGCCGGGAGTCGATGATCCGGTCGAGGCCGGCGAACGCTCCTCCGCAGATGAACAGGATGTTGGTCGTGTCGATCTGGATGAACTCCTGGTGGGGGTGCTTGCGCCCCCCCTGCGGTGGCACCGACGCGGTGGTGCCCTCCAGGATCTTGAGCAGCGCCTGCTGGACGCCCTCGCCCGACACGTCACGGGTGATCGAGGGGTTCTCGCTCTTGCGGGCGATCTTGTCGATCTCGTCGATGTAGATGATCCCGGTCTCGGCCTTCTTGACGTCGTAGTCGGCCGCCTGGATCAACTTGAGGAGGATGTTCTCCACGTCCTCGCCCACGTATCCGGCCTCGGTGAGGGCGGTGGCGTCGGCGATCGCAAAGGGGACGTTCAGCAT